>JANMWN010000123.1:0-13198 GCA_031394045.1 Sporichthyaceae bacterium
CACCGACGCCGAGCTGACAGGTGAACAGGCCGCCCAGGTCGAGGCCCGGGTGCTGCCCCGGGCGTCCGACCAGTCAGTCGCCGAGTTCACCCGGTCGCTGACACGTGCGGTGGCTGCCGTGGACACCTGCACCTACGCCGCGAAGCACGCCCGAGCGGCTGGACGACGCCGGGTGGTCCACTATCCCGAGCCCGATGGCATGGCCACCTTCAGCGCCCTGCTGACCGCTGTGGACGCGGTGACCGTGTGGACGGCGGTGGACACCGTCGCACGGACCCTGCCCACCCACACCCCCGCGACGACCGACCCGGTCACCGGCAGGCGCATCCCCGGTACCCGGATCGGGATCGATGCCCGGCGCGCGGACGCGCTGGTCCAGATTGCTTGCGCGACCCTGGCCAACCCGGCGATTCCCCGTGCCCACGGCCGCCCCATCACTCTCGGCGTGCTGATCGACCTGCCGACCCTGCTTGGCCTGGCCGACCATCCCGCCGAGCTGACCGGGTACGGCCCCATCCCCGCCGACGTTGCCCGAGCTCTGGCCGCTGATGTCCCCTGGCGGCGCTGGGTCACCGACCCCGTCACCGGCTACCTGCTGGACTACGGCTCCACCACCTACGCACCACCTCAGGGTCTGCGCGACTACCTGCTGGCCGCGCACCCTCGCTGCACCAGCCCCTACTGCGGGCAGCCCTCGTACCGGTGCGAGCTCGACCACAGCAAGCCGTACGACCAAGGTGGTCCGACGAGCGCGGCCGGCATGCGCCCCCAGTGCAAGAACCACCACCACCTCAAGACCCTCGGCCACACGGCAACCCAGGCCCACGTCGACGGATCCACCACGACGACCACACCTACCGGTCGGCAGGTCCACCAACCACCTCACAACCACCAGCCTGGTGCCACACCACGGCAACGGTGCGGCGACGCGGACGAAGTCCCTGCGCTGCAAGAGCTTTTCAGCCCGGACGAGGTCTTGGACGAGCCATGGCCCGACGACCCCTGAGTCTCAGGCGTCGCCGACTAGTCCGGCGACGATGGCGGCGGACATCCCGACGAGCGGGAGTCCGCCGCCGGGATGCGACGACCCTCCGACCAGGAACAGGCCGGGCAGCGGTGACTGGTTCGCCGGGCGCAGGAATGCCGCGCGCGGCCCGTTCGACGACGTGCCGTAGATCGACCCTCCGGGAGACCGGGTGGCCGATTCGAGGTTGGCCGGGGTGCGTACCTCTCGCCACAGGACGCGGTCGCGTACGTCGAGGCCGCGGGCGGCCATCACGTCGAGCACGCGGTCGGCGTAACTGTCGGCCAGACCGCGCGCCGTCCAGTCAATCCCGGGTGACCTGGGTGACCTGGGTGACCTGGGTGAGCTCCGGGAGCTCCGTGAGCTCCGTGAGCTCCGTGAGCCGGGTGAGCCGGGTGAGCCGGGTGAGCCGGGTGAGCCGGGTGAGCCGGGTGAGCTGGCGCAGTGCCGTGGGGCGTTGACCAGGACGAAGACCGCCTCGTGGTGCTCGTCCGGTCGCATCAGCGCGTCGTCCGGAGCGCAGACGTAGACCGCGGGGTCGTCGACGGGACGCGGCGACCGGCCGAAGAGTGAATCGAACTCCTGGTCGTAGTCGGCGGGGAAGAGCACCGTGTGGTGCCGCAGCCCGGGGGTACGTCCCCGCAGCGCCAGCTGCAGGGTGAAGGCGGACGACGACGGGGTGGTCCGGCGGAGTCGATTGAGCGCCGGTGCCGCCACCGACGGGGGAAGCAGGTCGGCGAACAGATGGCTGGCGTCGGCGTTGGAGACCACGACGTCGGCGCCCACCCGTTCGCCTCCGGCCAGGCGGACCCCGGTAGCCCGTCCGCTCTCGACGAGCACCTCGGTCACGTCGGCTTCGAACCGGAACTCGACACCACGCTCGACGCAACGGTCGTACAACGCGCGACCCAGCATCCGCAGCCCGCCGCCCACGTGCCACGCGCCGAAGGTCTGCTCGATGTACGGCACCACGACGAGCGCAGCCGGGGCGCGTCGTGGGTCCGAGCCGGAGTACGTCGCGTAGCGGTCGAGCAGCATCCGCGCTCTCGGGTCCTTCAGGTAGCGAGTGCCCAGGCGGCGAAGCGTGGTCAGCGGAGCGACCGTGCGCAGGTCCCGTACCCGCAACGACTGCCGCAGCAGGTCCCGCGTCCCAGTCAGAGGCGTCTCCAGGAACGGCGTACGCGTGACCTGCCACACCGCCGCGGCGTGGTCGACCAGCGCGGTCCATTGCGCCCCGGCACCTCCGCCGAAGGCCGCATCCATCGCCTCGGCGGTGCCGGCCCGAGAGCAGTCGGGGACGTCCAGTGCCACGCCGTCGGCGAAGCGGTAGTGGAAGGCCGGGTCGACCGGCACGAGGTCGACGTTGTCCTCGAGCGCGGCTCCCTTGCGCCGGACTGCCGTCTTCAGGAACAGGTCGCGATAGACGGCTGGGAGGGTGAGCAACGAAGGCCCGGTGTCGAAGACGAAGCCGTCTCGCTCGAGCCGCCCGAGCTTCCCCCCGTACGTCGCAGCCTGCTCGAGGACGACGACCGCGTGTCCCTGGGCCGACAGTCTTGCGGCGACGGCCAGCCCGCCCATCCCGGCACCGACCACCACGACCCGGCTCACGGCAGCACCCGACCCTTCCATGTCAGGGTTCCCGCCCTGCGCGCGGCCAACGATCGCACCGTCAGGTAGCCGAGCAGGCTGACCGAGATCGGGTGGGCCAGCGAGTCGGGCCAGACGCGACCGCCTACCCGTCGGGCTACCGCGGCACGACCGGCCACCCCCGCCGCGTACCCGACGGCTCCAGCGCGTGAACCGCGGAGCGCGGCTAGGAACGGCAGCACGTAGACCAGAGCGAGCCCGGTCGTCGCGGCGGCGGCGCCGGTGCTTGACCCGAACGCCGCCCACAAGGACTTGGTGTAGCCGGCCTCCAGCTCGTCCCAGCCCTCGTACATCCGGCAGGTTGCGAGCTGCGTCCCGTCGACGACGGTGCCGCGCCCACCGGAGCGCTTGACCGCTCTGAGCAGCTCGACATCCTCGAGGACTGAGCTCCGGACCGCCTCATGCCCGCCAGCGCGCGCGTACGCCGCTGCGTCCACCGCGAGGAACTGCCCGTTGGCCGCGGCCAGCGACGGGCGCGGTGATCGCTCGGCCAGGCCGAGCGGGAGCGTCGTCAGCCACGACCACTGCAGAAGCGGTTGCACCAGCCGCTCGCCGACCGTCCCCGCGACCTGCCGGGGGTACGGCGACACCAGGGCCAGGCCGGTGGAGCGCAGCAGCGCGACGGTCGCGGCGACAGCCGACGGTGCCAGCACGACGTCGGCGTCGACGAAGACGAGGACCCGGCCCGACGCAGCCTCCGACAGGCGGTGGCAGGCCCAGGTCTTGCCGAGCCAGCCATTCGGTGGTGGCAGTCGGCCGCCATCGATCAGCCGGACCCGAGGGTCGTCCGAGCCAAGGCCGCGGACGATCCCGCCGGTGTCGTCGGTCGAACCGTCGTCGAGGACGAGGACCTCGAGGTCGGGCACGTCGACCTGTGCCAGCAAGGCTTTCAGGCAGTCGGCGATGCGACCGGCCTCGTCGCGTACGGGGAGCAGGACCGAGACCCTCTCACCCACAGGAGCGCCCGCCGTCGGCAGCCGCAGCCGCCTGAGGTTGTAGACCGTGTGCGCGGTCCCAACGACAGCTGCCGCGGTTCCGACCGTCACGGCGGTGCTGCGCAGGCGACCGGGCGTCAGTCGCGTCCGGCCCACAGCGACCAGGCGTACGGGATGGCGACCAGTCCCATGGCGATGCCGCCGTAGATCGCCACCCAGGGGCGGTGGAAGAACATGGCGTTGCCAACGATCGACGAGAAGTACGTCCAGAAGAAGAGCAGCGCCGGCTGTCCGTCGGGGACGATCCGGCGAGGAAGCTGGTCGAGAAGAACCATCATGACCAGTGCCGTCAGGAACCAGCCCACGTAGTTGACGACCGGAACACCGGGTACGTGGATGAGGACGGGGGTCGGGTTGGTGAACCGCCAGTACCCCTCGGCCGTCATCATCGGGTCGAGGAATAAGTCCCATGCAGCCAGCGTGAACGCTCCAAGCAGCGGGACGATGATCGCCGACCTGCTGACCCGTCGAGCCAGCGTCAGGCTGGGGTACGCGAACATCGCCCACGCCAGAGGGACCACCCACGGGACGCCGAAGATCGTGCTCGACAGCGAGCCGGTGTAGACGTAGTCGCCGAACGGAACACCCGCCCGGGTGCCGATGGCCTCGACGGCCAGCCCGCCGCCGACGGTGATCACGAGGAAGCCGGCCGTCCAGGTCAGTCCGCGCCAGACCAGCGCGTGGCTGGTGCTGGCCAGGAAGAACGTGACCACGACAGCCACGGTGATGTCCCGGCGACCGGCTCCGTGCACGAGCGGGTAGGAGATCTCGAGCCCGATCGCGATCAGGGCGAACAGCCACGGGAGCCCGCGCTGCAGACCACTCTGCCGCCGGCGGCGGTCGGAGTGCGGTCCGGAGTACACGCGCAGGCTCACGGTGGGCCAGCCTAGGTGACGATGTCGATGCCACGTCCGCCGAACGACCCACGTGCCTGCACGACCGCGAACCGGGCGAACAACTCTTGGGAGTACCAGCCGACCGTGCGGGTCTGCTCGATGACCTTGCGGTGCTCGGGGGAGCCGTAGGCGAAGGCATCGATGGCGCTCCGGGACTCCCACAGCGAGAAGGTCCCCTGTCGGCCAAGGGGTGCCTCGCCGATCCCGAGCGTGGTGATCAGGCCCGGCGACTGCTGCGCGCGAGCGCTGACCGGGGGGACCGCCCGCCAGAACGCCGGCGTCAGTCGGGGCCGCAGCCTGGCCCGGGTCAGCGACGCGACCGGTCCGTCGTACGGTCGCGGCTCCGGGTCGCCGAACGGCTGCCGGTCGTCCCACCATCCCCGGCTGGCGAGCGGGGTCATCGCGACGCGGAGCCGCTCGCCTCCGTCGCCGGCCGCGGCCCTGGCATCCCAGCGGCGTACGACCGGCGACTGCTCGAACCCGTCGGCAGCTCGAGCGTCGGACCAGCAGACCAGCAGGGCCCAGTGCCTCGGGTCGGCGTCGCGGACCGTGAACGTACGACCGTCTCCGGTCCCGAGGAGCTTGTGGAAGGTGTGTCCGGGAGCCTGCGCCACGGGCCTGCGGTCGCGGGCCATCGCGGCAACGGCTTGCGGGACACGTCGGGTGGGGACGCCCCACACGTGCAGGGTGACGAGCTCGGGTACGAGCGGCGCGAAGTCCATCAGCGATCCATCCGGTTCGTCGGCAACGTGGGTCAGTCCACGGCCGAGGTGGTGCGTACCAGCTCGCGCACGACGGCACCGGGTGCGTCCCACTGAGGCGCGTGACCGCAGCCGACCAGGCTGACCCAGCGTGCGTGCCCCGGGAGCAGGGAACGTTCCTGCAGGTTCGGCGCAGGCAGGATCCGGTCGTGGTCTCCGAAGATCGCGGTGACCGGCACGTCGCCGCTGATGGCGGTGGCCCGGTCGAAACGGATCCCGAGGGTGCCGTCGAGGGCTGCGAAGTAGCCCGTGGACCCGGCCTGCGCCCGCGCGGCGTCGAGGGCGGTGGTGTACGGGACCTCGGCTGGGCGGGCGGAACCGCTCGCGAAGCCGATCGCACGCACGGTCGCGGAGCGCAGCAGGAGCGGGTGCAACGGACGTGTCGCCGCCGCCAGCCACCGGCTTCGGCGGAGGCCGGGACTACGACGGGTTTTGGGCCGTAGCCAGAGCCCTGCCGGGGCCAGGCCGGTGAACGACCGGGCCCGACCGTCGGCCGCGAGCTCCAGGCCCACCCAGCCGCCGAGGGAGTTGCCCATGATGTGCGGCCGGTCCAGCCCGAGCTCGTCGAGGAACCGTGCCAGTCGCTTGGCCAGGCGTCCGGGGGTCGCCGGCTCGGTACGCGGGAGCGCGGGGCTGTCTCCGTGGCCAGGAAGGTCGACGGCGATG
Organism: Sporichthyaceae bacterium; assembly: GCA_031394045.1. Lineage (GTDB taxonomy): Bacteria > Actinomycetota > Actinomycetes > Prado026 > Prado026 > JANYIP01. Next base: position 5,990 of record JANMWN010000123.1, read on the forward strand.
ACGTCATAGCGCCGGGCGAGCGCAGGCATGAGGGGGAACCAGGTCGTGCGGGCCGACCCAAGGCCGTGGACGAGCACCAGGGGAGCACCGGACCCGTTCCGGTCGTAGGCGAGGGAGGGCACCGGGAGCGGCGGGAGCGGCGAGGACACGGTCAGGCGACCTCGGCCGCGGCGCCGCCGGTGATGCTGAGCAGCTCGGTGTAGGACGTGGGAAAGACCGTATGCGGGTGCCCGGCCGCGGCCCAGATCACGGGATAGTCGGCCAGGGAGACGTCGACGAGGGTACGGACCGGTTGCGGGTGGCCAACGGGCGCGACGCCGCCGATGGCCATCCCGGTGTGCAGCCGGACGAACTCGGGGTCGGCCCGGTCGATGCGACCCGTACCCAGCATCGAAGCCACCTTGGCCGTGTCGACGCGATGCGCCCCTGAGGTCATGACGAGGAGGGGCTCGCCGTCAGCGCTGAAGACCAGCGAGTTGGCGATGGCCCCGACCGCGCAGCCCAGCTGGGCCGCCGCGGCGGCCGCCGTGGGGGCGGCGTCGGCCAGTGCAAGCGGGCTGCCGGTGGCCCCGGCGGCCCGCAGCACCTCGGTGACCCTGGCGACCATGGGATGGCGAAGCGGCATGCGTTGCAGGCTAACCGCTACCCGGTCGAGCTCTTCGCCCAGGACCCGGCGAAGCCTTCTTCCACAGGACCCGGCGAAGCCCTTGACGAGATGTCGGTACGGCGTTGTAGTGTTCCTCTTGTTCGAACAAGTGTTCGAATGAGTCCCGGAGCTCCGCCCGGGGCAGTGGACCTCGACCCCCACCGCCCTGGGCGGATCGTCGGCCCCGAGCAAGGCGTGGGGAAGCGCCGCGCTCGTGGGTCGACCTCCAACAAGAAGGGCGGAGGACGGCAGATGACTCGACGCTACGGCGACCCGGTGCGGGACGTCATCGACGTCCGCCGGGCTGGGTCCGGCAGCTCAGCTGGGTTCGGTCCAGAGGGTTCCGGCGGCTCAGGCGCTCAGCAGCCTGACCAGTTCCTGTGGCGCGGTCGGCTCTACGTCGTTCGTGGTGTCCTCGCGCACTGGGTGGAGGTGGGGGCGTGGTGGCGCGCTCGCCTTCCTGATGGTCTGCCGGCTCAGATCGATGCGTCCGGCCATGAGGTCTGGCGGGTCGAGGCCGGGGCGGGGCGAGCCTCACCTGCGGGGGTCTACGACTTGAGGTACGACGAGGCGGCCGCCTCGTGGACGTTGGCTCGCGCACTCGACTGACTGCTTGACCTGACCCGACTGCTTGACCCGCTGACCTGCCTGACTAGGTTTTTCGAGGAGGAACCATGTCGTCTGGCTCAACTACTGCCCTGCGCAGCGCCCCTGTTCCCGTGGCTTCATACGAGCTGCTCGACGTCGCTCGACACGGGCTGTCGACGGCGGCGACGGCTGGTTCCGCTCCCGAGCGTTATGCCGCCGCCCACCTGGCTGCACTACGGGCCGCGGCTGCCGTCCTTGCTTCCCGGGCACGCCCAGGAAGTCACCGCCGCGGGCCACGCAGCGTCTGGGTGGTGCTCCCGCAGGTGGCTCCTGAGCTCGGTGAGTGGGCAGCCTTCTTCGCTGCCGGTGCCGGCAAACGGGCGTCGGCCGAGGCCGGGCTCGTGGGTGTGGTCACTGCACGAGAGGCCGACGACCTACTTCGGGACGCCGGCGGCTTTGTCGCTCTCGTCGAGGGGATCCTGGGTGTGCCGCACCAGTCCGCGTTTCCTCTTGTCGGCTGATCTCCGCCCACTGATCCTGCTTCCACCGCTGATCCCGTCTCCGTGCCCACCGATCCCTTCGTCCATCTGCACGTCGCCTCGGGTTACTCGATGCGCTTCGGTGCCAGTCACCCGGCTGCCCTGGTCGCCCGCGCTGCGGAGCACGGGCAGGAAGCGCTCGCCCTCACCGATCGGGACGGGGTATACGGGGCGGTGAAGTTCGCCAAGGCATGCCTGTCGGCGGGCATCCGTCCCGCGCTCGGTGTTGACCTCGCACTTGCTCCCAGCGGCTTGCTGCCCACACAGCAGTCGACACTGCAGTCGACCCGGCTAGCCAGCCCGGTCCGTGGCGGGGCCAGCGTCGATCCTCGACACGCTCGCGTCGTCGTCCTGGCCCAGGGCAGGGCGGGCTGGGCTGCGCTCAACCGGCTCGTCTCCGCCACCCACCTCTCAGGCGAGCGTGGCCGCCCTGTCTCGACCCTTGATCTCGTCGCCGAGCACGCCGCCGGCGGCGACCTGTTCGTCCTGCTCGGACCGACATCCGAGCTCGGCCGCGTTCTCGCCGGTCGCCGCCCCGACCTTGCCAAGACCGTGCTCGATGCGTGGCGGTCGCGGATCGACCCTCGGCGCCTGGTGGTGGAGCTGGTCTCCCACCGGGGGCCCGTCGATGGCGCCGACCCGGCCAACCTATCCAGCACGCAGGCCGCCCGGATGCTCGGATTCGCTCGCGACCAGGGCATGACCGTGGTCCTGACCAATGCCGTCCGCTATAGCGAGCAGGACGCGGCGGTCACCGTCGACGTCCTTGACGCGGCCCGGCGCCTCGTTGCTCTGGACCTCCGGCACATCGACCGGGCCAATGCCGAGGGCCACCTCAAGTCTGGTCCCCAGATGGCCCAGGTCGCGGCCGAGATCGTCCGGCTCGCCGGAGGAGCCGGTGGCACCGAGTCGGCCACCACTCGCGACCTGCTCGACGCCACCCGAGCCGTGGCTGCGTCCTGCCTGATCGACCCGTATGCCGACCTGGGTCTGGGCGGGGTCTTCCTCCCCGAAGTAGGTGCAGTGAGCACAGTGAGCACAGTGAGCACAGGTAGTGCCAGCAGTACCAGCAGCATCCATGGGCAGGAGCAGCTGCGGCAACGCTGTGAGGCAGGGATGGCCCGGCGCTACGGCGGTGGGCCGCAGCCTGCGGTCCTGGCCAGGCTCGAGGACGAGCTCGACACCATCAGGCAGCTGGGCTACGCGCCCTACTTCCTGACGGTCGCCGAGGTCGTCGACCTCATCCGTGACCTGGGGGTACGGGTGGCAGCCCGGGGCTCCGGCGCCGGCAGCATGGTCAACTACCTGCTCGGCATCAGCGGGGTGGAGCCGCTGGCCCACGGGCTGCTGATGGAACGGTTCCTCTCACCGCTGCGCCGGGCGCTGCCCGACATCGACGTCGACGTCGAGTCGGCGCGTCGTACCGAGGTCTACGAACGCATCCTGGAGCGTTTCGGTGGCGAGCGCTGCGCCTGCGTCTCGATGATGGACACCTATCGGGTCCGTCATGCGATCCGTGACGTCGGGGCCGCGATCGGCTTGCCGCCGGGTGAGATCGACGTCATCGCCAAGGCGTTCCCGCACATCCGGGCGCGCGATGCACGGGCCGCTCTGGTCGACCTGCCCGAGCTGAGGGCGAGCGGGATCGGGTCCGACGGTCTCGAGCAGATGTTCGCGCTGGTCGAGCGGCTCGACGGCCTGCCCCGGCACGTGGCGCTGCACCCGTGCGGCGTGCTGCTCTCCGACCGCACCCTGCTCGACCGCACCCCGGTGGAGGCGAGCTGGCTGGGGTTCCCGATGAGCCAGTTCGACAAGGACGACGTCGAGGATCTCGGGATGCTCAAGCTTGACGTGCTCGGGATCCGGATGCAGTCGGCGATGGCGCACGCGGCGATCGAGGTACGCCGGGTCGACGGGCAGGTCATCGACATCGACGCCGTACCCCTCGACGACGAGCCGACGTTCGCGCTGATCCGGTCGACCCACACCCTTGGCTGCTTCCAGATCGAGTCACCCGGCCAGCGTGAGCTGATCGGGAAGTTCGGCCCGGAGACCTTCGACGACCTCATCACCGACATCTCGTTGTTCCGCCCCGGCCCGGTCAAGTCCGACATGGTCACCCCGTTCCTTCGCGCCCGGCAGGGATGGGTTCAGCCGCAGTACCTGCACCCGGATCTCGAACCTGCCCTCAGCCCGACCTGGGGGGTGGTGGTCTTCCACGAGCAGGTGCTCCACATCGTTAGCGTGATGACCGGCTGCACGCTGGCCGAGGCCGACGAGGTCCGGCGTTCCCTCGGCTCTCCCGAGGCTCAGCCCGAGGTCCGCGAGTGGTTCTACCCGCTGGCGCTCGGCAAGGGCTACTCGCTCCCGGTCGTCGAGCGGGTGTGGGAGGTCCTGCGTGCTTTCGCCTCGTTCGGTTTCTGCAAGGCCCATGCGGCGGCGTTCGCGCTGCCCACCTATCACTCGGCCTGGCTCAAGGCGCACCACCCAGCGGCGTTCCTGGCGGGCGTCCTGACTTATGACCCGGGGATGTACCCCAAGCGACTGATCCTCGACGACGCCCGCCAGCTCGGGATCTCGGTGCTCCCGCTCGACGTCAACGTTTCCGACGACGTCTACCGGGTGGAGCGGGTGGGCCGGTTCGACGAGCCGCCCCCGGGGATCCTCGGCCAGCCACCTCGTCCTGTCGTCGATGCCACCCCTGGCGTGCCGGACGCGCGGGACTACGGCATCAGACTGTCGTTGGCCGACGTCAAAGGCATCAATGCGGCCGAGATCTCCCGGGTCGTGGCCGGACGGCCGTTCACCACGCTCTCCGACTTCTGGCACCGGGCCCGGGTCTCCCGCCCGGTGGTCGAGCGGCTGGTGCTCGCTGGCGCGTTCGACTCGTTGTACGGCATCGGGTCCCCGGTCCCCGTCCGGCGCCGTGGGCAGGTCACCCGGCGCGACCTGCTCCTGCAGGTGGCCGACCTGGATCGCTGGGGGCGCGCCGAGAAGGCCGGCCGGACCGGGACCGGCCGGCGCCGGTCCACCGGGAGAGCCGGAGCCGGAGCCGGAGCCGGAGCCGGAGCCGGAGGAGCGAGGGCTCTGGCGGCGGGCGGGGTGGTCGCTGCGGCGGCCCGCCAGACCCAGGCTGCCGCTGTACCACCCGACCCGGCTGTACAGCTCACCTTCGAGCTTGCCCCCTTCGAGCTTGCCCCCGACGAGCTTGCCCCCGACGGCCAGAACTCCGACGCGGGGACCTCTGGCGTGCGTGGGAGCTCTGGGGGGATGCGGCTGTCGGGGCTGCCTGAGATGACCGGAGCCGAACGGGTACGCGCCGAGCACGACGTCCTCGGCCTGGACGCCAGCCGGCATGTCGTCGACTTCTATGCCCCGTTGCTCGACGCGTTGGGAGTGACCCGTTCGCGCGACCTGCTCCGGCGGCGCAGCAAGGCCGAGATCCTGGTGGCCGGGGTCAAGGTGGCGACCCAGACGCCGCCGGTGCGCTCGGGTCGGCGGGTGGTGTTCCTGACCCTCGACGACTCCACCGGTCCGGTCGACGCCACCTTCTTCGAGGACGCCCAAGGACCTTATGCGGCAACGGTCTTCCACTCCTGGCTCCTGGTCGTACGCGGGCACGTCCGGCGTACGGGGCCCCGCGGGATCAGCGTCCGGGCCACCGGGGCCTGGGAGATGTCTGCCCTGTTCGCAGCCTGGGAGAGCGGGGGGGTCGAGGCGGTCTGGGAGACCCTCGTGGTCCCGCTCCCCGAGCTCACCGCCGCCGACCTGGCCGACGCGGTCGCTGGCGCTGCCGCGTCCCGATCGACCAGGCCGGTGGTCGCCGATGTCCCTCGGGAGGGTCAGCGCCGGGTGCTCGTCCACCCGAGCGGCTACCGCCAGTCGCCGTACGCCGATGTCGGTACCCCGGGCGACGATGTCAAGAAGGGCATGCCACCACGCAAGCTCTGGCACTCGAGCCCGGGCAGCTCAGGTGGATGATGACAGCTAGCGCAAAGGGAGGTGCCGGGTGAGCCGCAGCCAGCTGCACCGTCCGCATGCGCCTCAGCAGGGTCGCGGCGACGACACTGGCTGCCCGGTGCTGCACGTCGACATGGATGCGTTCTACCCCTCGGTCTCGCTGCTGCAACGACCCGAGCTCAAGGGCACGCCGGTGATCGTCGGCGGCGGCGGCAACCGCGGCGTGGTGCTCTCGGCGACGTACGAGGCGCGCGCCTTCGGTGTCCACTCCGCGATGCCCATGACCCGGGCGCGGCGGCTGTGCCCGCAAGCCACGATCATCGAGCCCGACCACGACGCCTACACCCAGGTCTCGGCCGGAGTCATGGAGATCTTCCGCTCGATCACGCCGATCGTGGAGCCGCTGGCCCTCGACGAGGCGTTCCTCGACGTCACCGGGGCGATCCGCGGGACAGGGTCCCCGTCGTACATCGGTGAGCTGATCCGCGCCAGGGTGCACGACGAGCAGGGCATCACCTGCTCGGTCGGGGTGGCGTCGACCAAGTTCGTGGCCAAGCTGGCGTCCACCCGCGCCAAGCCCGACGGACTGCTCGTCGTCCCGCGTGACCAGGTCGTCGAGTTCCTGCACCCCCTCCCGGTCGGCGCGCTGTGGGGCGTGGGGGAGAAGACCGAGGAGCAGCTGGTACGGCTCGGGCTGCGCACCGTCGGCGACCTCGCCCAGATCCCGGTGACGACCCTCGAACGCGCGATCGGCGTCTCGGCCGGCCGGCACCTGGCCGCGCTGGCCTGGGGACGTGATGCCCGCGGCGTGGTCCCGCACGAGCCGGACAAGTCGGTGGGCGCCGAGGAGACCTTCTCCACCGACGTCGACGACCCGGCGGTCGTACGCAGGGAGCTGCTCCGGCTCAGCCAGCGCGTCGGTGCTCGCCTACGGGCCCAGGGCTATCGCGGCCGCACCGTCTCGATCAAGATCCGGTTCGCCGACTTCACGACGATCACCCGTTCCAAGACGGTCCGCGACGCCACCGACGTGTCCCAGGAGGTCTACTCGGTCGCCCTCGGCCTCTACGAGGCGCTCCGGCTCGACCGTGCCCGGCTGCGGCTCGTCGGTGTACGCGTCGAGGGTCTCGTGGACGCCGACGGGGTCGACGAACAGCTGTTGCTGGACGCGCCGGAGCACGGCTGGCGGGAGGCCGACCAGGCCGTAGACCGGGCGTCGAGGCGGTTCGGTTCCGGCGCCGTCCGCCCCGCGGCACTGGTTGCGCGCGACAGCGATGACCCCGTCCGGTCGGCTCTGCGGGGGGTTCGGCCGCCCAAGATCCGCGACCCGTAAGCCGCGGGTTCCTTCAGTCGGGTTTCGCCGAGGCCGATGCCTGCTTATGCTGGTGAGGTCGTCATCGGTCACGCCGTGACCACCCCGCAAGGAGGAGCTGTGCCGCTCTCCGAGCACGAGCAGCGTCTGCTCGAGCAGATGGA
>JANMWN010000147.1:0-39946 GCA_031394045.1 Sporichthyaceae bacterium
ACGGCGACTGCCTCCTGACGAACGAGCATCGCGGCGGGACCATCCGGTAGCTGCGACCCGGCAGGGATCTCGAAGGACCCGAGCGCGGAGACGTGCCTGCCCCCCTGGATGACGCCTGACACCTCGTTGAGACCACCGAGGAAACGGAAGACAGCGGGGGATGCCGGCCTCGTGTACAGGGCTTGCGCATCCCCGTTCTGCAGCAGGTTGCCGTCCACGACGATGGCGATCGAGTCGGCGAGGGTCGTCGCCTCCTGCTGATCGTGGGTGACGAGCAGGATCGTCGGCTCGAGGACGGCGCGCACCTCCATGACGAGCCGATGGATGTCGGCGCGCAGCGACGGGTCCAGCGCGCTGAACGGCTCGTCGAGCAGGAGGACCGACGGCTCTGCCGCGAGTCCGCGGGCGAGCGCGACGCGCTGAGCTTGCCCGCCCGAGAGCGTGGCTGGGCGCCGGTCGGCTAGGGCGCCGAGCTGCACGAGTTCGAGGTACCCGTGGGCGGCGGTGCGGGCGACCCGGTGTGAGGCGCCGGCCATGCGCGCCGCGAAGGCCACGTTATCGAGCACCGAGAGGTGAGGGAAAAGCATCGGACGCTGGAAGACCATGGCCATGCCACGCCGTTCCGGTGCCAGCCCGAGGACGCTGACCCCGTCCACCCGGACGTCACCGCCGTCGGGCTTGTCCAGGCCCGCGATGAGCCGAAGAGCTGTGGTCTTGCCCGACCCGGACGGGCCAAGCAGCGCCACGCAGCTGCCGGCAGACACGGAGAGGTCCAGGCCACCCAGTGCTGGTCTCGTCGACTCGGGGTACTGCCTCCTGAGGCCGATCACCTCCATCGCGGCAGTCATGAACTGGCTTCTGCTGCGACGGGATGACGCGGATGGATCGCCGTCAACTGCCTCGGTCGACTCCTACGGCCGCTGCGGGACACCGCGCCGATCACCACCAGCAGGAGCAGCGGCGGTGCGACCGAGGCGACCGAGAGAGCCGCCACTACGGCGTCGTTCCCGGTGCCCGACGCGGCCGCGGCGACCTTCAACGGAACCGTGACCACCAGGCCACCTCCGACGATCAAGGTCACGACGTAGTCGCTCCACCCCACCAGGAAGGCCAGGAAGGCGGCCGCAGTGAGCGGCCCGGCGAGGAGTGGGATGCGGACGTGGAGCAGGACGGCGCGGGGGTCCGCGCCGAGCGTGCGGGCCTCGTCCTCAAACACTTGGTCGTAGCCGGAGTACGCCGTACGCATCACGAAGGTCGTGTAGGGGAGGGCGGTGACCATGAGGATCAACGAGATGCCCGCGAGCGGCGGGATGTGGGCACGCAGCAGCGCGACGTTGAGTCCCATGACCAGGACGAACGGCGGCACAAACACCGGTGCCAGTAGCAGCACGGAGAATGCACGGGCCGCGGGCGGCGGGTCGAAGGCCAGCGCGTGGGCCGCCATCGCACCGGCGGGCACGGCGAGCGCCGCTGTCACCAAGCCGAGGGCGAACGACGTCGCGAACGCCGAGACCGCGCCGTCGTGTACCGCCGCGACGAAACCAGTGGGCCCCCATGACGTCGGCAGCAGCTCCGAGTGGGGCCAGCGCGTCGCGGCGGCCCACAGCAGCAGAGGGATCACCGGCAGCACGAACCACACGCTCAGCCAAGCCTGCCCCGACCGCGCCAGCAGCCGGCCGCGCGCCGTCCGCGGCCTCACGCCGGCCCCATGGTGCGACGCAGTGCCGCGAGCGAACCGGCACCTACGAACGCACACAACAGGACCGTCAACACCGCGACGGCCATCGCCTCTGGCCGAGCCGAGAGGTCGGTCGAGGTGAAGAGCCGGTAGGCGAGCACGGGCAGCGGTTCGGGGTAGGCGCGACCCAGCAGCCATGCCACCTCATAGGAGCCCAGCACGTAGATGAAGGAGACAGCACCGGAGATCACCAGGGCCGGTGCGGCCAGCGGGAGGGTGATGTGACGCAGTCGGCTCAACGGTCCGGCGCCGAGCACCGCGGCCGTCTCATCGAGCTGGTCGGCGTACGACGCCAGCACGCTGACGACGACCAGCGCGACGAACGCCGACTCCTTCCACCCGAACTCGAGCACCACCGCCGCCCACCACGGCCCGGCGACCAGCTGCGGCCACGCTACCCCGCCGGAAACACGGGCTAGCAGCCCGGAGTCGGACAGCAGCAGTCCGACAGCGGCGGCGCCGACCAGGTGAGGGACCGGGATGGTCAGCGCCGCGATGCCGGACAGGATTCGTCCACCCACTCGGGTCGCGCGAACCGCCAGCGCGGTTGCCAGCCCGACAACCAGTGCCAGCAACGTCGCCGCCGTCGCGATTGCCAGGCTCAGCAGCATCGACCCACCCAGGCCCTCAGTTGCGGCGGCGGCGCGGTAGGCGTCCCCGGTCAGGGCCGCCTGGCCCACGACCGGTGCCAGCCCGAGGCTCTGTCCCACGACCGCCGTGAGGCTCACCCCGAGGACGAGCACCGTGGGGACGGCCGCCGGCGCGATCAGTGCCAGGGAGCGCCTCATCCACCACCTGCCAGCACATTGCGGCGCCACCCGCCATCGAGCTTGGCGACCCAGGCGGCGGACAGCTCCGGGTTCGCGTTCCGCGCCAGCACGGCATACGGCGGGACGACCGCGGAGGCTGGGAGCTGGGCCAAGGCGGCGGCCTGCGATGCCGGGAGCAGCGCCGGGTCGAGCACCGTGAACTGCCCCCACACCGAGGGGTCAGCCTTGGCCACCTGCTGAACGGGTGACAAGGCGAGGTTCGCCACGACCTGCGCGGCGTCCTGATGCCCAGACGTGCTCGGAATCGCTAGGAAGCTGGCGTTGCCCACCGTGCCCTCATCGAGGGTCAGTACGCGCGTCGTCTTCGGGAAGGTCCCCTTCGCCACCAGGCTCGTCAGGGTCGCCGGAGCATAGGTCATGGTGAAGTCGACCTGCCCGCGGGCGAAGAGGTCGTCGAGCTGGACGGAGTCCTTCGGGTAGGTCTGTCCTGCGCGCCACAGCGATGGCTTGAGGGCGGACAACCTCGTCCACAGCGGTGGCGTCACCGCGTCGTAGGCACTCGGGCTGTAGGTGGCCGGAACCTTGGCGTAGCCGGCGGCCGTGGCGTAAAGCGCCTCCCGGACGAACACCGAGCCGGTGAAGTCCGGCGGCGCGGGGTAGGTGAACCGCCCGGGGTGCGCCGTGATCCAGTCCAGGAGCCCGGTCATGCTGTGCGGAGGGTCGGTGACCCGGGCCGAGTCGTAGACAAACGTGAACTGGGCTTTACTCCAGGGTGCCTCGCAACCGTCGACCGGTGTCCCGAAGTCGCTGGTCAGCAGCGGGTCACCGGGCGCGGTGAATCTGGTGTCGGGCAGGTGGTCCGCCCATCCGCAGGCCCACAGCCCCCCCTGTCTGCCCGTGGCGAAGTTGTCGCCGTTGACCCAGACAAGGTCGACCGCGCCGTCCGTGCGACCAGCCTGCTTCTCGGTGAGTACCCGGTTGATGGCGTCCTTGGTATCGGCGATGGGCACCCGCTTGACGGTAATACCAAGCTTCGCGGCGGCGGGTGCCAGGACGTCGTCGACGTAGGCGTTCCCCTGCGAGTCGCCGCCCCACATCCACAGCGATACCGTCTGACCCCGCGCACCGTCCAAAACCTGCGCCCACGGTCGCGCCGACGGTGCGGCCGGTCCGGCCACGGCGGTGGAGCACGCACTCGCGAGGAGCCCGACGCCGGCAAGGAGGACCGCAGGCCGGACGAGGCGGGCCTTGCTGAGCCTGCGACTTGAGATGGGGCCGGACACGTGGTGCTCCCTCGGGTCGAGATCGTCGGTCGCGTCGGGAACACGGTGGGCACCCCGAAGCCTTCCCATCACGATTCACCGATTCGAAGGGACCTCCGTGCGATCTCTCGGCCTCAGTGCCTGGTTGCGGCTCGGCCTGCTCGGCGCTTTGCTCGTGGCCGGGATCGTGGCTGCGCGCTGGTTCGGGCTGCCGGACACCGAGGTGGTGCGGCGCACCATCAGCGGAGCTGGGCTGACTGGGCTGGCAGTCTTCGTCGTTGCCTACGTCGTGTGCAGCCTGCTCGTTGTGCCCAAGGGGGTGCTCAGCATCGCCGCTGGACTCGCATGGGGTCTGGTCCCCGGCGTCGGCGTCGTCATGGTGGGCGCGCTCCTGGGTGCCGTGACCGCGTTCTGGGTGGGTCGCTGGCTCGGTCGCGACGCTGTGGCTCGCCTTGCCGGCGACCAATTGGGCCGCCTCGACGAGCGAGTCGCCAGGCACGGAGTTGCCGCGATCGTGATCGTCCGGCTGATCCCGGTGATCCCCTTCACCGTGATCAACTACGCGGCCGGACTCACGGCGGTCCGATTCGGCCCCTACCTCGTTGGCACCGCGATCGGCATCGTTCCTGGCACCGTCGCGTATGTGGCGCTCGGCGCCTACGGGACCCAGCCCGCCTCGTGGGAGTTCGCCGGCTCCGTGGGCGCGTTCCTCGTCCTCACGCTGGTTGGGGTCGTAGCTGCGCGACGTCATCGGGTGAACACGGAGGACTCACCCGCGGCTGCGTCCGCCGTCGACAAGGTGGCCTAATGCTCGACACCCGGGCCCGCACACTGCTCGAAGCACCCCTCGAACGGCTTTCCGGTTGGCTCGACCGCCCACATGTCACACCCGACCGGCTCACCCTCCTGGGTCTCGTGCTCGGGGTCGGCAGCGCGGTAGCCGCCGCGCGGTCACTGTGGTGGCTTGCCCTGGCGCTGTGGTTGGTGTCTCGACTGCTCGACGGGTTGGACGGGGCCCTGGCTCGGCGTCGCCGTCGCGCGAACGGCGGACAAGATGGCGGAGCCGGCGGCTTCCTCGACATCACCGCCGACTTTCTCGTCTACGGCTCCTTCGTCGTCGGAGTCGCACTCGGCTCCGGTGGGAGCCTGACTCCCTTCCTGCTCGTCCTTCTCGCTTACTACGTGAACGGGGCGGCATTCCTGGCCTTCTCATCCATCGCCGAACGGCGAGGAGTCCCGATCGCCGACGGCCGATCCCTGTCCTTCATCGGTGGACTGGCAGAAGGCATCGAGACCGTGTTCGTCCACTCCTTGTGGTGCGTCATCCCTGTATACGCAGCGCAGATCGCCTGGGTGTGGGCCGGAGTTGTCGCGCTCAGTGCCTTCCAACGGATCGTCACCGGCTACTCGACGCTCCGACGCCCGCGCAGCTCGACCGCCCGACCGACCGGCTCGGGCAGTAGCCCTGTGCCCGAACATCGCGCCTCACAGACCCGCACGGACATGACATGGAGCAGCCCGGTCCAGGCGACCGTGCTGATTTGCCGCGGCACGACATTCCCGACCGCATCGCGGATCGCACTGGTCGTGGGGAGCCTCCTCACCGTGATCAACCAAGGAACCGTGATCATCAACGGCGAAGCCGGCGCCACCACCTGGATACGCATCGGCGCGAACTACCTGATCCCCTATGTCGTCTCCAGCATCGGTTACCTGTCATCGTTCCGGGTCCGGCCCGTAGACGGCGGAACCGAGCGGTAGCACAGTGGCGTCGACGCAGATCGGCGCCGCAGACGAGAGGCAACACCATGCCCAAGTACCTCGTGCTCTACCGCTCGCCCCTCTCTGTCGGCGAGCAGATGGCCGCCGCCACACCTGAGGCGATGCAAGCCAGCATGAACGACTGGATGGCCTGGGGCGCGAAGGCCGGCGACGCACTCGTCGACTTCGGCTCGCCCACCCAGCCGGCCAGCGATGGCGACCCAGGGCCAGCAGGCTGGGTCGGCGGCTATTCGTTCCTGCAGGCCGACGACGTCACAATGCTGAACGCGCTCCTCGAGGGCCACCCGCACATGGCGATGGGCACGATCGAGGTTCTCGAGGTGCTACCTCAACCCGGTATGTGAGCAAGCGAGGGACTGCTCCCAACCGGGGTTCGTCCGTCCCCGAGCACTCGTGTGCCGCCGGCCACCCTGTGGGCCCGGTCTTGAAGTCTGGGAGAGGTCGCAACAACTGAGGAGTCAGGTATGGAACTCCCGAGGCCCACGGACGACGACAAAGCAGTGTTCAACTCCCTCGTCCCTGACCGGCCCGACGTCGTAGTTAGGCCCATGTTCGGAAACCTCGGCGCGTACGTCAACGGCAACATGTTCATGGGGCTGTTCGGTCCGCCAATCGGAGTCAAGCTCTCCGAGCCCGACCGAGATTCGCTCCTCTCCATCGACGGCGCCGGACCCTTCGGCCCACCGGAGCGCCCGATGGGCGGCTACGTCTCACTGCCGGCCAACTGGCGCAAACCCACGAAGCAGATAGCGAAATGGGTGACCCGATCGCTGGAGTTCGTAGCCGCACTGCCACCAAAGACGCCGAAGAAGGCCAAAGTCTCCGGTTCGGCTTCGGGTGTTGGTTGACAGTGTTTCGGACGATCGTTGATGTGTCGGGTCGGACGTCCTCGGCTGACACTTCCCGATGGCGTTGGCGCGTGATAGGCCGCAACGGTGGGAGCTGAAGATCAGGGTCACCGGCGCAGCTCTCTGCGGGTCACTGTGAGCTCACCGACTGGTAGAGCCCGGCGACGGGAAGCACATGGAGTTTGTCTGCGTAGGTGTACGACCGAGCCCCCCGTCGTGAGTACGATGCCGGCGGGCCAGGCGTCTAGTCTTGGCTCCTGAGGGCGCGGGGCGGGTTTCTCTTGACTTCACCCGCAGAGTCACGGAGCACTGGACTGAAAGATCCATGGTGCCATCCTGGTTGCAGTTTTCCCCGATCCGGGCCGATCCAGCCTGGGTCGCCAGTGTCCACGCATGGTGCCTGACCTGAGAGCGGTTCGGCGCGCCGAGCCCGTTCATACAGCATTAGAAACCCCCAGGTGACTGGTCATCGGTCATCAGTCGGGCTGCCGATTCGGATGTGGTTGCCGTCGGGGTCTGTGAGGGCAAATTCGCGGAGCCCGTGCTCCTGGGCTGTGATCGGGCCGATGTCGATGGTCTCTGCGTCTCGCAGCCGTTTCCACAGACTGGTTGCGTCGCGTACGTGGACGAAGACGCGCCCTGGGCTCGAAGTCTGGGCGTGGGTCGGTTGGTCCTGGGTCTGCTGGTCGTGAGCGAAGTGAAGTTCTACGCCGTCGGCCTGCAGAACGAGGTAGCCGTCATCGCGCTCGACGACATCGAACCCGAGCAGGCTCCAGAACCGAATGCTGCGGTCCAGGGTCACTGCTCAGCAGGATCGGAGTCAGAGACTCCACGTCCGCGTTGTGGGCGTGTGCGCGCCCCGGGAGGAGTCGGCTGATTACGGCCGCGACGCCACCGGTGACGTGACGAGGGTCGGGCAGACCGACGGTTTGGCGGGTGGCCCAGAAGGCGCAGCCTGCGCAGATGAAGACTCCTGGGGTCGAACCCAACCGCGTCAGACGGTTCGCTGGTCGTACTCGCCCGCAGCAGCCGCAGCGCGGTTGGCTGCGGGTTAGGTGATCCTCGACACGCTGGCTAGTCATGCAGGGCCTCCTTGACGGGACTCATCGTCGCAGTAGGGCCGGATTCAAGGTTTGGTGGCCGTCGGTCTCTGGTTCGCTGCCTCGACTGGGTCGGAGCAGTCAGCCGGGTCGGCGCCGGCTCTGAGTTCGCGGCTGGTTCCGCGCGCCCATAGGGCCGCCGCCAGCACGAACGAGGCCAGGATCAGCGCGGCCGCCGCGACGAGGCCTTGATGCGTGTTGAGCAGCTTGCTGGCTGAGGCGGATATCGGTGCGACCCAGCGTGATAGTGAGCTGTTGGGTTGTCCCGTCGATAGCGCGGGCGCCCAGTAGCCGATCAGGTAGGCCCCGGAAGCCACTACGATCGCGCCGGAGATGCGGGGTAGGTATCGGCTGGTTCGGCGCAAGGCTTTGGCCAGGGCGCCGCTGGCAAGTGCCGCGGACAGTGCGAGCAGCACGAGAACAGTGCTGGCACCGGCGGCGTAGGCGGCGAAAACGAGGGCCGTGCCAGCCAGGCTCGTGGTGGCCAAGGCTTGTGCGACCACCGCGAGGAGCACTGCGAGGGTGCAGGACAGGGATGCCACGGCGTAGGCCCCGCCGAACGCGATCATCGCTGCCGGCCCGCGCCCTGCCCTGTTGATGCGGTTGGAGTTCACCGTCACCCCCAAGTGCCGACCCGATACCACTGCGACCCCAACAGCGACCAGGACAACTCCGATGATCAATGCGACCCAGGGGACCGCACCGATGACGCTGCGCAGCCCGGCGGCCACCAAGAGCCCGGTCAGGGTGAACACGCCCGCGAAGCCGAGGCTGATGAACAGACCAGCCAGCAGCCCTTGGAAGGCACGGCGGCTTGCCGATCCAGCGAGCCTGGACGAGCCCGCCGTGTCACCGGTTTCTGTGCCGAGGTAGTAGGCCAAGAAGGCTGGCAGCATTGCAAAGCCGCAAGGATTCACTGTCGACAGCATCCCCGCGCCGAACGCGAAGAGCACAGTTCCGGTCATGGGGTGAGTTCCCTGCTGTCAGGTGGCGCTGGCGGTTTCGAGGGCCTGACGGGTCTGCTCGGGCGACGGGTCCACGGCGCGAAAGATCTCGCGGCCGACAGCGTCCAAGACAACTGTGGTGCCCAGTGCTTCGACGCTGAACCTGCGCAGCAGGCTGCCGTCGTCGCGCACCACCGGGAACGACGGGTTGCCGACCGAGGCCAGGAACGCAGTGAGAGTGTCGGCTGGTTCGGTGGGGTCCACACCGACGAAAACAATGTCAAAGCCCTTGCCGATGTTCGTCGGAACTGCCTCAAGGTTCTTCGCCCCGATGATGCATGCGCTGCATTCGCCAGTGAAGAAAAACAGCACTGCTGGCCTGCCATCGAAGACACGGACGGTCTTCCCGCTGACCGTGCGCAGCGCGAGCGAGGAACCCGCGCCGCTCCCCACGACCGTAGACGTAGACCCCGCGGCGAGAGCCTGCGTCTGCTGCGCCCGCCCGGCTGCCACGATCAGCAGAACAACGAAAGTGGCGGTAACAACGGCGGCGCTGACCACCAGGATCCAGCGGCGGCTCCGGGTGGCGGTCTTCTTCGATGCTGAGGTTCCGGTCATGGCTCAATCCCTTCCGGTCAGGTCGGCGGTATCGGCGCGATCACCGTTCAAGCTCCCGGCTCCGCCGGGTGCAACCTGGGCTGGGTCGAATCGAATGTCTACGCCCGAAGTCGGCACTTCGAAGGCTCTGTCTGCGCGGCGGCGCTGGACGACGACAGCCGACGCTGCGATGACCACCAGACCCAGGCCGACGACGACCGGGCTGCGCAGCAGGCCACCGGCGAAGGCCAGACCGCCGCCAGCGATCAGGGCCGGACCCGCGCAGCAAACGATCGCGACAAGCGCAACACCCACCCCTGTACCTACAGATCGCGCAGTGGTGCGACGGGACGAGTTCGGCATCGAGGTCTCCAAGGGGATCGGGGGGCGATGGTCAGGGGTGTCGCGGGTCAGGCGTCGATTCGCATGCACGCCACGAGTGCGGCAGCGTTGTCGGCGGCCAGTGCTCGAGCCAGGGTGACCAGCTCGACAACACGGTGGTCAGTGACCTGGTAGCGGCTGAACCGGCCGTCGCGGCGTGCGGTGACGTAGCCGCAGTCCGCCAGGCACGCCAAATGGGAGGAGACCCGGGACTGGTTCAGCCCTACGTGCTGCACGCACTCGCTGACCGTCCGCTCGCCACCGAGCAGGAACTCCAGCAGCAGCAACCGGGTCGGGTCCCCAAGCGCCCGGAAGAACTTCGCGATCACCCGGCGTCCGGAGTCCTCGACCGGGACCAGCGAGCTGCCCGATGCGAGAGCAAGAGCAACCGCCACGGCGCCGTTGGCGGTTGCCGTCAGGGTCCGATCGTGGGTCGCGGTGGGTGCGGGCATCTTGGTGGCTCCTCATGTGGTCCGGATTTGACTGTAACATCCGCCTATGCGTATGCGATGCGCTGAGTTGCGAAGCGGGTCAGATAGGGGCCAACGACGTGATCAACGACGAGGAGACGCTCATGAACCGGTACGACCTGGCGATCGTCGGTTCCGGCAGCGGTGCGTTCGCTGCTGCGATCCGGGCGACCAACCTCGGGAAGTCCGTCGTGATGGTCGAGCGCGGGACGGTTGGCGGTACCTGTGTGAACACCGGGTGCATCCCGTCGAAGGCGCTGCTCGCGGCCGCCGACGCGCGTCACGTCGCGGTCGAGGCCCGGTTCCCCGGTGTCGTTACCTCGGCCGACCCGGTGGACATGGCCGCGCTGGTCGGCGGCAAGGCCGACCTGGTCAACGAGATGCGGCAGGAGAAGTACCTGGACCTGATCGCCGAGTACGGCTGGGAGCTACGCGCGGGCACCGCGGCCTTCACCGGCACGACCGAACAACCAGTTCTGCATGTGATCGGTCCGGACGGGTCCAGTGACCAGATCCGAGCCGAGCACTACCTGATCGCCACCGGCTCAGCCCCGTGGGCGCCGCCGATCGACGGGGTCGACGAAGTCGGGTACCTGACCTCGACCACCGCGATGGAGCTCGGGGAGCTCCCGACTTCGATGATCGTCCTCGGCGGCGGTTACGTCGCCTTGGAGCAGGCACAACTCTTCGCCCGCCTGGGTAGCAAGGTCACGGTGCTGGCCCGCTCACGGCTAGCGTCCGCGGAGGAACCCGAGGTCGGAGACGTCATCGCCGGGGTCTTCGCCGACGAAGGCATCACCGTGGTGACCCACTCGCAGGTCCGCGATGTGCGCCGCGAGGGCCAAGACATCGTCGCGACAACCATCGTCGACGGGACACATCGGGTGTTCCGAGCCACCCACCTACTGATGGCGACCGGGCGGCGCCCCGTCACCGATGCACTCAACCTCGACACCGTCGGAGTCAAGGTCGCCGACGGCGGCAAGATCGTCGTCGACGACACGCTACGCACCTCGAACCCGCGGATCTGGGCCGCCGGCGACGTCACCGGACACCCCCAGTTCGTGTACGTCGCCGGCGCGCACGGGTCACTCGTCGTCGACAACGCGTTCACCGCCGCGGACCGTCGCGTGGACTACCGGCACCTGCCACGCGTCACCTTCACCACACCCAACATCGCCGCCGCTGGGATGACCGACGAACAAGCCAGCGCAGCAGGCATCCGCTGCGAATGCCGCACCCTGCCGCTGAAGTACGTACCCCGGGCTCTGGTCAACCGAGACACCCGAGGATTCATCAAGATCGTCGCCGACGCCGACACCGGCCGCATCGTCGGGATCACTGCTGTCGCCCAGAACGCCGGCGAACTCGCCGCCGCAGCGGTATACATCCTCGAAGCCGGAATGACCGTCGATCAGGTCGCACACGCCTGGTGTCCTTATCTCACGATCGCCGAGGGCATCAAGATCGCCGCACAGTCCTTCACCACCGACGTATCCAAACTGTCCTGCTGCGCCTACCAGACAGAATCTTGCGGACGCCTGTAGGCGGATGAAAATCGGAGGTCGAAGGTTCGATCCCGTCCCTGGCCACCACCTCAGCGCAGAGTCAGGAGATGGCGCGTACGAGTCGCCCGCTTGAACCGCTGGTGCAGGCACGCACATAGCGCAGGTTCTTCCGAACCTTCTCGGCACTTGCGTCTGGAGTGAGACGAACGGGGCCATACTGTCTGGGCGTCGGCGGTCCGTGCAAACCCGGTTTGGGTGTCACCGGTCCGGCAGGTTCGAGACTGAGTCAGGTGTCTTGCCCCCCGACACTGCGACCGACGGCGATGGAGGTGGTCGACCATGGGAGATCTGGAGGACGCGCTCCCGAATGGACCGCCGGACACCGTGGCGGGATGGCGTGCCGCGGCGGACGCCCTCCTGAGTCCTCCATGTTGCACCTTCCATCGCAACATGGAGATCTCCTCCCGCTACGCGTGGCTGCACGGGCAGCAGCCGACCTGCTTCAAGTGGGCCGGTATGGCTGCGATCGCCTCTCACCACGCTCGCCTGGTGCTGTTCCCCTTCCGCCTGGACGCCGACCGCAGCGGCTACGTTGACATCCCGCGCAGCCTCAGCCGCCGGCGGCTCCTGACGGAGGACGCGAACATGATGCGGGAAGTCAACAACGCGATCTACCACGACATCTTCTGGGTCCATCTCGCCTACCTCGCCTACGCCGACGGCGCGACGGACCTGCGGCGGCTGCTGCAGCCGCACCGCGAACACGCCGGGCTGCTCTCCGGCTTCGAGACGATCGACCGTGGTCGCGCTGTGCTCGCGGACGAGGGTGCGACGGAGGAGTCCCGACGGGAAGCCGCCGACCTGGTCTGGGCCGGCAACCTCGCGCTCCTGGAGCACGAACAGCGAACCGTGGTACAGCCGCTGTTCGACCGACTCTCCGGCACGTACGCCCGGCTGGTGTCGATGGGCTCAACGACGACCTTCGAGGTACGCGGCCTTCGTCAGGAGGTGAAGTACCTCACCTCGTTCTCCGCCTTCTCGTTGACTGGCGGTCTCGGTTCCGCGCTGAAGAACCGTACGGTCCCGACAATCACGCGGTTCGATGATCGTTGGCGATGGCTTGAGAACAGTGTCGTCCCCCGGTTCCGACGCCTGGACGCCGACGCGGACCTCTTGCACCGGACGCTCGGCCGCGTCGTTGAGGAGGCGAAGCGGTACGCCGATCGGCCCTGCGTCGTCCCGGCCTGACCGGCCTTCGACCCGTTGATCGTCGGCGACCACCCCCATGGGTGTAAGGCGTGTGGTCATAGCGCGACGGTGAGGCGGATGGTCACCTGCGCGCCGAGCTCAAGACCTTCGGCCTTGCGCACCCAGTCTCGCAGCGGGACGCCGACCCAGGCTCAGCGAGGATGCGAAGTTGATCACCTGTCAAGAGATCGTCGGAAGTTGATCTGTCACGGACCTCTCACAATCCGGCCAGAACGAGGCGTTTCGAAGCAACACCAGGAACCGCCGATCATGCCCCTGACCCGCACAAACACCACGGGGCGCCATGATCTAATACGGCTCTCGGCGCCCTGAAAATCGGAAGGCCGGCGGTTCGACCCCGCCCCTGGCCACCACCATCACCGCAGGTCATACCCCTTCTGACTTGCGGTTTTATCTCTCTGGTAGGCCGTTTCCAAATCCGTTGACCGACCCCGAGTGGCCGTGAATCCCCCCGGATGGCCATGAGTTAGCGCACGAGTTATCGCACGGAACTTCGATCCAAGAGCTCTGGAGGGCGAAATCCTAAGGTTCCGCCGGCGCATGCTTGCAGATGTGCACCAAGAGGTCCTGAGACCACTACAACCCGCCAACGCCCGGGTCCTGTGCCAGGGCTCCTCAGAGGTCAGAGCCGCCGATCCAGGCCGAGCACCGGGGCCACTTGCCAGCCCACCAGGCCGATCCGGCAGTGGCTGCAAACGGGTTGCGGCCTCCGGGTTATGAGCACCCCGACACGCGTCTCAGACGGCGCATGCCCTCTCCCCTGCCGCTCACCGTCCCCAGCCAACCGGTCCACACGTGCCACCGCATCCCCACCGTCTCGGACCGTCCCGGTTACACATTTGGCTACACCCGTCGACCACTGCCGCAGCCGAAGCCCTGTCGAAGGTCGCGGCCCGCCCATCGACGTGAGCGGTAGGGCCCCCGGGCCACGGGGCATTCAGACCCGGGGCGCAGCGGCGTGTCGCGTTCATCCTGCTTTCCAAGACCCGAGTCACGCCACAAGATCAGACACGACAAGAAAAGTTCGAGGCTAGCCTCGCTCTTTGCCCTGGGGTGTGATCAGTTGACCTGGGTTCTGGGCCATGCAGGTCCGCGGACCACACCACCTGGTCGATGAATCGGAGGAGTCCAATGCGCGTACTGGTGGCTTGCGTGTCCCAGACGGGGCATCTGGCGCCCGTGCTGCCGCTGGCCGAGGCGTTCGCGGCACGCGGGGACGAGGTCATCGTGGCCAGCGCCCCGGAGGCTGCCGGGGTGGTCGCCCGGCACGGGCTGGAGTTCCGCGCCGTGGGGCCGGACTTCGGCGTCTGGTTCGCTGAGCTGGGGCGCCGCATGCGGGGCCAGCCCGGTGACGGCATACCTGCGGAGCGCGTCCTTGGCTACTGGGTCCCGCGGCTCTTCGGCGAGGTTGGTGTGTCGCTGGTGGTCGACGACCTGCTCGCGGTGGCCAGGGAGTTTGGCCCCGACCTGCTGGTGTTCGAGACGTGTTCCTTCGCCGGCCCCCTGGTGGCGGCGCTGACGGGGGCCCAACCGGTGCACCACACCCTTGGGCCATTGGTAGTGGATCCCGCTGTCCTGGACCTCGTCACCGACGCCGTTTCCCCCATCTGGCGGGAGTTCGGACTCGATGCGCCGGCGGCCGCGGGCATCTTCTCGGGCCCTACCGTGCACCTGCTTCCCGCGGCACTTGGTCCGAACCCCGAAGGCGTTGTCGACTCCCTGTTCCTGCGCCCGTCAGCCCTGCCGATGGCCGCCGCGCCGGCACTGCCCGTGACGTTCGCCGACCCCAGTCGTGCCCTGGTCTACGTCACCCTCGGGACGCTGCAGAACACCGACCTCGACCTGTTCCGACTGATCCTGGCAGCGCTGGCCGACGAGCCGGTCAACGTGCTGGTCACCGTTGGGCGGGAGAACGATCCTGCCTTGCTGGGGCCGATCCCGGCTAATGCCCGGGTGGAGCCCTTCATCCCCCAGGCCGAGGTGCTGCCGCACTGCGCGGCGGTCATCCATCACGCGGGGGCCGGCACCATGTTCGGGGTTCTCAGCCACGGATTGCCGTCGGTCGCGCTGCCCCAGGGGGCGGACAACTTCACCAACGCACACCTGATGGCCGAAGCCGGCACAGCCGTCCTGCTGATGCCCGAGCAGGTGTGCGCCGAGGCGATCACCGCCGGGCTGCGCGCCGTCGTCGGATCAGGCGACTACCGCCAAAGGGCTGTCCTGGTCGCCACCGAGATCCGCGCAATGCCGACCCCTGCGGAGGTCGCCGAGATGCTGGCCACCCGATTCGGCGACGAACCCTGATTCCACTACCCACCACGCACCCCGGCATCGGAAGGGCAACCACGCTGGTCGGCAGCCGGTAGCAGCAGCCTGATCGTGCGTCAACCTGGGTGGCGAGCATAGGGACACGCGGGGACATTCACCGTCAGCCTTCATCACCCGACCTGACTCGTGCCACTGGCTTAGTGACCCGTTTGGAGTTGGTTGAGGAGGTTGCGGGCGGCGGGTTTGAGTTCGGGGTCGAGGGTGAGTCGTTGGCTGTTGATCTCGATGGTTGCTGAGCGGGCGACTCGTAGGGTTTGGACGATTTTCTTGATGCTCACGGCGGGGGTGTCTTGGAGGTGGCGGCTGATGGCGAGGGCTGCGAACACGACGGTCAGGTGTG
This sequence comes from Sporichthyaceae bacterium, assembly GCA_031394045.1. Lineage (GTDB taxonomy): Bacteria > Actinomycetota > Actinomycetes > Prado026 > Prado026 > JANYIP01. The sequence goes on from JANMWN010000147.1 coordinate 15,338, forward strand.
CTTCGATCGTGTCGCGTTGGTGGTGGAACACCGGCCTGGCGCGTAGGTCGTGCTTGGTCATCCGGAAGGATTCCTCGACTCGCCACAGGTCGTGGTAGGCCTCGATCACTGCGGCACCGGTCATCTGGGCGCGCGGCAGGTTGGTGAGGTATCCCTTCAGCCCGGCCAGTTGCCGGGCTCGGTCGATCGTTGTCTGGTCGAGCTCCTTGGTGGCACCGCTGATCTTCAGGAACCGGGCCTTCTTTAGCGGGGCGCGCCCGTCGGCGATCTTCTCCGTTCGTTCGATTATGGCGTTGATGGCCTTGTCGTCGTGCTTGTTGCGTTTGAACCGCCACTGGTAGACAACCCTGCGGGGCCGGGCGGCGGTGCCGGTGCCCATGTCGCGGGCGGACTCCAGGATCTGCCCGTCGGTGAAGTAGTTGCCGTGGCGTTCGAAGTGCTCGGCCAGGTCGTAGGGGGCTTTGGTCAGCCGGGAGCCGACGATGAAGGAGAACCCGGCGTCCTCCAGGGCGTTCAGGTTGGTCGCCGACAGCATCCCGGCGTCGGCGACCACGACCATGTCAGTGACACCGCGACGGGCCGTGAACGCCTCGAGCACCGGGATCAGAGTTTTGGTCTCGGCCTTGTTCCCCTCGAACACGTGCATTTCCAAGGGGAACCCGCCCGGGTCGACCAGCAGGCCGACCTGGATCTGCGGGTCGACGCGGTGTTCCTTGCTCATCCCGACCTTGCGCAGGTCGTCCTGCTCGCTCTCGAAGTGCAACGTCGTCACGTCGTAGAGCACCATCGCCGCCGTCCCGGTCGTGCGCGCCGAATGAGCCAGGCACGCCCTCGCCAGCTGGCCCCGGTAGTCGCCGATCTGGGCGCGGTCCAGGGACCGAAACATCGTGCGCACGCTCACCGCGGGCGCACCGATCTCCTCCAGGACCCGCACCACCTGCGCCTTCGACGTCGGTTCCACGATCCGCGCCACGACCATCGCCCGGAACCCCTCATCGGCCAGCACATCGAAACCCAGCCGGGCATACGCGTCGGTCAACACCTGCCACAGCAGCACCGCCGACGTGCCCAGGACACGACCACCGGCACCGGCCGGCGACCACCGACCGGGTCGGCGACCGGGTCGGTGGGCCTCGACGACGTGGTCCAGTCCGAGACGTCATCCATCCGGGCCGGCACGACAGCCACCTCACCCAGGTCCAGACCGACCTGCCCTGGCAACAACCGTTCTCGTGCCGCAGCAAGCAACAACGCGAGCTCGGCATCGGTGTGAGCTGACCCCACGTGCTCCACGTGCTCAACCAGTCGGCCTCGACGCGTGACGACCTGGACCGCGACAGCCCCCGAGGCCGTGCGGACCTTGCGCACGAACCGCGAGCCCGCACCCAAAGGCTTCCACGCGAAGGTGCTTAGTGACCACTTCCCGCACCCAGCCACGCCAAAGCCGCAGGTCAGCGCCCTGCCGTCACCCCCAGAGTCCGACCGTGGCACGAGTCAGGATAGAGGTCATCCACGGGTCCGACCGGCGCCAAGTCAACGACTCCTCGATCTGCTCCCGCAGCCAGCGGACCCGCCGCGCCCGGGTCTCATCGATCCCGATCATCGCTGTCGGTGCGGCCTGGCCCAGGACGTCGGCTGCGGCCTTGACCAGGATCCGGTGCACCGTCCACCACGCGATGCCTTGGTCGGCCGCGACCTCGCTGACCGACCGGTTCGTCGTGCTCACCGCAGCGGCGACCTTCACCTTCAACCTCGTGGTGACCCTGGCCCGGGCTGGCAGCTGCTCGTGTCGACATCCTCCAGGCCTGGGCGGACGGATGGTCGGGCCAGATTCGCGAAGATGTTCTCCCGCCTATCCGACGACGTCGGGCGTGTCTCCGCGACCACTGCGCCATCGACGGTCACTGAATCCATGCTCTTTCGGTCGGTATCCAGGTCAGACCATCGACCTCGTCGACCAAGGCTGGGTCCGCGAACGCGATCACGGCGGCGAGCAGGTCGCCGAGGCGTTGCTTACGCACCCAGGCCGCCCATCGGATCTTGGCCAGTTCGACGTAGCCGGCCAAGACGTCCGAAAGTGGTGTCATCGCCGCTCCCCTGTGCGTCGCGACCGTGACCAGCGACCTGCGCAACTGCGTCCCGTCGATCTCGTGACGGCCACTGAGCAGGTAGATGTCCGCGCCGTCCCGACATCTCGTGTTGGCCGTGCCACGTTGGATCGCGGTCACGATCTTCTCGGCGAGCACCATGGCCAACGGGTAACCGAGGACTGAGATCGACCCGCCGAGCAAGCGTGGGATCTCGACGATGCCGGGCGCCGGCCAGATCGGATCGCCGACGTTGACGTCGACGTGGAAGGTAAGCAGGGCGGTGGCAAGCTGGCAGCTCGTGCTCACCCGAACGCCGGAGTAGGCGTCCTCCTCCCTGATCGTCTCGGCGGTCGCGGTATCGATGTTGTAGATCAGGCCGTCGCCCCTCTTGGTCGAGGCGATCTCTCGGACGAGGGCCAGAACCGTGTCGACGTCGTTGGCCAGATCCTGGGCTTGGAGGTCGACGTCCCGGGTCGGACGGCGGGTCCCGAACGCGGCGAGAAGGACCCCTCCCTTCAGCACCAGATCAAGATGCGCGTCTCGATCCGGACAAGCGGTCGAGGAAGCCTTCAAGGGCGTAGAGCGAAAGCATCTCGTCGGTCGGTCTGCCCTCACGTCGAGCCTTGTTCTGCAGGTCCCGGTAGGCCCGCCCCGCTGCGGTATCGCGCGACGCGTTCGTCACAGCAGCAGTTCCAGGGAAGTCCGGAGTGGCGCTTCGGCTCGGGGGAACTGGTGCGCGAGCAGGAGAAGCTCGCTGGGCTGCGTCTTGGGCCTGCGCAGCCATCGACGAAGGGCCTCGTTGGCAAGCTCGTGGCCCTCGGTGCCGCGCGTACGGAAGGCGTCGATGATGCTGCGCTCAGCGCTGTAGAGGCCGATCGCGGTCTCCTGGTCCAGAGCCAACACCCCTCGACCGATGTCGAAGGTGTCGCGCGCGAAGAAGTGCCACTGGATCATCGCCTCCGTGGCTGGCGCCCGCGTGCCCCTGGGCAGGGCGACATCGGGGGCTGGAGGGATGGCGTCCGAGAGTCCGTGGCGGGCCAGTGCGGTCGCAAGGCACAAAGTCGCGAGGGGTGACCGGGCCGCGACCGAGAGGAGGCCGAGGTCGGCAAGTGCTGCATCGGACCGGCGGTACAGACCGCGGCCAATCACTTCGATGGAGCCTTCGTCGCGCAGTCTGTACAGGGCGCGTTTGCTGAGCCCCGCGGCCCGAGCGTCTGAGTATGAAAACGTCGCTGGCAGGGGCGACACCCGGCTCTCAGCGTCAGCCACGAAGACTTCCTTCTTCTCGGGAACAACTGTATACACATAGCCCTACCTGTCAACAGTTGTTCCCGGTCTGGCGCCTGGAAGCATCCACGACGGAGCGGTCAAAACCGGACCGGACCAGGGCTGCCACGCGAGGTGAGGGGTGAGCCGGTGCACGGCGCCGGACTCCGGGTCGATAGCGGCCAGGGTCATCCAGTCGTTGCCGATCAACGATTGCAGGACCCGGTGCCGGTGCACGATCCGGGCGATAGCCGCTGGAGGCGCCCAGGCCAGGACCAGCTGGCGCAGTGGTTCGTGCTGGCCGGTGTCGGGGCGGTGCCGTGGGTCGGCGGCAAACAGTGCCTGCCAGGGCAGTCCCAGCCGCAGGTCGCCGTGGGCGCCGGTCAGCACCCCGACATCGCCGACCACGTTGTGGGTGGCCTTGTCGCCGGCGCCGAAGATCTCGTGGTCGACGGTGGACGCGTAGTACTGGGCGTTGATCCACTGGGTCACGATGGTCGGTGCGGTCAGGATCGTTTCCAAGATCGCTTCGTCGTAGTCAAGGTCGGGCTGGTAGTCGTGCAGGAACACCCGCCCCGAGAGGTCCAGGTCGCGGGTCAACGTTCGTGGACCGATGACGAACGCCGCGTTGCCGGCCAGTCCCCACTCCGGGAACGGCTGGGCCCAGTCCCCGGCGCGGTTGCGTAGGTGCCGGGCGAGCCCGCCGGGTGGCACCGGGTGGGACGGGGCGCCGGGCAGTCGTGCCGCCCGTTCGGCTCGTACGCAGTCGCCGGCGGCTCGCAGGTCCGCCCGCAATCGTGCCAGCGGCTCCAGGTACTCCGCGGCTGGTATGAAGTACGGGTCGACGGTCACCTCGTCGGTGGTGGTGTCGTGCACCGCGGCGACGGCGACCGTCGATGCCGGGATGAAGATGCCGTCGTCGGCCAGCGCGGTGCGTACGGCCGGGTCGTTGAGGATGTCGGCCAGGACCCGGGCGTTGACGTGCCCACTGTTCCCGCCGCAGGCCCCGCAGTCGTACGCGGCGGCAAATGCGTTGTTCTCCACCGTGGCCCCGTGCCCGCAGACGACCACCAGTGGTGCGAACCCGTCGACCAGCCCGAGGGTGCGCAAGGTGTCCGCAGCGACAGCGGCCCTTTGCGGTGTGGTCAGGCCCACCGGCAACAGCGGGCCGCCGTAGGCGGGTGGGACACGCGCGTCGTCGGCCTGGAAGGTCAGTGCTTCAGGTCCCCACCGGTCGGTGCCATCGCTCCAGGGCCGGCCCAGCCGGTGCCACCACGCAGGTACGACGGTCTGGGTCAGACCAGCGATACCGGAGAGGACACCGCCGGCCTCGGCGAGCAGCAGCGGGGTCACCGGCGCTGCACTGACCGCCAAGGTCACCTCGCGCAACCCCTGGCGCAGCCCCGCCCGCGCCGGGCCGGGCGCCTTGACGGTGAACCCGGGCCGGACCAGCGCCGGGCACTGCTCGAACGTGGCTCCCTGCGGTGAGCAGTAGCTCAGGACGGCACCGAAGAACCCGGCGAACCCGAACGTGTCGTACGGGCCGGTGCCCTCCAGGGCCCTGCGTAGCCGTTCGGAGCGGACGTCGATGCAGAACACCAGCTGGACCGCAACGCTGCTCGAGGCCGCTGGGGTGCCCTGACCGGTGTGCGCGAGGTGCTCGGCTCTGGGCTGGATCTGTTCGACCAGGGACTGCTGAAACCCCACCTCGTACGCCGCCTGCCACAGGCCTCTGCGCGCCGCCCAACCATGCGTTGCCTCGCCGTCGGACGAGTGGCAGTCAACGGGATAGTCGAGCCTGGCCCCGGTGCTGCCGGCGAGGAGGAGATCGAACGCGGTGCGCAGTGCGAGGAGCTCAAGCAGCGGACCGCTGTGGCCGCTCTGGCGGGCCCGCCACGCGGCGTGGGCGGCCCACCCCGGCGCGGCGGTGAGCAGCGCGCGCACGTACCCGACGTGTGCGTGGTTCGGGACGCCGCTGCGAGTGAGCATCCAGCCCAGGGCCTCGGCCGGATCGCGCGGGATCTCCCGTACCCGGCCGCTGAGACCACGAAGCCCTACCGTCCGGTCGTACGCCGAGGCTGACCCGGCCTGCAGCCACAGCTGCCATGGGCTGGCCGAGTCGTCGAGGGCACCTGACCAGGCCCGCTGGCACCACAGCGCAGTGTGGTCGTCGGCCGTGGCCGCCAACGCCACGCTCCGCCCTCCCAAGCGGTCGGCCAGGTCAGTCAACCGGGGCGAAGACCCTCTGCCCGCACCGTCCGCGACGGTGCCGTCACCGGACTGGAGGCCGGCGACCAGATCGTCGACGAACGTCTCCAGGTCCGCCTCGGGGTACCCCTGGTCGCGATCGTCCCAGCTCCTGCGCACCGCGGCGCGCAGCTGACCACGGGTGATCCGGCCGTCCGCGTACAGCTGCCGGTAGGTCGACGCCGGCAGGTACCCACGCGTCCCGAACAGCCTTCCGGCCAGCACGGCCGCGTGGTCGAACCCGAACGGTTCCAGGTTGGCCAACGGGTTGGCTGCCACGACGGTCCGCAGCGGCCATGCCGGTGCGCACACGATCGCCGCGGTCTCCACCAGGAGGCGGGCCCCCGCGGCATCCACGGGCTTCGACCCTCCGTCCGGACCCAGGTCGGGCTGAGGCCACGCAGCCGTCCCGGACACCGTCCGGGTCCACGGTGGCAGTGCGGAGCCGGTCAGCCGCACCGCCCACCAGCCCGCCGGGTTCGCTGCTATCGACCGAAGCAGCAGCACGATCATGGTTGCGACAGCGCAGACTCCCAGGACGAGAGCGCCGGCCACGACGCCCGGCCACACAGGTACTGGCGGCAGCGCCAGGGCCAGGAGCCCCTCGACCTGCGAGAGTGCCCAGGCGTAGCCCGCCGCCGCGACTCCCACCGTGATCGCCACCCCGGTGGCCACAGTCGCGGGAACACTCCGGCGACGTGCCACCGACACCACGGCCAGGACCACGACGGCGGCAGCCAGCAGCAGCGGCATGACCGCTGCCACCCCGAGCCGGTCGATCGAGTCCGCCGCCGCCGGCGACGCCAAGGCTGCCGCCACCAGCACGGCCAGCGCCGCGAACCCTGCCACAGCCGGAAGGCGGCGAGGGGCGGACTCGGGCACCGGACGCGTGGGCTGCCACCGGGCACGGCTGACCGCTCCGCCGGCGCGCAGGAACAGCCAGGCCTTGTAGAAACCGTGCCCCACCAGGTGCAGCACGGCGGCCGCAGGCAGGCCCAGACCAAGCTGGACCGCCATGTACCCCATCTGCGCGGTCGTCGAGCACGCCAGCCGGCCCTTCACATCCGTACGCGCTCGGGCCGCGAGAGTGCCAAACATGACCGACCCGGCGCCCACCACCAGCAGCACCAGAAGCACGGCCGGCGCCGCGACGAACAGCGGCCACACCAGGCACACCAAAACCCCCGCACCGTTGACGATCCCCGCGTGCAGGAACGCCGACACCGGCGACGGGGCCTCCGCGGTCTCCGGCAGCCAGGACTGGGCCGGGACCAGCGCCGACCGGACCACACACCCCAGCAGGAGCAGTGCCGCGACGAGCGTGGCATCGCCAGCCGGAAGCGCCGCCTGCGAGAGTTCCGCGCGGTTCACCGTCGGAAGGAGCACAACCGCCAGCAACACCCCCAGCCACAGCGCGACGTCCCCGGTCAGCAGCGTCCGCCGCACATACCTGGCTGCACGCAGCGATGCCGCCGTGCCGGGCTGAGCGACCAGCGCCGCCAACGCCAGACCGCTGACGGTCCATCCCACCGCGATCACCGGCAGGCTCGCCCCCATGACCAGCAAGATCAGCGCGGTCAGCGTGGTCAGCAGGAGCCAGCCGAACCTGCCCGTACGGGCCTGCCCGACCAGATTCCGGGCCGCGTACGTCGCCACCAGGGCACCGACGCACCCGACGAAACCGAGAAGCACTGCACTCAGGACATCGACACGCAGACCCAGGGCCACCGCGCCCATATGTACGGGCACCACATCCAGCGGGCCCACCTGGATCAGCCGGGCTCCGCCAGCCAGGGCTGCCAGGACCATGAGACCTGCGAGGCTGCGGGCCACTCGAAGCATCGTCATGGGAGGAACAATACATGAGATCTATCTCCGGTGTTCTAAGGGGAGAGATCGCCATCTGCTAACGTCGGGACCGTGTTCAGGGAACACCTGGTCGCACACACCGCGCGACAGGTCTGCGACTCGATCCGTACGGCGAGGTGAGCAGATGGCCAACGGCAGCCGGGACCAGCACTCACCTGCTCCCTCGGAACGGCCGGCTGGCACCGGCTGGAGGTTCCTGACCAACCACGGACACGTCCTGATCTACCTCAGTCGGCACCCAGACGCGCGCATCCGCGACATCGCCATCGCTGTTGGCATCACTGAACGTTCAACGCAGGCGATCCTGGCCGAGCTCAAGTCCGACGGCTACGTCACCAAGATCAAAGTTGGCCGACGCAACCGCTACCAGCTCCACCCCGACCTGACGTTCCGGCACCCCGAAGAAGCGGGGCAGCCCATCGGGGCGCTCCTGCGCATCTTCAGCTGACACCTCGTCCGATCCGCAGGGCCACCCCGTTCCCGCCTCACTCGCCGCCGGAGTCGTCGACCTGGCCGACCGGTACGCCATTTCGGCAGGTGATGTGGATGTCGACGTCGGGCCCGCCGGTACTCGACGTGAAGACGACCTCGAGCTCCTCAGCCGGTCCGTAGTCGGTGCCTGCGACGCTGTACCCCTGCGCGGGGCTTACGGACACGATGCGGGCGGACGACCCACTGCACTGAGCCACCACGGATCCGCCGCCGCTGTAGATCAGTCCCGAGCGGGAGCTTGGCGTCGGCGTGGGCGTGGGGGCCTTGGTCGGTGGCTTCGACGGCGGGGTGGTGTGCTGGTTCGAGCCAGCCGAAGGCGTGGGGCCCGTCCCGTGGGTGGGCACCGCCGTGGGGCTGCTGGAGGGATGCGGCACGCTGGTGGCGCTCGGCACCGACGAAGGTCCGGTGGTCCCGGACGGCGCCGGACCTCTGGTGCCTCCGCTCAAGCGGGCCAACACCTGGTCCTGGCTCAGGGTGATCGTCGAGTCGTCGGCACCGACGGCGCCGCGCACGACACCGCCGGCGGCCAGACCGGTGACGGTCGCGGCCGCCGCGAGAGCCACCCAGACGGTGGCATACTTGGCCTTCTTACCCACCCTCACATCTTGCGCGACGCCTGCCGCCGCCGAGTTAAGGCCACGCTAAGCATCCGACAACCTCTCGCCGACCAGCCACGTCCGGCGCGCGCGAGGCCGCAGGACGACTACGGTTCGAGCGTGAGCCTGGTCCTGCTGATCGAGGACGACGCGGCGATCCGGTCGGCGTTGATCCGGAGCCTGACGGCCCGCGGGCATGCGGTGCGTTCGTCGGCGGACGCGCTCAGCGGCTTGCGCGAGGCCGTCGACGGCAGACCCGACATCATCATCCTCGACCTCGGCCTGCCGGACCTCGACGGTATCGAGATGCTCCGGATGCTCCGCGCCGTCAGCACCGTCCCCGTCATCGTCGCCACGGCCCGCGACGACGACCCGTCGGTCGTGGGCGCCCTGGAGGCGGGTGCGGACGACTACGTCGTCAAACCGTTCAGTGCCGAGACCCTGAACGCCCGCATCCGCGCGGTCCTCCGCCGATCCGCCACTCCTGAGGCAGACTCGGCGCTGGTGGTCGGCGGGCTGTTCGTGGACCCCCGGACGAGGACGGTCACCCTCGACGGGGTCCCGCTCGAGCTGACGCCCAAGGAGTTCGAGCTGCTGGCCTACCTTGCGGCCCGGCCCGGGCAGGTGATTCCCAAGCGCGAGCTGCTGACCGAGGTCTGGCGGCAGCCCTACGGCGGCGCCGACAAGACGGTCGACGTGCACCTGTCCTGGTTGCGCCGCAAGCTCGGCGAGAGCGCCCAGGCACCGCGGTACGTGGTCTCCGTCCGCGGCGTCGGCGTCAAGCTGGTGGAGCCGACGCAGTGAGACGGCAGATCCTTGCCACCGTTGCCGCGTCGACCCTGGTGGTGCTGCTCGCGTTCCTCGTGCCGCTCGCATGGCTCGTACGCACCTCTGCCGCCGACCGGGCCACGAGCGAGGCAACGCTAGGTGTCCAGCCCATCGCCGCCGTGGCCGCGACGCTTCCTACCGACCAGCTGGCTCTGGTCGTCGACGCCGTCCGTGGTCGGCTCGGGGAGCCGGTGACCGTGTTCCTTCCCGACGGGACCGTCCTAGGAGACCAGCGGCCGGTGACCGACTCGGTCCGGCTGGCCCGACAGCAGACGGCCTTCAGCGCGGATCTCCCGAACGGCGGTCGGGAGATCCTGATCTCCATCACCTCCGCCGACGCGAAGACTGCCGTCATCCGCGCCGAGATCCCCCGGTCCCGCCTGGCTCGAGGGGTCGGTCCTGCCTGGTTCGTCCTGGGGCTCCTCGGCGTGGCACTGCTCGGGCTCGCGCTGCTGGTGGCCGATCGGTTGGCGCGGTCGTTCCTGCGCCCCCTGCACGCTCTCACCGACACAGCATCGCGCCTCGGCGCAGGCGACCTGGATGCCAGGCTTGACCCCCGCGGGCCGCCCGAGGTCGCCGACGCCGGACGCGCGCTCAACCGGCTCGGCGGCCGGATCGGCGACCTGCTCAAGGCCGAACGAGAGCAGGTCGCCGACCTCTCGCACCGGCTGCGTACGCCTCTGAGCGCCCTGCGACTGGACGCCGAGGGCCTGCAGGACGACGAGGAGCGCAGCCGGCTGAGCCGTGACGTCGACGGGCTGAGCCGCGTCGTCGACCAGGTGATCAGCGAGGCCCGGCGACCGGTTCGTGAAGGCGTCACGCCCACCTGTGACGCCGCCGCTGTCGTCGCGGGGCGGGTAGCCTTCTGGCAGGTGCTCGCGGACGACACCGACCGGACGGTGCAGGTCCGGCTGGCCAAGGGGCCGATCCCTGTCCGACTCGTCGCGGGAGATCTGGCAGCTGCCGTGGATGCATTGCTGGGCAACGTCTTTGCCCACACGCCTGACGGCACCGCCTTCGCGGTCGACCTCACCCGAGTACCTGGGGGCGGCGCCAGGGTGATCGTCGAGGACGCCGGGCCCGGGCTGCCGACACGCGAGGTGCTGGCACGAGGGACAAGCGGCGGCGGGTCGTCTGGGCTGGGGCTGGACATCGTCCGCCGTGGCGCCGAGGCCTCGGGGGGCGGGATGGCGGTGCTGCACGGCACGCAGGGCGGGACACGGGTGGTGCTGGAGCTCGGCCCTCCGGTGCTATGAGGATCGAGCTCCAGCACCAGGCAATCAGGCCCTCACACCTGTTGCCGGTCAAAGATTCTGGTCCAGGAACATCGCCCGTCGCGGGCAGCCCGAGACCGCTCGCTCGGCCTGCGCCAGATCTCGGCCCTCCAGCTCCCGCTCGGTGATGATCGGGTACCCCCACGAGTCGACGGTGACGACGTCAGGGGCCAGGTGGGTGCAGATGCCGACCCCCTCGCAGGCGACCGGGTCGACCCGCAGGATCGGCGCGGCCCGGCGGCTGACCTGGCTGGTGCGCGTACGCATCTAGGCTCCACTCGGTACGGGAACCACCGGAGCGGTACCCGCGTGCAGGCAGCGGTGCCGGTGGACGTGCTGGCGAACATCCGCTGAGAAGGTGTGCAGCGCGGTAGTGACCAGGCGTACCGCGCCATCGGGATGGCTGCAGCCACCGCGCCCGTCGACCTCGCCGGCGAACCGCCGGAGCCGGGCGAGGTCGGAGCGGCGGGCCGAACCCTCGGCCAGCTGCCCGACGAGGTCAGCCACCGCGCGCAGCCCGAACATGCAGGGACCGCACTGCCTCGCACTGCTGCTGGCGAGGTAGTCGACGATGCGCGCGGTCTCGGCCAGCCCGCACGCGCCGGCCGGAAGCGGGACCACGATCCCAGGGCCCAGGGTGTGGCCTTCGGCGCGCAGAGCCGGTTCGTGGACCGGCAGGCCGCCGATCTGCGACCAGGTCACCCAGGTCCCGCCGTACCCACCGAGCAGCGCGGCGGCCGGGACCCCGTGCTCCCGCGACCACTCGATACCGACGAGGTCGTCGAAGGTTGCGGACGGAGGCACGTCAAGGACCAATCGATCGCGCCTGCCCACCACCGTCACCAGCGTCGCCGGCCGGTAGGCCCCCACACCCGTGCGCGCCGCCAACGCCGTGCGCGCGAACGTCTCGACGTTGGAGACGAGCGTGGGACGGCCGTCGACCCCTGACACCGCCGACGGCACCCGACGGAACGCCGGCAGCGCCGGGCCACCCGAGAGCGCCTGGACCACGGCGCTGGACTCGCCCGTCAGGTAGTGCGAAGGGCCGGAGCGCACGACGATCGGGGGGTCGACGACGCCGGCCTCACGCCGCTCCGCCAAAGCCTGCTCGACCGACAACCGCGTCATCGACGCGCCGTCGTGCAGCCAGACGACGACCGATCGCGCGGCCATGGTCTCGGCCGCGGACACCGCTCCGTCGAGGACCAGGTGAGGCCGCAGCTGCAGCAACGCGGCGTCCTTGGCGCTGCAGGACTCGCTCTCAGCGCCGTTGACCACCACTGTCCCGCCACCGCCGGCGGCCAGTGCCGTACGCCACTTCCTGGCAAGCGGAAAGTGACCACCACCGCGACCGGTGAGGCCGATGGTGGTGATCGCGTCCAAGAGCTCGGCACCGTGGGACCCGACCGCCGACGGCCGCGCCCCGAAGACGCGGACATGGTCGCCGAGGCCCTGCGGCGTTGCCCCGGCCGAGAGCTCGGAGCCGACGAGAGCGAACCGGACCCCGCTGTCGAGGACTCCGATGGGCGCAAGCGGTGCGAGGGGCGCGGCGGCTCCGGGCGCGCTGTCCCCCTCGCCCGGACGGACGACGTGGAGCGCGCGGGTCATCGGCGGTCGCCCACGAGCTCGGCGACCCGGTCGGCGGGGGTCTTGGCGACGTACCGGCTGAGCGCGAGGACCAGGGTCGCCGCACCCGTGACGACGTACATCCCCATGAGCAGCGGGGTGTCGCTGCCCGAGAGCACCCCGTGCACCCACACCAGGACCAGGGACACCGCCGCCACCTTGTGGATCGGCCACCACACCCGCGAACCGACGTGCCCGGCGGTGGCTGCGGTGATGCCGGCCAGGAGCCCGGCATAGGTCCCGATCACACCAAGGGTCACCGGGACGGGACGGTAGGTCGCACCCATCGGTAGCAAGGCTCCACTGAGCCCGACGCCCGCGTACTTGTCGGTGGCGAGCACGACGACGTGAAGGACCATGAACGCCAGCGTGAAGACGGAGAGGCTGATGTGCAGACGGATCCGTGCCGCCGCGCTGGGCCGCCGGATCCGGGTACGCCGCGGGTGCGACAGGACGAGGCCGAGGACGACGAGGGCGACCAGGAGGAGGTAGGCGGTCGTGCCTGCGGCCCGGCCGACGATCCACGGAGCCTGGCGGTTGGTCGACACCCTGCTGACGGCGGCGCCGATCAGCCAGCTCGTGACCGCTGCGCTGACGGTGATCAGCAGCACGATCCCGAGTGCCCGGAGCGTCCTCATACGGCTGCCCGGCACACGATGAACGGCTCGGCAGCGGCGGTGTGCCCGAGCGTTCCCGCGTCGTCCACCCACAGCGCGACCAGCCCGCGCGTCGCCGCCGACTCGGCGATCCCGTCCTCGCCCAGCAGGAACAGGGCCTTGCTCCAGACCTCAGCCTTGGCCGGGTCCGACTGAACGACGGTGACGGCTCGGAGCCCGTGACCTCCTGGCTCGAGGGTCCGCGGGTCGATCAGGTGGTGCACCTCGCGCCCGCCGGTCCGCCACCGACGCACCCGCGTCGACGACGTCGTGCACGCCAGGTCGCGGACCGACAGGACAGCGACCGGATCCGGGCCGCCGCTCGGGTCCTCGACCCCTACCAACCAGCGGTCGCCGTCGGGGCCGTCGCCGCCCATCGCGCAGTCTCCTCCGGCCTCGACGAGCAGGCCGCGCCCGGCGCCACGCAAGGCATCGGCGGCCCAGCGCACGGCAAGCCCCTTGCCGATTCCGCCGAGGTCGATCGGCTCCGGTCCGATCCGCACGGCTGACCGCCCCAGGTCGAACGCCGGCTCCCAGCCGGGGCGGTGGCCATCGCCCGCGCCGGGGTGGTCCACCTCTCCCTGCGCGGCGCCGTCCAGCTCGACCTCCTTCGTCTCGAACGGCAGCGTCCGGTCGTACCCGAGCGAGGTCAGGGTCACCAGGACCCGAGGGTCGAAGAGCCCACCAGTCTCGACGTACGCCTCGTACGCCTCGCGGATCGCCGCAAGCAGCAACGGCGGAACCTCGTGCCACGCATCAGGCGAACCGTTGGCCCGCATCAACGGGCTCGCGGGGTCGAACCGTGTGCAGGCAGCCTCGACGTCCCGGAAGACCTGCTCGGCGGCGGCCATGGCAACGGGCGTCCCCTGGCCGCCGTCGACCACGTGGAGGTTGACCTCGGTGGCCATGGCGCGGAACGTCGCCGAGTGGTTCTGCGGGACCCGGACGGCGAGGGTGCCGACCGGGAAGGGCGACGTCGGACCGCTGATCACGGCTTCCCCGACGCGCCCGTGGTGGTGTTGGGCGGCGGCGGCGCGGCTGCCGGTGGCTTGGACGACCCCTTCTTAGCGGTGGTCGTCGTCGTGCCCTTGCTCGCCGAGCCCGAGCTTGCGCCCGAGCCGGAGCTCCGCGACGTGGAGCGCGAGGTCGCCCCCGCTGTCGTGGTGCGCCCGGTGGTGCCGTTGAGGGCCGCGACCTGGAGCCGGAGCGCTGCCACCTGCTTGCTGAGCTGGGCGACGGTGGCAGCGCGGGCCGCGACGGCCGCGCGCAGGCTGGCCAGGGTCGCGTCCGAGACCGTCGCGGTGGCCGCTGCCGCGGGCTTGGTCGGTACCGGGGAGGCCGCTGCGGTCTTGAGCGGGTCGTGCCCGGCCGCCCAGGCGGTGGTCCCGGCGAAGAGTCCGGCGACCACCGGTGCGGCCAGGGCCGCTCCGGTCCAGCGGGCTGCGCGCCCGCGGGTGTCAGTCATCGCTGCCACCGTTGCCGTCGTCGCCGCCGCCGCCGGACGAGCTGGCTCCGGTCGTGGTGTGCGTCGGCGCGGGGGTCGGGGAGGCCGACGGACGTGGTGCCTCGGTCTTACGCACGGTCGGTCGTTTCGCCGGTGCCGTACTGGTCGAGGGGTGGCTGATGACGTGGGTGAACGCCTGCGCGGCGGCCCGCTGCTGGGCCAGCAGCGCGGCCTCGATCTGGGCCTTGGTCAGCGCCAGCGAGCCCTTGAGCCCGTTCGCCTGGCCGTCGAGCGCCTTGAGCTGAGCGGCGAGGGTGCTGGCGTCGCCCGCTCCCTGGGCCTGGCCTGAGGACGTGAGGGGAGTCTCGGTCGTGGCCGCGAACGCCGCGCCGACCGCGGCACCTGCGCCGACGACGACCGCTCCGGCCACGACGCTCGAGACCGCCATGCGACGAGTCCGGTTCATGGGTCCTCCTGCTGCTAGGGGATCCCACAGTCACCTCCGGAGCAGCCGTGGCGGAAGGGGCTTAGCGCTGCGTTAGGACGGCCTCGCCGCAATCTTGGGAAGGCGGCTCTCGGCGCACCCATCAGGCGCATCGGCTTGGTCCGCCCTGCCCGTCCTGCCGATCACCCAGGCAGGCCTGTCAAAGGCGCGGGTCGGCGTCACCGTCGAGATAGCGGTCGGCGACCTGCTCGACGGCGACCATCGACCGTGGTGAACCGGTGACAGCGGAGAGGAACGAGACGCGGTCGACGGACAGCAGCTCGACGTCCGTCAGCGCCGTCACCGTCGCGGTCCGCGGTACCTGCCTCAGCAGGGCGATCTCGCCGAAGCCGTCTCCGGCAGCGAGCACCCGGAGCTGCCGCTCGCCCTGCGCGACGGTGACCTGCCCGGAGCGCACGAGGTAGTAGAGGTCCCCCACATCCCCCTCGCGGATCACCACCTGACCAGCGGGCACAGCGACCTCGGTGAGCGAGCGCGAGAGTACTTCGAGCGTGCGGGCGGCCAGCGGCGCGAACAGGTGCGAGCGCAGCAGCAGGTCGAGGTGCACCCCGGGAGCCAGAGACCGCTCGTCGAGTCCGCGGACCCGCGTCCAGCCGAGCAGCCCGACGAGGGGAAGGAACGCCCCTGCCGCGACGAAGGCCCCATGAGGCCCGAACCACCGTGCCAGCAAGGGCGCGAGGATCGCCCCGAGGGCGAGCCCGGCCATCGACAGACCCTCCTGGATGCCAAAGATGCGGGACAGGATCTCGCTGGACGCGCTGCGCTGCAGGAGCGTACGACTGCTGACGTTGAGGAAGGCGCCGCCGGCGCCCGCGGCCGCGAGCAGGACCAGCGCGGCCCATGGTGACCGGACGATGCCCAGCAGCGCGATCGCGATCCCGGTGACGGCGATGCCGGACAGCACCGCCGGAACCAGACGCCGTCGGCCGACCAGGACCACGGTCGCGCCGGCCCCGATGATGGCGCCGGCCCCCAGGGCGGAGGTGAGTACGCCCGCCCCAGAACCGTCCATGCCCAGGACCTCGATGGCCAGCAGCACGATCAGCACGTCCAGGAGGCCGACCACCAGGAACTGCGCCCCGACCATCAGTACGAGCATCGCTGCCCCGACGTCCGTCCCGAGCTGCCGGAAACCTTCCAGGGCTGAGGCTCCGAGCCGTTCGGGTACGAGCCTGATCATCGCGGGACGGGCGACCAGACCGTTCGCCAGCAACGCCGCGGCGCCCATCGCGACCCCGAGGACCACGAACACGGCTCCCGCTCCGTGCGTCGCCAGCAGCAGTCCGCCGGCCGCCGGACCGAGGAACCCGGCTACCCCTTCGATCGCGCTGGACGCCGAGTTGCCGGCCGTGAGCTGCTCCGGTGTCTCGACGATGTCGGGCAGGATCGCCTGGTGCACCGGGCGCGTGAGGGTGACCGCGCTCGCCGACGACGCCGCGAGGACCACGACGATCCCGAAGGGCAGACCGGTCACGAGAGCGAACCCCGCGGCCACCATGCACACGCACTGCGCGGCATAGCCGAGCGCCAGCGCGTGGTTGCGCGCGAGCCGGTCACCGAGCACCGACCCGAGAGGTGCGAGGAGGGCCGCAGGAACCAGCTGCATCAACGCGACGAGTCCCGCCGTGGCAGCACCACCGCGTTCGAAGGCCCACACCAGGATGGCCAGCCAGGTGGCGAACTCCGCCGTGCCGAAGAAGAGGTACGCCAGGAGCACTCGTCGCAGGGGGCCGCTGCGGAGCACAGCGACGACAACCTCGGTCGTCGTCGACTCCATCGAATGCGGCCTCTTCCTGGAAGCCAAAGGCTAGTGGGAACAGACTGTTCACACCCACTTGAGGCGCCGACCCTTGAATAGCAGCAGGACCGTGCCGCCGCCCCACTTCACCAGGCCTGCACCGTCCTGGTACACGAAGGCCAGGAGGCTGGCGCACGTCCCATCGGCGCAGGTTACCCAGCGGCGACAAAGACCGTGCCAGCACCCGCGACGACGAGGTCGGCGACGTCGCCGGGCACGTAGACGGCACCGCCCGGCCGCAGCGGGGTACCGCACACCGTCACGTCGCCCTCGACGCAGACGACGATGCGTGGGCCGATCGAGGCGACGGTGATGGGCCGGCCGTCCGGGCGTACCCGCCAGACCGTGAAGTCGTCGACCGGTACGTCGTAGGCGTCCACCCCCGGCCCGACCGGGCGCGGGCGGACGAACGGCGCGGGCCCCTCGTCCACCGTCATGACGCGCAGCAGGTCAGGGATGTCGATGGGCTTTCCGGTCAGTCCGCCGCGCAGGACGTTGTCGCTGGACGCCTGGACCTCGACGCCGGCGCCGTGCAGGTACGCGTGCAGGACGCCGGAAGCCACGAAGATCCCCTCGCCGGGAGCCAGGACGACCAGGCGAAGCAGCAGCGGCGCGATCATGCCGGGGTCGCCGGGGTACAGCTCGGCCAGGCGCAGCACCCAGGCGGCTGCGGCTGCGGCTGCGGCCGAGTCCGGCGACCCGGGAGAACGGACCACCCGTTCGGCGGCCGCGGTCACCTCGGCCAGCAGCTCCCTGCGCGCCGTGCCCTCGAGGGTGACCAGGGCGGTGAAGGTCTCGCGCAGCGTGGCGTCGGTGGCCAGCCCGGCGACCAGCCCGGCGAACAGTGCCGACCCGAGCCGGTCGCCGGTGGCCAGGATCTCGGCCGGCGAGCGGAAGCCGCAGAGCGCCTGCGTCGGCGTCAGCGCGACCAGCAGCTCCGGCTTGTGGTTGCGGTCCTTGTACGTACGACCCGCAGCAGCGAGCGGGACGCCGGCCGCGTCCTCGCGAGCGTACCCGGCCTGCGCCTGCGTCAGGCTGGGGTGGGCCTGGATCGAGAGCGGTACCTCAGCGGCCAGCAGCTTGACCAGGAACGGCAGGTCGGGCTCGACCTCGGCCAGGCTCCGTCCGTCCGGGAGCCGGGAGGCATCGCCAGGATGTGCCCCGACCCAGATCTCGGCCCAGGGCTCGTCGGTCGGCACCGGCAGCCCGAGCAGGCCCGGCAGCACGGTGCGCGAGCCCCAGGCATAGGTGCGCACCGCGTTGGTGAGCAGCAACGCGTCGACCATGTGGGCGGACGCTACACGGTGCTGTCGGGTCAGTCGGTGCTGTCGCGCTGGGTGGGGATGCCTGCCAGGAGCGCGCGTACCTCGGCCTCGCGGTAGCGGCGGTGACCGCCGAGCGTACGGATCGAGGTCAGCTTGCCGGCCTTGGCCCAGCGGGTCACGGTCTTCGGGTCCACCCGGAACATGGCGGCGACCTCGGACGGAGTCAGGAGCGGCTCGGCGTCGGGCGTACGGGTGGTCACGAGTGACCCTTCGTCATAGGACCGCCATCCTTGACAGTCCACCGGCGCACATCATCCCGGATGTCCAGGTTGTCCGAAATGGCCTCATAGGGTCATGCGGGCCATGCCTGCCATGGCCCTGACTGACTACTCGATCATGACCCGGAACGATCACTCAGGTGGCGTGCTCGAGCGCATGCACCTCACGCCACCGGTCTACCAGCCGGGCGTACGCGGCCGCGGCGGTGTCCGGCTCGCCGGCCGACAGTGCCGCGAGCCCGTCGGCGACGTCGGCCGCGGAGACGTCGGCCGCCAGCGCGTCATCGTCGACCAGGAACGCCAGCCCGCCGTAGTCGAGCTCGACCCGGCTGTGCGGATGGAACTCCTCCAGCCACCTGGCCACCTCCTCAACACCCTCGGTCACCATGGCCTCGGCGCCCATCGTGCGGCGGAGCACCTCAAGGGCACGGGCCATCCGCTGGCGGGCGTTGCCCATGCCGGTGCGGTAGAGCAGGGTCCGCTCGACCGTCGGCCCGAGGGTCAGCAGCCGCTCCTCGGCGGTGAAGGCGACGAACCACCACAGCGGTACGTGCCAGGTCGAGGTCAGGATCCGCGGCTCGCGCGGTGGGTTCTGGCGGCGCCACTGGTCGTACGCCTCGCGGGCTTGCTCGGCGACGCTCGGCGGGACGAACGCGGAGAGCAGTGGCTCGGGCACGTCCTGCTGGAGCGCGGCGAGCGCGTTCCAGGACCGCAGCTGCTCGTCGAGGGGGCACAGGTACGTGCGGTCCGCGGCACTGGCAGCCGTGGGGTCGGTGGGATCGGTGGGGTCGGTGGAGTCCGCCGAGCGGTCGAGGACGAAGGCGCCTTCGTGGTGACGGTCCTTCCCAGCGATGCCGGGCCCGATCCGCGGGGGTACGGCCATGGCGCGGCGGACAGCGCCGGCCTGCTCGGCGGCCAGCAGCTCGACCCGACCGGGGCGGGCCGGGTCGGCGACGTACGCGGCCCAGCGGGAACGCTCCGGCTCGGGGAACGCGGCGAGCGGCTCGTACACGCGCAGCCATGCCGCGTACGGGACCACGACGCCAGCCATCCCGGCATCCTGGCATGCAACGGCGCCCGCCCACGCCGCACGGCCGAGCTGGACGTGGGGCCTAGGCTCGTGGGATGGATCACGAGCAGGTCGTGCGCATCCACGACCGCGCCTCCGGCCTGGTCGGCTTCATCGCGATCCACAGCACCGCGCTGGGCGCCGCGCTCGGGGGTACCCGGTTCCTCGCGTACCCCGACGAGGACGACGCCCAGGCCGACGCGCTCCGGCTCTCGCGCGCGATGTCGTACAAGAACGCGCTCGCGGGGCTCGACCACGGCGGCGGCAAGGCCGTGCTCATCGGCGACCCCCGGCACGACAAGACCCCCGAACGGCTCCGGGCGTACGGGCGGTTCCTCGAGGCTCTGGGTGGCCGCTACGTCACCGCCGCCGACTCGGGTACCGGCGTGCCCGACATGGACGTCATCTCCGGGACGAGCCGATGGGTGACCGGCCGCTCGGTCGAGCTCGGCGGCTGCGGCGACTCGAGCCTGCTCACGGCGTACGGGTTGTTCCAGGGCATGCGCGCCGCCGCCGAGGTGCGCTGGGGCGAACCCACCCTGGCCGGGCGCACCGTGGGCATCTGCGGCGTGGGCAAGGTCGGCACGCACCTGGTGGGGCACCTGGTCGATGACGGCGCGACCGTCGTGGTCACCGACGTGGACGCCGGCGCGGTCGCACAGGTGCTCGCGGCGTACCCGCAGGTCCGCGCGGTGGCCGACGAGGCCGAGCTGATCCGTACGCCGATGGACGTCTACTCACCGTGCGCCCTCGGCGGCGCGCTCGACGACCGTACGGTCGCCGCCCTCACCGCAGCCGTGGTCTGCGGCGCCGCGAACAACCAGCTCGCCCACCCCGAGATCGCCGACCTGCTCGCAGCCCGGGACATCCTGTACGCCCCCGACTTCGTGGTGAACTCCGGCGGGGTGATCCAGGTCGCGGACGAGCTGATCGGCTTCTCGATGCCGCGCGCGAGGGCCAAGACCGGGGCGATCTACGACACCACGCTGTCGGTCCTGCGGGCCGCCTCGGCCGAACGGGTGACACCGGCGGCGGCCGCCGAACGGCTGGCCGAGGCGCGGATGGCTGCCGGGCCCTGGGCCACGACCTTGTACCCCGGAGTACCCCGGACTCGCGGCGGCCGGAGCTGACGGGCGTGCACCCGCGACGAGCGAAGAACCGTTACCCTAGGAGCACGTCGACCGGCGGCTCTTCGCCGGTCGGTGGAACGTGACGTCGAGCGGGGCTTGTCGCCCCATCAGAGGGGGTCGAGCCATGGGGCGCGGCCGGGCCAAGGCCAAGCAGACCAAGGTCGCTCGTGACCTGAAGTACAGCACCCACGGGACCGACCTTGATGCTCTGCGTGCAGAGCTCGTCGGCGACCGTCCGAACGGCAGCGCAGCGGCCAGACCGGCCCCCGCTGTCCCAGACGAGGCCGACGAGCCTGACGATCCCTACGCCAAGTACGTCGTGGACGACGAGGACGACTCGGGCGAGGACTGACCTCACCAGCCGGCACTGACCGGCACTGGCCCTTGGGTCAGGACTGGTGGTCACCGGACAGCTCGACGCCTGCCTCGACGGATCCACCCGCCGTGCTGACCTCGCCGGCCACCCAGGCATTCACCCCTCGGGCCGCGAGCAGCCGCAGCGCGCTCTCGACGCCGTCCGGTGCCACGACCGCGGCCATCCCGACGCCCATGTTGAGGGTGCGCTCAAGCTCCAGCTGCTCGACCCCGCCGAGCGACCCGACCAGGCCGAAGATCGGCGCCGGCGACCAGGTCGCGCGGTCGATGCGGACGGCCAGCCCGTCGGGGATCACCCGGCCGAGGTTGGCCGCGAAACCACCGCCGGTGACGTGCGAGATCGCGTGCACCTGCGCGGCCGGCTCGCGGGCCAGCGCCAGGCAGTCCAGCGCGTAGATCCGGGTCGGTTCGAGCAGCTCCTCGCCCAGGCTCCGGGCCAGCTCGGGCACCTCGCGGTCGACGTCCCAGCCGGCGACGGTGAAGAGCACGTGGCGTACGAGCGAGTAGCCGTTGGAGTGCAGGCCCGACGAGGCCATCGCAAGGACGACGTCACCCGCGCGGACGCGCTCGGCACCGAGCAGCTGGTCGGCCTCGACGACGCCCGTACCCGCGCCGGCCACGTCGTACTCGTCCGGGCCCAGGAGCCCGGGGTGCTCGGCCGTCTCGCCGCCGACCAGGGCGGCCCCGGCCAGGCGGCAACCCTCGGCGATTCCGCTGACGATCGCGGCGATCCGCTCGGGGTGGACCTTGCCGCAGGCGATGTAGTCGGTCATGAACAGCGGCTCGGCGCCACAGACGACGAGGTCGTCGAGGACCATCGCTACCAGGTCGATGCCGATCGAGTCGTGCTTGCCCATCCGCTGGGCCACCGCGACCTTGGTGCCGACGCCGTCGGTCGAGGTCGCGAGCAGGGGCCGCCGGTACCCCTTCAGGGCGCTGGCGTCGAAGAGCCCGGCGAAGCCACCGAGCCCGCCGACCACCTCGGGCCGGGTGGCGCGCGCGACGGAGGCCTTCATCAGCTCGACCGCGCGGTCACCGGCCTCGATGTCGACGCCGGCTGCGGCGTAGGAGCTCATCGGCCGTTGCTCACGGACTGGCTCACGGGCGGGTGAGGGCGTCGGCGGCACCCGCGCCGCCGACCAGGGCAGCGATGCCGTCGACATCGGCGGTGACCGACCGCTCCATGCCCTCGAGCACGTGCTTGCCGAGGAACTCGGGGGCGGGCAGGGCCACCGGGTAGTGGCCGTCGAAGCAGGCCCGGCAGAGCTTGTCCTCGGCGATCGTCGTGGCCTAATCAGCTGCTCGATCGAGATGTACGCGAGGGAGTCGGCGCCGATCGAGAGCCGGATCTCGTCGACGGTCAGGCCGTTGGCCACCAGCTCGGCCGGCGAGGCGAAGTCGATGCCGTAGAAGCAGGGCCACTTCACCGGCGGCGACGAGATGCGTACGTGGACCTCGGCGGCGCCGGCCTCGCGGAGCATCCGGATCAGCGCGCGCTGGGTGTTGCCGCGGACGATCGAGTCGTCTACGACCACCAGTCGCTTGCCCTGGATGACCTCGCGCAGCGGGTTCAGCTTGAGCCGGATACCGAGCTGGCGGATCGTCTGCGAGGGCTGGATGAACGTACGCCCGACGTACGAGTTCTTGACCAGGCCCTGCCCGAACGGGATGCCGGAGGCCTGGCTGTAGCCGACCGCCGCAGGGGTGCCGGACTCGGGTACCGGGATCACCAGGTCGGCCTCGACCGGAGCCTCGGCGGCCAGCCTGCGGCCCATCTCGACGCGAGCGGTGTGGATGCTGCGCCCGCTGATCGAGGTGTCGGGACGGGCCAGGTAGACGAACTCGAAGAGGCAGCCCTTGGGGGCCGCCTCGGCGAAACGCTGCGAGCGAAGGCCGTGCTCGTCGATGGCCAGCAGCTCGCCGGGCTCGACCTCGCGGACGAACGAGGCGCCGACGATGTCGAGGGCCGCGGTCTCGGAGGCGACGACCCAGCCGCGCTCGAGCCGGCCGAGGACGAGCGGGCGGATGCCCTGCGGGTCGCGGGCGGCGTACAGCGTGCCCTCGTCCATCCAGACCAGCGAGAACGCGCCGCGGACCTTGGGCAGCACCTCG
Organism: Sporichthyaceae bacterium; assembly: GCA_031394045.1. Lineage (GTDB taxonomy): Bacteria > Actinomycetota > Actinomycetes > Prado026 > Prado026 > JANYIP01. Next base: position 38,258 of record JANMWN010000147.1, read on the forward strand.
AGCGCCGCGGCCTCGAGCGAGAGGTCGGGGTGGCTGGCCAGCAGGGTGGTGAGCAGGTCGGTGTCGCTGGTGGATCGGATCGGGGGCGCGCCCTGGAGGTTGAGCTCCCCGCGCTCGGCCTGCAGCTCGTCGACCATCTTGGCCAGCTCGCCGGTGTTGGTCAGGTTGCCGTTGTGCCCGAGCGCGATGCTGCCCGTGGCGGTGGCGCGGAAGGTCGGCTGGGCGTTCTCCCACACGCTGGACCCGGTGGTGGAGTAGCGGCAGTGACCGATGGCCAGGTGGCCGAGCAGCGCGGACAGGTGGCTCTCGTCGAACACCTGCGCGACCAGGCCCATGTCCTTGTAGACCAGGATCTGGTGCCCGTTGCTCACCGCGATGCCAGCAGACTCCTGGCCGCGGTGCTGCAGGGCGTAGAGCCCGAAGTAGGTGAGCTTGGCGACCTCTTCGCCGGGCGCCCAGACGCCGAAGACCCCGCAGGCATCCTGCGGACCCTTCTCGTCTGGGAGCAGCTCGTGGTTCAGCCGACCATCGCCACGTGGCACGGCGTCGAGTCTACCTGCCGGGCGGCGTACCTCTGGCAAGGCTCACGGCCAGCGCGGGTCGTCCGGGTGCAGGTCCAGCGAACCGCCGCCGTGGCAGTCGCTGGTGCGGTAGTCGTCCGGCATCCGGGGATAAACGTCCCGGTCGTAGCTGATCGCGAGGGCGCGGGCCTGGGATGGCGTGGCGCCGAGCAGGAGAGCCGCCTCCTCGGTGGTCTGGACCGAGCGGCACTCTGCCACCGCCTCGCTGGTGTAGCCGGCCAGGTGCTCGGCCTCGTGCGCCAGGACGTGCACCGAGACGATCTCCAGCTCGGTCGGGTTCTGCTTGTCGGAGCCCATCCAGTCGTGCAGGGCCACGCAGGCGTCGTGCTTGATCACGGTGGTGTCGCCGGGGCGGCCGTTCGGGTCGTACGCGACGTACCCGAGCTCGGAGCCCATGTCGATCAGGGCGCCGCCCAGCCGCTGGCACTCCACGTGCACGGGGTGGCCGGCGAGGACGCTCGCGACGTGGGTGAGCTTGTTGTTGGCCATCCGGTCCTCGTACTCGAACCAGCCCAGCACGAGGCCAGGCACGAGCAGCAACGGGATCACGATCCCGTGCCGGTGCCCCTGGACGTGGCGGACCGTGAACCCCCCGGCCCCCGCCAGCGCCACGAGTACGAAGATGAGCCTCACCCGTACGTGATCGGCACGCTCCCCGGTTCGGTGGAGCCGAGCCGATTGGCCCAAACCGGTGCCCGTTGGCCGGGGCACGGGCCAACCGGCACCGCTTTGAGCCAGTCGGGCGGACTACTCGTGCGGCTCGGCGGGGTGGAGGGTCAGCTGCATGAAGCGCAGGTGGGGGACCAGCGCGGGCGGGTAGTCCTGGTACGGCCCGCAGAACGTGAAGCCGAGGGTCTCGTACATCGCCATCGCCTCGGTGTTCCGGAAGCCGGTGTCCAGCCGCATCGTCGCGTACCCGTCAGCCGTCGCCTGCGCGACCAAGGCTTGGCACAGCAGCCGCCCGGTGCCCTGCCCGTGGAACCGCGGCGGCACGTACATCCGCTTCATCTCGCACGAGCCATCGTGCAGGTCCTTGTACGCGACGCCGCCGGCGACCTCGTCACCGCGCATCGCGAGGAGGGTCTTCCCGCCGGGCGGGCCGTACAGC
>JANMWN010000172.1:0-4179 GCA_031394045.1 Sporichthyaceae bacterium
CATCGTGATCTTCCCGCTGACGTTCATCGCGAACACCTTCGTGCCGATCAACACCCTGCCCGGACCGTTGCGTACGTTCGCGGAGTGGAACCCGGTGTCCTCCGTGACGCAAGGGGCGCGCGAGCTGTTCGGCAACATCCCTGCGGGAACCCCGGAGCCGACCAGCTGGGCGCTGCAGCACGCGATCGTCTACACGCTGATCTGGGCGGGCGCGATCCTGCTGGTCTTCGTCCCCCTTGCGACCCGCCAGTACCGCCGGGCCGCGTCTCGTTAGCCGGCGTCGCTCGATCTCAGCAGGTATCAGCCGGTGAACGGCTGGGCGTCGAGGATCTTGACCGTGAGCGAGTTGCCGCTGGGCAGCTGGTAGCTGACCTCGGCCCCGACCGCCTGGTCGATCACGGCGCCGCCCAGCGGCGACTGGCCGGAGTACACGTTGATGTCGACGTCGCCGGCCTGCTCGCGGGAGCCGAGCAGGAACCGCTCGGTCTCGCCGTCAGCCGCGCCGCCGACGAACTGCACGCTGACCACCATGCCGGCCCTCGCGGTGCCGTCGGCCGCAGGGGCGTCGCCGACCTTGGCGTTCTCGAGCAGCTGGCGCAGCTGCTTGATGCGCGCCTCGTTCTTGCCCTGCTCCTCCTTGGCCGCGTGGTAGCCGCCGTTCTCCTTGAGGTCGCCCTCCTCGCGAGCGGCCTCGATCTTCTTGACGATCTCGGCCCGCCCCTCTCCGGCCAGCCGGTCGTGCTCGAGCTGCAGCCGGTCGAAGGCGTCCTGGGACAGCCAGGTCTCGGTCACGGCACACTCCGGGGTGGTGGGATGAAACGTCCAGGCTAACAAGGGACCCCGGGGTCAGGACAAAACGCGGCAGGAGTCGATCGCGCCGACGACGGCCCGCTCGCGGGTGGGGAGCGTGACCGTGCGCGAGACCTGGGTGCCCTCGGTGGGCAGCTCGACGTCGAGGCTGCCGACGACGTCGGTGTAGCGGTTCTGCGCCACCACCCGGCAGCTGACCCGCTGGCCCTCGCCCTTGAGCACCGAGATCGACACCGTGGTCTCGGCGTCCGAGACCACGGTGTACCCGCTCACGGTCACCTGCAGCCGGCTCCCCGCCTGCGACCAGACGTACAGCACGGCGACCAGGGCGACCAGCACGGCGACGCCCAGGGCGACCAGCAGGCGTACCCGGCCGGGACGGGTCGGCCGGCGTCCGTACCGCGCGTCGAGAGCGCTCGGCTCGGTCACCACAGGGCCTGCCTTCGTCGGATGTGTCGGACCTTTGCGACACTATCCCCAGCGCTACACCAGGTGACCAGGAGGACGTGCGTGACCCAGCTCCAGCCCGACCAGGCGACCGAGCCCCTGCGACTCATGGCGGTGCATGCCCATCCCGACGACGAGTCGAGCAAGGGCGCGGCCACGATGGCCCGTTATGTCGCCGAAGGCGTTGACGTCCTCGTCGTCACCTGTACGGGTGGCGAGCGTGGCGACATCCTCAACCCGGCCCTCAAGGACGACCCTGCGGTCATCGGCAACATCGCCGAGATACGCCGCCTCGAGATGGAGCGCGCGCGCGAGATCCTCGGCGTCGACCAGGTATGGCTCGGCTTCGTCGACTCCGGGCTCCCTGAGGGCGACCCGCTGCCGCCGCTGCCCGAGGGCTGCTTCGCCCTCCAGTCGCTCGACGTCGCGTCCGAGCCGCTGGTCCGCGCGATTCGTACCTTCCGTCCGCACGTCGTGCTGACCTACGACGAGAACGGCGGCTACCCGCACCCCGACCACATCAAGACGCACGAGATCTCGATGGAGGCGTTCGACGCGGCCGGCGACCCGGACCGCTACCCGGGCACGGGCGACCCGTGGCAGCCGCTCAAGCTCTACTACCACCTGACCTTCCACAAGGCGCGCCTGGTCGCGCTGCACACCGCGGCGCTCGAGGCCGGCTTCGAGTCGCCGTTCGGCGAGTGGCTCGCCACCTGGGAGGACAAGCCCGGGGACGCGGACCGGCTCACGACCCAGGTGCCCTGCGCGGAGTACTTCTCGGTACGTGACGCGGCCCTCGTGGCGCACGCCACCCAGGTCGACCCGACCGGTCGCTGGTTCACGGTTCCGCTGTCGATGCAGCAGGAGGCGTGGCCGACCGAGGACTACCAGCTGGCTCGCTCGCTCGTGGACACCGAGCTGCCCGAGAACGACCTGTTCGCCGGCGTGAGCGACCGGGTCAAGGCCTAGGTCACCGACCATGCAGGTTGCCTCGCTCGGCCCCAGCCCCACTCCCGTCGTGAGCGGCGCGACCACGTGCCCCGGCAAGGACTGCAACGACAACACCGTCAGCCCAGGGTTGATGGGCTCGGGCGTGGTCCTGCTGCTGGCGATAGCGGTGGTGCTGCTGATCCGCTCGTTCCGTACCCACATCAACCGGGTGCCGGCCAGCTTCGACGAGCCCGATGCCTCGGGCGAGACGGGCGGCTCGCCCGGCGCATCGAACCCCGGGGGACCGGCCGGGTCCAAGGACTGACGTCAGTCGGCGTCGGGCCGGCGCAGCCGCTTGACCTCGCCCCGTCGTTTCTTGGCGTCGATCCGTCGCTGCACCGAAGCCTTGCTGGCGCGGGTGGGCCTGCGCGGGCGAGGGGGCGGGGCGATGGCCGCGGCCAGCTCGTCGACCAGCCGGCGCTCGGCGGCCTCGCGGTTGCGCAGCTGCGACCGGTGCTCCGACGCGGCGATGGTGAGCACCCCGTCGACCAGCCGGCCGGCCAGCCGCTCCAGCGCGCGTGCCTGCAGCGGCGGGGGGAGCGCGGTCGAGCGTGCCAGGTCGTACGAGAGCTCGACCCGCGAGTCGGTCGTGTTGACGCCTTGACCGCCGGGGCCGGACGAACGGGAGAAACGCCAGGACAGCTCGGTCTCGGGGATGACGACCGAGCCGCGGATCGTCAACGGACCGGGCATGGGCTCGATTGTCCCTTGCGGATCAACCGAGTTCCACGTGTGGCGCTGCTGTCTGGCTAGGCTCCGCCGGGTGAGGGGCCCATGGGACGTGATCGCGCCGCCGCGGCTGGGGTCGACGTTCCGGTGGCTGCTCGCCTCGTCCTGGATCTCCAACCTGGGCGACGGGTTCTCGCTAGCCGCCGGTCCGCTGCTGGTCGCATCCCAGTCCCACAACCCGGTCCTGGTCTCGCTGGGTGCGGTCATGCAGTGGGTCCCCGGCTTGGTGCTCGGGCTGTACGCCGGCGCCGTGGTGGACCGGGTCGACCGGCGGGCGCTGATGCTCTGGATGAACCTGCTCCGGGTGGCGATCCTGGCGGCGCTGACGGCGACGATCGCGCTGGACCTGGTCAACGTCGGGGTCGTCCTGGGCGCACTACTGCTGCTCGGTACGACCGACACGTTCGCCAACACCGCTCAGGGCACGGTCCTGCCGATGATCGTCGACAAGGCTGACCTCGGGGTCGCCAACGCGCGGTTCTCGTTCGGCTGGGTGGGGCTCCAGGAGCTGGCCGGGCCGCCGATCGGCGCTGCGCTGTTCGCCATCGGGGCAGCCTGGTCGTTCGGGAGCGAGACCGTCTGCGCGTTCGCTGGCGTGCTGCTCTTCCTGCGCGTCGTGCTTCCGCCGCACGCTCGGCCGCTGGAGGAGCGGCGGAAGCCGAGGGAGGAGATCCTCGAGGGACTGCGCTGGACCTGGCACAGCCGCGCCATGCGCGCCCTGGTGATCCAGATCCTGACCTTCAACGTGACGTACGGCGCGTCCTGGTCAGTGCTCGTGCTGTTCTCGCAGCAACGGCTGCACCTGGGCCCGGTCGGGTTCGGCCTGCTCACCACGGCCACCGGTCTCGGCAGCCTGCTCGGGACGATGACGTACGGGTGGCTGGAGCGGCACGTCAGCCTGTCCTCGATCATGCGCTACGGCCTGGTCCTCGAGACCGTCACCCATCTCGTCCTTGCCCTGACCACCCGCCCGGTCGTAGCCATGGTGATCATGTTCCTCTTCGGTATTCACCTCATCTACTGGGCCACGACGGCTATCAGCGTCCGGCAGCGGGCGGTACCGCAGGAGCTCCAGGGCCGGGTTTCCAGCGTCTACAACTTCGCCCTCCTGGGAGGGCTCGTCGTCGGCGCCGCGCTCGGTGGCATCCTCGCCGCGGTGTGGGGGATCACCGCCCCGTACTTCTTCGGCTTCTTCGGGTGCGC
>JANMWN010000188.1:0-2470 GCA_031394045.1 Sporichthyaceae bacterium
AGGCGAGCAGGTCGGCGCGCATCGAGGGTGCCCAGAACGCGTTGATGTGCGTCGCGATCTGCGCCGCCGCCGCGTCCGGGGGCTGGTAGCTCACGTTGGCCGCGATCTGGTTGATCATGCGTACCAACGTGTCCGTGCCGCTCTGGCTCACCGGGCGACCGACGGGTCGGCCTCGGCGAGAGCTGCGGTGTCCGGGGCACGTGTCAGCAGGCCGATCTGCACGGCGGTCACCTTGTACTCCGGGCAGTTGGTGGCCCAGTCGGAGTAGTCGGTGGTCACGATGTTGGCGCCGCTCGCCGGGAAGTGGAACGTGGTGTAGACGACGCCCTGCGGCATCCGCTCCGAGATTCGCGCGTGCAGCGCGGTCTCGCCCACGCGGCTGGCGATCGACACGAGGGCACCGTCGGTGACCCCGCGCTCCTCGGCGTCGTGCGGGTGGATCTCGAGCACGTCCTCGTCGTGCCAGCGCACGTTCTCGGTACGCCGGGTCTGCGCGCCGACGTTGTACTGCGTCAGGATCCGGCCGGTGGTCAGGATCAGCGGGAACTTGCGGCTGGTGCGCTCGTCGGTGGGGACGAACGGTGTAGGTACGAACCGCCCGAGCCCTCGGACGAAGTGGTCGACGTGCATGATCTTGGTGCCGTCGGGCGCCGCAGCGTTGCACGGCCACTGGATGCTGCCCAGCTCGTCGAGCCGGTCGAACGAGACGCCCGCGAACGTGGGTGTGGTCAGCGCGATCTCGGCCATGATCTGGGCGCCGTTGTCGTAGTGCATGGGGTAGCCCATGGCGGTCGCGATCTCGCTGGCGACCTCCCACTCCTGCTTGCCGGTCTTGCTGGCCATCACCGGGCGTACGCGGTTGATCCGGCGCTCCGCGTTGGTGAACGTGCCGTCCTTCTCCAGGAACGACGTCCCCGGAAGGAACACGTGCGCGAACGCCGCTGTCTCGTTCAGGAACAGGTCCTGCACCACGAGCAGGTCCAGCGCGGCCAGCGCGGCCTTGACGTGCTTGACGTTCGGGTCGGACTGCGCGATGTCCTCGCCCTGGACGAAGAGGCCGCGATAGGTGCCCGCGAGGGCGGCGTCGAACATGTTGGGGATGCGCAGGCCAGGCTCGGACTCGATCGGGCGGCCCCACAGCTCCTCGAACACCTTGCGCGCGGAGTCGTCGGAGACATGCCGGTAGCCGGGCAGCTCGTGCGGGAACGAGCCCATGTCGCAGGAGCCCTGCACGTTGTTCTGGCCCCGCAACGGGTTGACGCCAACGCCGGCCCGACCGACGTTGCCGGTGGCCATCGCGAGGTTGGCCATCCCCATCACCATGGTCGAGCCCTGGCTGTGCTCGGTGACCCCGAGCCCGTAGTAGATCGCCGCGTTCGGGGCCGACGCGTACAGACGGGCTGCTGCCCGCAGCTCCTCGGCGTCCACGCCGGTGATGAGCGCGGTCGACTCGGGGCTGTTCTCGGGCCGGGCGATGAACTCCTCCCAGGCGGCGAACTCGGCGGGCTCGCAGCGGTGGGCGACGTACGCCCGGTCGACCAGGCCCTCGGTGACGATCACGTGGGAGAAGGCGTTGATAACCGCGACGTTCGTACCCGGCTGCAGCTGGAGGTGGTGCGCGGCCTCGACGTGCGGGCTGCGGACGAGGTCGATGCGGCGCGGGTCGATGACGACGAGCGCGGCGCCCTTGCGCAGCCGCTGCTTCATCCGGGACGCGAACACCGGGTGGCCGTCGGTCGGGTTGGCCCCGATGACGACGATGACGTCGGCCTCGTCGACCGAGGCGAAGTCCTGCGTACCCGCGGAGGTGCCGAAGGTCTGCTTCAGGCCGTACCCCGTGGGGGAGTGGCAGACCCGCGCGCACGTGTCGACGTTGTTGTTTCCGAAGGCCGCCCGGATCATCTTCTGGACCGCGAAGACCTCTTCGTTGGTGCAGCGCGACGACGTGATGCCGCCGATCGCGTGCACCCCGTGCTCGGCCTGGATCTCCAGGAAGCGGCGCGCGGTGAAGCTGATCGCCTCGTCCCACGAGACCGGCCGCCACTGTTCGTGGAACGTCTCGCGGACCATCGGCGACAGCTGGCGGTCCTTGTGGGTGGCGTACCCCCAGGCGAATCGGCCCTTGACGCACGAGTGGCCCTCGTTGGCGCCGCCGTCCTTCCACGGCACCATCCGGATCACCTCGTCGCCGCGCATCTCGGCCTTGAACGAGCAGCCGACCCCGCAGTACGCGCAGGTGGTGAGCACGGAACGTACGGGTACGCCGAGCTGGATGACCGTCTTCTCCTGCAGCGTGGACGTCGGGCAGGCCTGCACGCACGCCCCGCAGGAGACGCACTCCGACTCCATGAAGCTGACGCCGTTGCTGGCCGCCACCTTGGACTCGAACCCGCGCCCCTCGATGGTCAGCGCGAACGTCCCCTGAACCTCGTCGCAGGCTCGTACGCACCGCGAGCACGCGATGCACTTG
>JANMWN010000136.1:0-19420 GCA_031394045.1 Sporichthyaceae bacterium
CGCCAGCGTGCCCTGCGGAGTCAGCTCCACCACGAGCTCGCCCGTGAGGAACTGCCGCTCGAACTCCTTGTTCTCCCCCACGTACGAACTGGTCGTCCGCGCGATCCGGCCGGCCGACAGCAAGATACCGAGCCCACACTCGTCGACACCGCAGTTGTTGGAGACCACCCGCAGGTCGGTGGTTCCCTGCTCGAACAGGGCCTGGATCAGCACGGACGGCACGCCGCTCAGCCCGAACCCGCCCACCCCAGGCTCGCGCCGTCGGCAACGTCCGCCACCGCCTCAGCGGCCGAGCCCACCACCTTGTTCATCGACATGCGCGCTCCATCAGTAGGAAACCGCAGCATTCTTGCAATCGGAGCATCCACTTCGCCCGCCCGCTCCACCCATGTTGCCCAGGGTTGCGTGCGCTCACGCCGAGACCTAGGTTGCGGTACCGACGCCCGTTCGCCTTGGCCTCTGGACCGCGTCCCTGATGGACGTCGCCGATGTCATGAGCGGGGGAGCGGGGTGCGGTGGGTTGGGCGGAGATCGTTCCGTCGTCCTGGGTCGCCGCGCGGAGAGGAGTGCCTGGTGAGCTCCGGGCCGCACGCATCGGCTGAGCCGAGTTCCGTTGCGCGCCGCTGGCGGGCGCGTCTGGGCTCCGTGGAGGCGGCCGCCGTTGCGGGGATCGTGTGTGCCCTCGGTTGGTCGATCGGGCTCCGGGGCCTGCTGGCCGCGCCTTCGGTCGATGCGACCGATGCGCAGATCATCAGCTACTACGCCGGCCCCGGCGTCGGGTCCTCGGCGTTGGTGCTGCTGCAGGTCATCGTGGTCGCAACGATCGCATTCCTGTGGTTCATCGGGGTGGTCCGTGGGCGCCTCGGCGATGTCGAACCCAAGCTGTTCGGCACGGTCTTCCTCGGGGGCGGCATTCTCCTGGCCGGCGTCGTCGTGGTGGGGACCGCGGCTCTGGCCGCCCCCTCCGTGCTCGTCGCTGCCGGTGGCAGGGCGCCGGATCCCGGTGCGGCCTCGATGTCGCGGGCGCTGGCGGTGGCGCTGCTCTCAGTGTTTGCTCCCCGGGTGGCCACGTTGGTGGTGTTCTCGACGGCGGCGTTGGGGCGGGTGACCGGTGCGCTGCCCCGGTGGCTGGTGTGGCTGAGCTATCTCGTGGGCGTGGGCGAGTTCGTCAACGTCACGGTCGCCCGCCCCACCGTCTATGTGTTCCCGGCCTGGATCGGGCTCGTCAGTGTCGTGCTGCTGGTCCGTAGACCAGCGGGCGCGCTGGTGCTCGGTCCGAGTAGTCAGGCTCGGTAGCCGCAGACGGTACCGGTGCGTGCGGTCGAACCGTCAGTTCGGTTCGTCCTCATGGCGCCGGGCCTGGATCCACGCGACCGCGTCTGCCTGCGCCTGCGTCACCGAAGCACCTACCCGCTCGTTGCCGCTGTAGATGCTGTCCTCGCCGATGACGGCGGTTATCCCGGTGACGGCGAGCTGCTCGTCGATGCGGTCGTTGGTCGACACGATCAGGAGTCGGCTACCCACCGCTGCCAGGCTCTGGGCGTAGCGCAGGAGTACGTCCATGAAGGTTGTCCCCAGATCGCTGCGGCCACGCAGTCGCAGGATCACCACCGAGCTCCGGGACGCCTCGGTCACCGCTGGAAGCGCCGACTCGAACACGGGGGCGGCGGCAAAGAACAGGCTGCCGTACGGCTGGAGCACCACCACCTCGTGGGCCGGGAGCACCGGGGGCGGGTCGGTCTCGATCAGGTGTCCGCCGGTGTCGAGCTCGCGACGTCTGATGGTGACCTGGTTGGACTGCTGGACGATGTGCAGGATCGCCGAGACACCCACGCCGACGAGGACCGCGTACTGCAAGGGAATGATCATCGTGAGCACGAACGTGATCACCAGGACGGCCTTCTGCACGGCGCCGGTCTTCCACACCGACTGCAGGTCGGCCGGCTTGATGGTGCGGTAGCCGATGAGCATGAGCAGCCCGGCCAGCGCCGGCATGGCGACGTAGCCGACCACGCCGCCGAAGGCGACGATCACCACGCCCATGACGACCCCGGCGATGACCAGGGACTGCCGCGACCGGGCGCCCGCCGCCTTGTTCAACGCCGACGCTGACACCGACCCTCCCACCGGCATCCCCTGGAAGACCCCAGCAGCCACGTTCGCGGCTCCCTGCCCGGCGAAGTCGCGGGACACGTCGGGGAACCGGCCATCGGGGTTGAGGTAGTTCGCGGAGATGCTCGCGCCCTGCACCAGCCCTACGAAGGCCAGCGACAACGCAGGAACGAGCAGCGCCGGGACCAGGACGAGCATCGGCGCTTCTGGTCGGGGCAGCGACCGGGGAACCACGCCGAGGTCGTTGAGCGTGGCGACGTCGTGCCAGCCGAAGGCGAGGGCCGCGCCGGAGGTGACGGCGACGGCGACCACCAGCCCCATCGAACCCACGCGGGTGCGCTCGAGCAGAACGATCAGCGCGATCGTGGTCACGCCCACCACCAGCGTGGTGAGGTGGAGCTGGCCCGGGTGGACAAGGGTCTGGACGGTGCGGGCGATCCGGTTGGGTCCGTCCGCCGCGTAGCCGGTGAAGTTCGCCAGCTGCCCGAGAATGATGTTGACCCCGACTGCGTTGATGAACCCGACCATCACCGCGTTCGACACGAACCGCAGCACCGACCCGAGCCGCAGCAGCCCGGCGACCAGCATCACGACACCGGTGAGGACCGAGAGGGTGAACAGGGCACGTGCCGGGTCTCTCGCCCCGTGAACCGCCGGGACATCCGCCACGATCATCGCCATGGCTCCGGTGCCCTGGATAGCCATGAACGACGAACTCGTGACCAGTGCACCGGTGAACGTGCCGACCAGGTAGGCGTACAGGCCCGCCAACGGATTCACCCCAGCCAGCAGCCCCGTGGCCAAGCCGTCCGGGACACTTTGGACCCCGAGCACCAGACCCGCCGTGGCATCCGCCCGCAAGGAGTCTCGCCGAATCGGCAGCCGGAGCCGCATCTGTCCCTCCTCAGGTCGTCGTCGGTGTGTGGCTGACGGTGAGCGGACCCCGCGGAGGGTCACAGACGGTAGTGGGGTTGCCCGTCTTCACAGACAGGGCTGTTGGCTCGGTCAGGCTACCTCTGGCGGGCCCTCCGGTCCTGCCGTGCCTGCTGCGTACCTGCGTCTTAGGAAGCGGCCATGAGTCGAACCTTGGCCCGCGCGGTCCTGGTTGTGTGGATCCTGCGGTGCAGCGCGACAATCCAGAGCGGAAGTCCACACGATCAAGGAGCAGGTCAGGAACCGATGGAGTCGGATCGTCACAGTCACGCTGCTGGTGGCAGTAGCAGCCGCGGACGTGATCGCGGTCGTCAAGGCCGCCAGATCCTGACTCCCGCCAAGGTCGGAGCGCCACCGATCGTCTGACCTCGAACTGACCTGTGGCTACCGGCTGGGCTCTACTGCTGTTCCTGACTGGTTGGCGGCCGATCGACGCATCGCGTTCGCGTCCCACAGCAGCCGGACTCCGACGATGACAAGCAGTCCGGCGAACAGCGCGCGCAACGTTGAGGCCGGCAGGTGTAGAGCGAGCGCGGCTCCCCCCAGGCTCGCCACCGCGCCAACCATGCCGATGCGCAGGGTCATCCGAAGATCTCCGACCCCGCGGCGGCGCAGCGTGATCACGGCGACGACCGCAGTCGGCAGGATCATCACCAGTGAGGTCGCCTGGGCATGCTGCTGCTGGACCCCGAGGGCCAGCACCATGAACGGCACAACAAAGATGCCACCACCGACCCCTAGGACGCCCGAGAGGGTTCCGGTCAGGAATCCGAACGCCGCGATACCAGCGAACAGCAGTGCGGCGGTCATCGTTTGGCCAGGATGAGGGCCGCCGCCACCAGCAGGAAGCCGCCGAAGAGGGCCTTCAGCGTCGTCTCGGGAAGCCGGCTGAGCAGCCCCGCCCCGGTCCTCGCCCCGAGCAATGATCCGGCGATCAAAGCGGCCGCAACCGGCCAGTCAACGGCACCTGCGGCCCCGTACGCACCAATCGCCAGCACACTGATCGGGATGATCGCCCCGAGCGAGACCGCGTGGGCCTTCCGCTGCCCGACGCCGGCCCAGAGGACGAGCAGCGGGACCATGATCGTCCCCCCGCCGATGCCCAGCAGTCCGGACAGGAGCCCACCGACCAACCCGATGGTCAGCAGCCGCCACAGTGCGACATCAGATTCTTCGGTCGTGTCGGTCTGGTTAGCGGCGGTCACTGCGTACCTCCCGTCAGATGTGCGGCCCAGGCTCGTCGGTGTCTACGGTCACGGCACTTCTAGGCGAGCAGCGCCACGGCCCGGACCGGTGAGGCGGTGCCCGTGCGCATGCGCAGCGGGAGCGCGATGAACAAGAACTCCCGGTCGACCAGCTGGTCGAGGTTGCAGAGTTGCTGACACATGGGAACGCCGTTCGTCAGCCAGATCCGGTGGCTGGGCCACCACCACGCGTCAGGGTCGTCCATACCGATGAGATCGGTACCAAAGACGGCGATCCGTTGGTCGACAAGCCATTGCGCGGTCTCCTCAGGCACGTATGGCCGCTCGGTGGAGAAGCCTGGCTCCCCCCACACCCGGTCCGCGCCGGTGTATACCAAGACCGCCGTGTCGGGTGCGACGGGCCTGCCGCTGACCTCGGCTGCCTCCCGCAGATCGCTGGGGGTGATCCGGTCGCGAGGCCCCTTGTGCGAGAGGTCCAGCAAATGGCCCGGGGCAACCAGCCTGGTGAGCGGGATGTCAGCAGTCGTAGCACCCGCGGGATCGAAGTGGAAGGGTACGTCCAGGTGGGTGCCACAGTGTTCGGGCATCATGATCTGGCGGCCCTGCATCGAGAGCTTTCCCTGCGTGATCGTGCTCAACTCTTCGAACGTGTAGAGGAATCCGAACGAGACGGGGTTGCCCCCGATGTTGGGCATCCCCTCGTACAGCTCGTGACTCAGATCGACGATGCCGGAGAAGCTCAGCATGGTGACCCCCTTCGGCACCGAACGGAACCCGGCATGAGCTTCGGCTGGTGCCGGGTTCATCAGAATGCCATACTGGATCCATGAATGCAATTTCTGGATCCGAGATCTGTCCGAGGTCGATGGCTCGCGGGCCCGTCGGCAGCGTCTCGTGCGGGCATCCTTTGGCCGCCCAGGCTGGTACGAGTCTGCTCGCAGCGGGCGGAAACGCGGTGGATGCCGCCGTCGCCGCGGCCTACGCGCTCATGGTGGTCCTCCCGGAAGCCTGCGGGCTCGGGGGGGACGCGATGTTTCTCGTCTCTCGCGACGGTGTGACGCGGGCGTTCAACGGAAGCGGGCTCTCTCCTAAGGCATTCTCGGGTCCCCTCGACACCGACGGCGCGGCAACGGCCACCGTGCCCGGAGCGGTCGACGCCCTGGACCGTGCGGCACGCACGTTCGGTCGATTGCCCCGCACGGCGCACCTCCAGCCCGCGATCGCACTGGCCCGCGACGGCTTCCCACTTTCCGAGGCGCTGGCCGCCGCTGTCGGACGTCAGCACCACCGCTTGCTGCGCGGAGCCCCCGATCACGAGCTGCTCGACCCCGCGCTGACCGTCGGGACGAATCTTCGTCTGACTACGTTGGCCCGCTCCCTCGAGGCGTTGGCCGAGCACGGACCAGAATGGTTCTACCGAGGCCCGGTGCCGCAGGCGGTGGAGCGAGTCGCAGCGGCCGAGGGTGGGCTGATGTGCGCCGCCGACTTCGCAGCACACCAGACCGTGGAGGGCCCCGCGCTCTCGGCCCGTCGCCTCGGCGCGACGATCTGGGCATCACCGCCCGCGTCCCAAGCCGTGCTCGCCCTGATGGCGTTGGGAGTCCTGGACGAAGAACCGAGTACGGACCCCACGGACCGCATTCACGTAGCCATCGAAGCCATCGAGGCCGCCTTCGCGTTCCGAGCGGCAGTGGCTGACTCGCAGGGGATCGCCGCTCTGCTGGCCAAGCAGCTGGTGGTCGACCGGATCCGCGCCCAGCACCGAGGCGGGCCCACCCAGCAGACGCACACGACTACGGTCACGGCGGCTGACCGAAGCGGCACGGTCGTGTCGATGGTGATCAGCCTCTACGACGAGTTTGGCTGTGCGACCTTGGTCCCCGAGCACGGGTTCTTCCTCAACGACCGCATGCTGGGGTTCGACGAGGACCCGGACTCACCCAACCGCGCTCGCCCGTCCGCTCGGCCGGTGCACACACTCTCGCCCGTGCTCGTCGACGACGGGCGGCGACGCTTCGCAGTGTCGACCCCCGGCGCCGACGGACAGGTGCAGACGGTGACGCAGGTGATCGACTCGATCCTCGCAGACGGGCTGTCCCTGCCAGCTGCGGTCGACCGGCCGCGCTGGCGATCGAGCGATTCAGCGGTGGTCCTCGAAACCGGCTTCGACCCCGAGGTCGCGCACGGGCTGGCCCGGCGCGGGCACCAGCTGGAGTGGCGACCCGGTCGCGACAAGTCCTTCGGCGCCGTGGTCGTCGCCGGCTACGAGATCGATTCGGGTACGACGTTCGGTGTCGCCGACCTCCGGCGAGAGGCAACCACCAGCGTCTGCTGACGGCGGCGTGCCCGTCGGCAGAGCCGACCAGACGACTAGGCTCAGTACGCCCCGGACCAAGAACGAGGACACCATGAAACGACCGAACAGCGCGGCGGACCGCCAGGCACCCCTCGCCCTCGTCGCGCCTGCGCCCATGGCGTCCGACGACCTGGCCGGCGAGCTCCAGCGCCGCATCATCGTAGGCGACTACGCGATCGGCGCGCGGCTACGACAAGAGCTGCTGGCAGATGAGTTCGGGGTCAGCCGGATGCCCGTCCGCGAGGCGCTGCGCAAGCTCGAGGCGGCGGGGCTGGTCGAGATAATTCCGCGTCGCGGGGCGTTCGTCCGGGGTCCGACGGCGGACGAGATCCGCGAGGCATACGTCGTGCGTGCCGAGCTCGAAGGCCTGGCGGCCGAGCGGGCCGCTGTGCTGATCAACGACGCCGAGCTGGAGGGGCTGCGCGCAGCGGCCGCGCTGTTCCAGGCGGCGGTTGAGGAGTTCGCATCCCGCCCATCCGGTCGGCCGTTCTCGATGGCCGACGCAAAGTGGCCGCGCGCCAACGACCAGTTCCACGAGGGAATCCTTGCGGCCGCTGGCAACCAGCGGCTGCGGGACACCGTCCGCCAGCTGCACGGGAGCTTTCCGCGGAACCTGACCTGGTCGGCAATCAGCGAGAGCTCGAGCCTGTTGCGGCGCAACGTGGCCGAGCACCAGGACATCCTGATAGCCATCGAAGCCGGTGACTCCCTGGCCGCACGCAAGGCCGCCAAGAAGCACGTGCTGCGGTCGGGAGAACTTGTCGCGAGCCGGTATCAGCGCTCGCTGGGTCTGGCGTCCAAGGACAGCTGAGCTTTCCGCCGCGGCATTCTTGGATCCGAGACTTGACTATTCGGATCCCAGAGTGGACGATCGGCCTATGACTTCGCTCTGGCGTGGGATGACCAACATGGCCCAGACGCGCGACCGTGAGGTCGTCATCGTCAAGGGCCAGGGAGTGCACTTGTGGGACCGTGAGGGGCGCGAGTACCTCGATGGGACCGCCTCCCTCTGGTACTGCAACATCGGGCACGGACGGACCGAGATGATCGACGCCGTCACCGCCCAGATGCGCAAGCTCGAGGCGTTCCACACCTTCGACGTGTACGCGAACGAGCCGGCGCTGGCTCTTGCCGACCGACTCAGCGCGCTCGCTCCGATGGCTGACGCCAAGGTGTTCTTCACACCGGGCGGCGGTTCGGACGCCGTGGACACGGCCGCCAAGCTCGTCCGTCGGTACTGGGCCCTGCGAGGACGGCCGGACAAGAAGGTGATCGTCTCCCGCCACCATGGCTACCACGGCATGAACGGCTACGGCACGAGCATCTGTGGCATCCCCGCGAACGTCGAGGGGTACAACGGCGCGCTCATCACCGATGTGCACGTCGTGGCGGCCGACTCCGTCGATGCGGTCGAAGAGCTGTTCGCGAGCTCGGCCGACCAGATCGCCGCCTTCGTCGGCGAGCCGGTGATCGGGTCTGGCGGGGTTCGTCCGCCGCGACCCGACTACTGGCCGCGGATCGCCGAGCTCTGCCGTCAGTACGACGTCCTGCTCGTGTCCGATGAGGTGATCTGCGCGTTCGGGCGGCTCGGCAGTTGGTTCGGCTGCCAGGCCTACGGCTTCGAGCCCGATCTGATCACCTGCGCCAAAGGGCTCACCTCGGGCTACCTCCCGCTCGGCGCGGTCATCACCTCCGGGCATTTCGCCGAGCCGTTCTGGGACAGCCCGGACGCGCCGATCCTGCGTCACGGCTTTACGTACGGCGGCCACCCGACTGCTTGTACCGCCGCGCTGGCCAACCTGGACATCATCGAACGAGAGGGCCTGCTCGAGCGCGTCGTCGAGCTCAGCGACTGGTTCGCCCGGCTTCTCCACGACACCTTCGACGGCCACGCACTCACCAGCGAGGTCCGGTGCGCAGGGCTGCTGGCCGCCGTGGAGATGAAGCCCGAGCTCTTGGCCGTGGACCCGACGCTGGCCGTCAAAGTGGCCACCGCGTGCCGGGAGCATGGGCTGATCACCCGAGCGATCGGGGCATCACTGCAGCTGTCGCCTCCGCTGGTCTCGACCATCGAGGAGATCCAGTCGATGGTGTCTCGGATGGCTGCCGCCTGCGACCAGATGGCGGCGACCCTGCAGCCAGCCCGGGTCTGACCTCTCGCTAGCGGTGCCCGTCGCGGGTGTGCCAAATCGCCTTCCAGAACACTGCGTCGTGTCCGGGAATCAAGCGGGCGTCGAGTCGCTCCCCCGCGTCGACGAGGCGGTGCACCGAAGCCCGGGCCTTTCGCGCGTCCCCCGGTTCCGCCACCGAGCCACAGGGCACTCTTTCGAGCAGGTTCTCCCCAAGGTCCGCGGCGTCGGCGGCGAAGATCCAGGTCCCGGACTCGGGCAGGTCCACGCGGTACGACATGTGCCCGGGCGTGTGTCCCGGGGTGGCGAAGGTGAAGACTCCGGGTGCGATCTGCTCGTCGCCATCGACCTTTCGCCAGTCGATGGACGGGTCGGTGTAGTCCGAGCGGTAGAACGCGACCTCGAGCTCGGAGTCGTCGCTCGCACGGTCGAGCCCGTACTCGATCTCCCGTGCTTGGATCGCTATGGGTACGCCGGCCTTGGCCAGCAGTGGCACGCCACCGCTGTGATCCAGGTGCAGATGGCTGACCGCGGCTAGGGCGATGTCCTGGATGGTGAAGCCAACCGTCGCGAGCGCGACCTCGAGCGGGTTGCCCACCGGCCCGTAGGGATGCATTCCCGCGCCGTAGATCGCCGTGAGTGCCGGCCCATCCTGTAGCGCCTGCTGGCTGATTCCCGTGTCCAGCAGGACGAGCCCGTCGTCGGTCTCGACGACCACGCCGAAGATCGGTGTGGCAATCACGTGGCTGCCGGCCCCGAGGACGGACAGCGACTTCGGGACGAGCTCGGTGCCGTACTCCAGCATGAACATCCGGTTCGCGGTCACGACATCACGGCCACAGGCTCGCCGCTCGACAGGAGCTGGGTCATGAGACCGCGGGGGCCGTCTGCTCGACGACGGCATCGGGCTTGGAGACCTCCGCGCCCGGCTGTGAGCCGAACGCCCGGGTGAGCAAGAGGTAGGAGCCCGCAGACACGATGAGCCCGATGATCCAGGAGATGTCGGCGCCGCCGAGGCTGTCTACGGCCAGTCCCTTCCAGTACGTGGTGTTGATGAAAGGCAGTTGCGACGCCACGCCTAGCGCATAGGCCGAGAGCGCGAGAAGGCTGAAGCCGGCATAGGTGAATGTCGCCGGGTTCCGGTAGTAGATGCCCTTGGGGTCGAAGAAGGCGGGAACGTCGTAGTTGCCGTGACGCACGATGTAGTAGTCGGTGAGGTTGATCGCGGTCCAAGGCACGAACCCGTAGACGAGAAGGAGGAGGAAGTTCGTGTAGTTGGCGATCAGGTTGTCGGACGCAGCCAGGCTCAGCCATAGGGCGAGCGCAGCGATGACGCCGATGCATGCGATGCGGACGCCGGATCCGCTGGGTGGCTTGCGGATGGAGCTCCAGCCGGTGAGCAGCGACAGCATCCCCCCGTACAGGTTCATCGCGTTGATGCCGACCGCGCCTAAGGTCAGGGCGATCAGGATTGGCCCCTTCCATCCGTGCGAGACCGTTGCAGCCGAGTCGACGATGGTCGCGGTCGCGTCCGTGAACTGCGCAGCGAGAACGGCGCCGAGGGTCATCACCCAGACGCCGCCGATCGTCGTCCCCAAGTAGGAGTTCCAGAACGGGGCACCGACTCCGATGTCCTCAGGCAGGTAGCGAGAGTAGTCCGAGACGTACGGGGCGAACCCGGCCTGGTACACCGCAATGATCGCGACCGCGAGCAGGAACGGACCAGCTGCGAAGTCGGCCGTCGTGACGGACGGGATGCCGTACGCCACGACACCGATCGTGAGGCCCACCAGGGCCACGGCAACGATGTAGGTGGTGACGGCCTGAGTCAGGTGGATGGCTCGGTAGCCGATGATCGCGATGACGACAGAAGGAACAGCAACGAGCACCACACCCAGATGGACGCTGACGCTCGGGTAGAGAACGTTGAGACTCTGCCCGGCAGGGATGGCGGTGAAGACGAAGAAGCCGACGTACATGAACAGGGCGAGCACTACGGCCAGCAGCGCCCCGTGGTAGCCGAACTGGCCGCGCCCTTGGATGAGCTGTGGCACTCCGAGTCGAGGACCCTGCGCCGAGTGCAACGCCATGAAGATCGCTCCGGTGAGGTTGCCGACCAGCACGGCGACCAGGCCCCAGAAGAGGTTGTTCCCCACCAGGACGGCCAGACCGCCGGTGATGACCGTCGCCATGCACAGGTTCGACGCGAACCAGACGGTGAACAGACTGCTTGCCTTGCCGTGGCGCTCATGCGCGGGGACGTGGTCGATGTGCAGGCTCTCCAGCCCCATCGAACGCCTTTGGGTCACAGGCTTGGACAGTTCGGTCATGACATCCTCCGCATTGATAGCGACGGGTGGCAGCCTGGCAGACTGGATCCAGCGTTGCAAGTCTTGGATCCATAAATTTCCACCGGTGGCCCAAGGCAGAGGTGAACAGGGGACGAACAGACACGAGATGCCGGTGCACCCCACACAGTCGTCTGTCACCGTGGCTCATGGCGTTGCCCGACGCGTCCTCGATGTACCCAGGGAGCCGGATTGACTGTCAAAGGGCTGTTCGTCAATGCCACCGAGATCCGCGACCTCAACATCGGCGAGGTGATCTTCACCGCCGGAGAGCCCGGGACGGAGATGTTCGGTGTCATCTCCGGGAAGGTCGAGCTGCGCCGGCATGGGCACGTGGTCGCCAGCGTCGAAGCAGACGGGACCTTCGGCGAGCTCGCGATCATCGACTATGCACCCCGAAGCCTTGATGCGGTCGCCGCCGCGCCCTCACGGGTCGCCGTGATCGACGAGAAGACCTTCCTGTTCCTGGTCCACGAGACCCCGATGTTCGCGCTCAACGTGATGCGGGCGCTGGCCGCCCGGATCAAGCAGATCGACGAGGCTGGCCGCGACGGCTTCGCACCCGGCGGAGCCATGGGCTGGCGGATGAGCGGCCCCCGCCACACGGCCTGAAGGGCGCCCGCCGCCCTTCGGTCGCGGACGGCTGGCACGGGGTCGTTCATCTGTTGTTCGTCCTTCGTGTCGCGGCTGATCTTCTTTCGTGCAACGCTTCCGCGCATGACCCGCGAGGAGGAGCTCCGACATCTCGCTGTCGTCGAGCTCGAGCTGCGCGAGGAGTTCACCAACGTCCCCGCCTACGCGATCCACGAAGCCATCCAGATCGAGGCCAAAGCGTTCGACATGGCCCCGGTGCGCGACTTCGTGCCGGTACTGGTAGCCCGCGCCGTCAGGCGCAGGCTCCGCTACCACCTCGTCGACCTGTAAGAGGCCCCTGCTGGCGTGGGGGAGTCGGACCAGCGGCACGATCAAGGTTGAGCGGGGCTGGACAATCAGCGACAGTCGGCCGAGGGTGCTGTCAGGTGAGTACCGTCGCGTCTTGACACCAGGCCCGCGCAGGCGGGACATCACTGACCTAGAGGACGTCGACAGACTCATGAGCGACAACGAAGCAGCAGCCGTGGAGCCCACGGTCCAGGCCGTGGCACTGGTCGACATCGACGGCGACGGCACGATCGACGCGGTCGCCACCCTCGACGAGAACGGCGAGGTCGTCGGGATCACGGCCGTCGACGAGGACGGCGACCTTGTCGAGATCACCGTCGTCGAGGAGAGCACGGCCGCTCCTGCAGCCGAGTGACGTGACGTCGTGGCCACGGACAACTCCCTGCGCTGGCTTCCGGGCGTGCCATGCGCTGCCGAGTCTCTAGCCGGACAGCGACGCGCGGCGCCGAACAGCGCCAGTCAGCCGAGGGTGAGCTGGCAGGTGAGTCGGCTCTCGTTGCCACCTGCGATGGCGCGGCTGACGCACTGGCCTCGGGCGTCGCGGTAGATCCCGGTCCCGCCGGTTACAGCCGCGTAAAGCGCTGGTGGGGGGCCATCGGCGAGAATCTCGGTGAACGCTAGCTGGGCGGTGAGCGTTCCCTCGGGAAGCACCATGGTCGTCGTAACCTGCCCGGTAAGGGTCTTGGCCGTGGTCGCCACGATCTGCGCGACTCCGGCGGCGGTCCCGGCCCGATGGCCGTCTCGGATCACGTCGCTCGTGAACAGTTGCTGGTCGCCCGCGCTGAATCCCGGCTGTCCAAGGTCGATTTCGGTGTTGCTGGTGTCGCGAGTGACCAGGACGAGGTCGACCTGCCGTGCGTGCCCGCTCGCCGCTGGCCCATTTGATGCAGCCTGGACCGATGTCACCTCGGCGGTTCCGGCCATCAGCACTCCCGCGGCGAGCGTGGCGCCGAAGATCGCGTACTTGTTCATCATTCCTCCCTCTCTCGGGTGAGCCGACGGGCGTCGGCTCGTGCCGAGGGTGGGCTGCCCGGCAGGCTTCACGCACGAGGCGGTGGTCCCGAGCTTGTCGGGCAACGTGCCCGGAGATCCGGGCCAGCTAGAACACTCAGCTGCCTGCGCCGGACTGGCCTGTGGCCCCAGACTGTCGACGTGCGAGTTCGGGTCCTCACCGGGGCATCCGTCGCCGTGTCGTTCCTTTGTGTCGCGGCGATCTCTTTCGTGCTGTCTCGTCCCGGGTTCACACGTCCCGAAGGAATCAAAGGACAAGCCCCGCACTGGTCACAGATCGCGGCTCCAATCTCCTGGACGATCACCGGTGCCGTCCTTATCTGGCTGCGGCCGAAGAACCGGGTCGGCGTCCTCATACTCGCGGTCGGGGTCCTTCAGGCGGTGTCTCAGGCAGCAGGCGCGTACGGCATGTACGGAGTCGGGATCGCGCAGCCGCAGTGGCCCTTGGCCCGCTGGGTGGCGTACTTCGGGATCCCGCTCTGGGTCCCTGGGCTGCTGCCCCTGGTGAACATTCTGGTCGCGATCTACCCCGACGGCCGGTTGCCGGGACCTCGCTGGCGTATCCCGGTCATCGCGACGTCCTTTGGGATCGCCGTCCTGACCGTCGCGATGCTGGGGGGCTACAACGACATCGTGCCCGGCCCATCGCCGATCAATATCCAGGTATCAACGGTGGTCTTCGGCCCGGTGTTTGTGCTTGGCGCCCTCTGTCTGGTCGGCGGCACGGTGTCGATCTGGGTGATGTCCATCGTCCGGCTGGTGCGGTCACCTACCCCGCAACGTCAACAGCTGGCATGGCTCCTGTGCGCCGTGATTCCCGTCTTCCTTGTCGGCACCTTGGGCCCGTGGCAGTCGCTGTTCATCGTGTTCATCGTCGCGGTGCCGGCTGCCATCGCCGTCGGTGTTCTGTGGTACCACATGCTGGATATCGAGGTCGTACTGCGGCGGGGCTTCGTCTATGCGGTGCTGACCGGAGCGGTGATCGCGCTGTACGCCGCGGTGACCGCTGTGGCGGGGTCATCGGCCGGTCACGGCGCCCTGCCGGGGGTCGTGGCAGCGGCGATCGTCGCCGTCGGGCTCACGCCGGTGCGCGAACGGCTCCAGCGTGCTGTCGACCGCGTGCTCTACGGGGATCGGCGTGATCCGATGCGGGCCGTAACCCAAGTCGGTGCCAGCGTGTCCGCCTCTGAAGACCACGACCTGCTGCCGGCCGTCCTGGTCACTGTCACCGAGGCAGTGCACGCACCAGGAGCCGTCGTGCTTTCGCCGTCCGGTCGAGTGGTCGCGGCTCTGGGCTGCGAAGTTAACGAAAGTGTCAGTGTGCCCCTTCGCGTTGGGGGGCGTGACGTGGGATGCCTGCGGTTGGCGGTGCGTCGACCAGGCGAGCTCTACACGGACGGGGATCTGCGTTTGCTCGCAGCGCTTGCGCCGCAAGTAGCCGTGGTCGTTCGCGCCCTCGACCTGGCCGAGGCGCTGGAGTCCGAACGTGACCGCGTCCTCGAGGCGACACGAGCGGAACGCGACCGCCTGCGCCGCGACCTGCACGACGGGCTGGGGCCGTCACTGTCAGGGGTAGGCCTCGGCCTCCAGGCACTGGCTACGTCCCGTCAGTCAGGCGACGACCGCACTTCGGCGGAAATCCTTGAGCGGGTGCGTGCCGAGGTTGCGACAGCTGTTGACGACGTCCGCCGGATCCTTGACGACCTTCGGCCGGCCGCGTTGGACGAGGCACCCCTCGAGGAAGCACTACGACGTTACGTCGGGTCCGCGGCCGGCGGCATCCACATCGATCTCGTCCTGCCCGCGCTTCTGCCGTCGCTTCCGCGGGACGTCGAGACTGCCGCGTTCCGCATCGCGCAGGAGGCGTTGACCAACGTTGTACGCCATGCGGGCGCCCGAACAGCGCGGCTCGTTCTGGCTGCATCGCCGAACAGTCTGTGTGTGGAGGTCAAAGACGACGGCGAGGGCTTCCAGCCGCAGACCAAGTCCGGCGTCGGACTTGCCTCGATGCGGCACCGGGCTGAGCACCTCGGTGGTTCTCTCACCATCGACACCGGTCCTGGCGGGACAACGGTGGTTGCCACGCTGCCGCTGAACGAGCCGTCCCTGGCCGCGCCATGACGCCTGTTCGTGTGGTGATCGCTGACGACCACCCGATGTACCGGTACGGGCTACGTGCGGTCTTGGCCGCCTCGCCCGAGGTCGATGTCGTGGGTGAGGCGGGGGACGGCGAAGAGCTCCGAGCCCTGGTCCGCGACACCCGCCCGGACGTTGTGCTGACTGACCTGGCCATGCCGGGCCTCGACGGCGCAAGCGCCACGCGTCTCATTATCGAGGAGTTCCCCGAGATCGGGGTGCTGGTCTTGACCATGCACGAGGACGACGAGGCCCTCTTCAGCGCACTCCGCTCCGGAGCTCGCGGGTATCTGCTCAAGGGAGCCGACCGCGACGCGATCGTTCGGGCCGTGCTGGCCGTCGCCTCCGGCGACGCCGTCTACACAGCGGCCGTGGCTCGGCGCATCGTTGGCTTCTTCACAAGCACCCCCGCGACCTACGCATCCCAGCTGTTCCCAGAGCTCACAGCACGGGAACGCGAGATCCTGGAGCTGGTAGCGACGGGTTCGGGCAACCACGAGATCGCCCGGCGCCTGGTGCTCTCGGAGAAGACCGTACGCAACAATGTCGCCGTCATCCTGACCAAGCTCCAGGTCCCAGATCGGGCCGCAGCCGTAGCCAGGGCAAGGGACCGAGGGCTCGGCCCAGAACGTCGGTGACCCAATCCTGTCGGCGATCGCTGTGCTTGCTCCGGTCCAGCCCAACTCCGGGCAGAGCCCTCAAAGTCCCCTCCCCCACCGGACCGAAGCCGCGGAGCCGTTCTTCGCATCCACTGTCGCTCGTGCCCACCCTTTGTCACGCGCCCCAGAGTCCAGGTCGAACCGGCTCAGAACTCAGGGGCTCCGAAGCGTCTCGCTCCCCTGGTCAGGCGTGCGCATCCGGAGGTCCTTGTCAGGGTCAGCTGGACAGCAGCAGGCGGCGCGAGCTCGCACTCGCCCGGTGAGCCCGCCGTAGGTGAGCACGAGCAGGAACAGGACCACGATGCCGCCGAGCAGGTACTCGATCACGAAGAGCTCCTCTCACATGGTGGTTCAGCGTTTCAGCAGCCCCGCGCCAGTCGACGCCGTTCGCGACCATCGGTAGTCCCCGACAACGGTAGCCCAAGCGTTCGTCGGTGGGAGCATGCGTCATCCGATCGGGCTCCGTTCCGCCCTAGTCCCCGCGTTCGTCATCCGATCCCTTCCGATCCGCTGGTGGGCCCGCACTGGCAGCCGAACTGTGCAGAAGGCTCCTCCTCCGGACAAACTCCTCCTCAGTGATCTCGCCGCGAGCAAGACGCCCCGACAGCACGTCGTCCGGGATAACCGCCGGCCGCCGATCAGTACCGGTCGCGGACGGCTTCTCGGACACGCTCCGCACGGCCCACACGATCAAGCCGATGATCAGACCCCAGACGACGAGCATCATCACGCTCATCGACACCCAGCTGCCGACACCCCAGTCTCCGTGGTTCCACCACATCATGGGGACTCACCTCGATTGTCTTTGGAGTTCGGGTGGTTCCCGAGCTGCGGTTCCACCGTGCTCCAGCCCGCTCCGGCCGAGTAGAGGCGGACGTCCCAACTGGGACCTCTTCAGCCGGTTGGGCACCCAGGCAGGGCACGGCTCCTGGCTCGCCTCCTCGGATACCCCCGGGGTGAGGTCCAATGGCCCTACGGATCGGCCTCAACCAGCGCCATCCTTCAAGCATGCCCACGGTCGAGGAGATCCAACGCGGTGGCTGACGACGGCGGCCAACGACGTGGTCAGAGGAGACTCACAGTTCATGGATGCGGCATCGCTCGGGTACAGGGGTTGACGTGGCCACGGTGCGCGGTATGACACCCCCGCCGGTCAACACCGAGGTGCCTGCGGCACGTACCGTCGTCCTCGGCGTCGACAACATCTCCTGCCCTTCCGGTCACGCCGTCCTGGAGTCCGCCTTGAGCCGGCGTCCCGGTGTCATCGAGGTCACCGCGAACTGGGCCACCGCGAACGTGGCTGTCAGGTACGACCCGACCGCCACCGACGAGACGTCCCTGGCGCGATGGGTCGATGACACCGGGTGCCGGTGCACGGGAGAACCCGTCCCACACCACGTGACCGCCGCCACCACCACCGAGCCGACCATGGCCCCGGCGCATGGCGGCCACGACATGGCCGGGATGGAGGGGATGTCCGGCGGGGAGCATGGTGGGCCCGAGGGACATGGTGGGCCCGAGGGTCACGGCGGGGACATGTCGGGGCACGTCCGGGCGATGCGCAACAGCTTCATCGTCGCCGCGGTGATGGCGGTGCCGATCCTGCTGTACTCGCCCATCGGGCGTGACGTGCTCGGCTGGTCGGCCGGGGCGCCGTTCGGACTGTCCGACGAGTGGTTCTCCCTGCTGCTCTCGCTGCCGGTGATCTTCTACGCGGACCTGATGTTCTTCACCGGCGCCTGGCAGGCATTGCGGGCCCGCACCCTGGACATGATGGTGCTGGTGGCGGTCGCTGTCGGCACCGGCTGGCTGTACTCCGTCATCGTCACTGTCACTGGCGGCGGTGACGTGTTCTATGAGGCCGCCGCAGTGCTGTCCGCGTTCGTGCTTCTCGGGCATTGGTTGGAGATGCGCGCCCGGTCCGGAGCAAGCACCGCGATCCGGAGCCTGCTGGATCTAGCGCCCCCCATGGCGGTGGTCCTGCGCGATGAGACCGAGACCGAGGTCCCCACCTCCGAGGTCCAGGTCGGGGACATCATCCTGGTCCGGCCCGGAGCGAAGATCCCCGTCGACGGCCTCGTCCAGGACGGCGAGTCCGAGGTCGACGAGTCCATGGTCACCGGTGAAAGCCTGCCGGTGACCAAGGCACCCGGTTCGGCCGTCGTCGGCGCCACGATCAACCTCAACGGCACCCTGCGCGTCCAGGCGACCAAGGTCGGCCGGGACACCGCGCTTGCGCAGATCGTGGACCTGGTCCAGCAGGCGCAGAACTCCAAAGCCCCGGGTCAGCGGCTCGCCGACCGGGCCGCGTTCTGGCTGGTCCTGGTGGCGCTGCTCGGCGGGGTAGCCACCTTTGTCTTCTGGATCACCGTCGGTGGCCGCACCGTCAGCGAGGCGATGCTGTTCGCCATCACCGTCGTGGTGGTCACCTGCCCGGACGCGCTCGGGCTGGCCACCCCGATGGCCATCATGATCGGTACGGGGTTGGGTGCCAAGCGCGGGGTGCTGTTCAAGAACGCCACCGCGCTGGAGGCCCTGGCCACGGTGAGCACCGTGGTGATGGACAAGACCGGCACCCTGACCAACGGGCGACCCGAAGTCGTCGACGTGCAGCCGGTCGATGGCGTCGAGGCGAGCCAGCTGCTCCAGCTGACCGCGGCTGTCGAGCGGGAGTCCGAGCACCCGATCGCGAAGGCGATCGTCGCGTACGCCGACACCCACGACGCAGCTCGCTCCACTGTCGGCGACTTCGAGAACGTCCCTGGGCACGGCGCCGTCGCCACCGTCGACGGGCGCCGGGTCGCGGTCGGGAACCGCCGGCTCATGGAGCGCGAGCACGTGGATCTGGTCGAGCTCGGCCCCATCATCGACGCGATCTCCGGCGCGGGTCGGACCGTGGTCGCGGTTGCTGTGGACGGTAAACCCGCTGGTGCCTTCGGGGTCGCTGACGCACCACGGCTGACCGCCGGTGCTGCGGTGGCGGACCTGCGTAGCCTGCAGGTGACCGCGGTGATGCTGACCGGTGACAACGCCACCACCGCGGCCCGGATCGCCGAGCAGGTGGGCGTGAGTGACGTCATCGCCGACGTGCTCCCCGGGGACAAGGCCACCACGATCGAACGCCTGCAGGGCGACCGGGTTCGAGTGGCGATGGTCGGCGACGGGGTCAACGACGCCCCGGCGTTGGCCCGGGCCGACGTGGGTATCGCCATCGGCGCCGGCACCGATGTCGCGATCGACACCGCTGACGTGGTCCTGATGCGCTCGGATCCCCTAGACGTACCGGTCGCGATCCGGATCAGCCGGGCAACCGTTCGCAAGATGCACCAGAACCTGGCCTGGGCCATCGGCTACAACGCGATCGCGCTGCCGATCGCCGCTGGGGTTTTCGTCCCGTGGGGGCTGACCCTGCGCCCGGAGATCGCGGCTCTGTCGATGTCGGGGTCCACCGTGCTGGTTGCGGTCAACGCGCTGCTGCTGCGCCGGCTCCGCCTACCGGCCCAGGGACCCATGCGACCTCCAGCCGACCCGGTCGGTCCTGCCCCCGCGCCTGACCTGCCCGGTGGCCGTACCCTGGTCAGTGATGAGA
>JANMWN010000216.1:0-9135 GCA_031394045.1 Sporichthyaceae bacterium
TGATGATGATCCTGGCCACGAGGCGTGACTTCATGTTGTCCATGGCTTTACAACCACTTCGTTCCGGCACCGACGATCGATGCCAGCGCCGCGAGGGTCACCGCCACGCCTGAAGCGCGGACGACAACCTCCTTGGTCAGCTTGTCCTTCATCTGGTCCCCCCTCAGGGATCGAACGGGTGAGGCCCCCACACTGGGCAAACTGCCTCATCCCAGGGATCGGCAGGTGGCAGGGGGCTTGTGGACGCCCGTTCGGGTGAATTCCCTTTCTGCTAGTGGCCGGCCGTCGCCTTCCACGCCGCGTTCGCCAGCACGAGGGCGACGGTCAGGACGCGAGGCACCCGAGCGGCGGGCGCGAGGACCGGCCAGGCCACGCCGAGGAGCCAGGCCAGCAGCAGACCAACCACGAGCAGCAGAACGGCGCCGGGGAGGCCGGGGAGGAAGAGGCCCGCCACGACCAGACCGAGCGTGAGCAGCAGGACGGCTGGCCGCGGCAACCGGGCCAGGAGCACCAGTAGCGCGCGCCCGCGTGGCTGTTCCGACCCTGACGGCGCGGGTGGCTTCGGCAACTCTTCTCCTGAGGGTGGGACGATGGTCGTCCATGCTCTCGTATGGATGACGAGCTGGCCCAGGTACGGCGGGAGGTGCTCGGTGATCGTGGTCACCCGCTATGTCGTGGAGCCGAACGAGGGGCCCGCCTTCCAGCAGCAGGCCGGTGCTGCGCTGGACGCACTCGCGGCCAGACCGGGCTGGCGCTCGGGGCGGATCGGGCGGGCCACCGACGACGGCTCGCTCTGGACCCTGGTGACCGAGTGGGACTCCGTCGGGGCCTACCGCCGGGCCCTGTCCGCGTACGACGTCAAGGTGCAGGCCGTCCCCCTCCTCAGCCGGGCCATCAACGAGCCGAGCGCCTTCGAGGTGCTGGTCGCGCTCGGCCAAGGTGCAGAGGGTCTCGCCGGACCCTCGGGGCTGGCATGACGCCCCTTCGCGCGTCGCGGCCCTTCGTCGACCGGGAGGACGCCGGCCGGCAGCTCGGCGCCGCCCTCCTGGCCGTCCTCTCGGAGGCCGAGCGGGTCAGCGCCATCGTCCTCGGGCTACCGCGTGGCGGGGTGATCGTCGCGGCCGCGACCGCGCGCGAGCTTGGGCTCCAGGTGGATGCGCTGCCGGTCCGCAAGATCGGGCTGCCGCGCAACCCTGAGGTCGCCATCGGTGCGTTCGCGGCCGGAGGCGAGCCCGTGCTGAACGACTCCGTCGTCCAGGGTGAGGATCTGCGACCGGTCGACCTGGACGTCCTGATCGCCGCCGCCGTCGAGGGCGTACGCGCGGACGAGGCGAGGTTCCGGCCCGGTCGGCAGCCGATCGATGTCGCCGGCCGGCTGGTCGTGCTCGTCGACGACGGAGCCGCGACCGGGGCCACGATGCGGGCCGCCATCGTCTCGATGCGCCTGGCCGGCGCCGCCCGGGTGGTGGTGGCCCTGCCGGTCGCCCCGCGCGAGACGCTCGGTGTCCTCGAGAACGAGGCCGACCAGGTGGTCTGTCTCCAGCGACCGCTGCTTTTCCGTGCCGTCGGCTGGGCGTACGCGCAGTTCGCGCCGTCGAGCCCCGAGCAGGTCTTCCGCGCCCTTGCAGGTCGGGGCGCGCACTGACGGACCGGTAGCCTGGGCAGCCCCCAGTACACGCCGGATGGAGCAACTCCCGTGGCCGCCGACCTCGTCGACACCATCGTCAGCCTCGCCAAGCGCAGAGGGTTCGTCTTCCCTAGCGGCGAGATCTACGGCGGCACCCGTTCGGCCTGGGACTACGGCCCCCTCGGCGTCGAGCTCAAGGAGAACGTCCGCCGCCAGTGGTGGCAGAGCATGGTCCGCAGCCGCGACGACATCGTCGGCCTCGACTCGGCGGTGATCCTGCCGCGCGAGGTCTGGGTGGCGTCCGGCCACGTCGAGGCGTTCGTCGACCCGCTCGTCGAGTGCCAGTCGTGCCACAAGCGCTACCGCGCCGACCACCTGGCCGAGGCCTTCGAGGCCAAGAACGGTCGCCCCCCGCAGGACGACCTGGCGGACGTGGCCTGCGCCAACTGCGGCACCCGGGGTGCGTGGACCGAGCCGCGGATGTTCAACGGCCTGCTCAAGACGTACCTCGGCCCGGTGGAGTCCGAGGAGGGCCTGGCGTACCTGCGGCCCGAGACGGCTCAGGGCATCTTCGTCAACTTCCTCAACGTGATGACGGCCTCGCGGCGCAAGCCGCCGTTCGGGATCGCGCAGACCGGCAAGTCCTTCCGCAACGAGATCACCCCGGGCAACTTCATCTTCCGTACCCGTGAGTTCGAGCAGATGGAGATGGAGTTCTTCGTCGAGCCCGGCACCGACGAGGAGTGGCACGAGTACTGGCTCAAGGCGCGGTGGGACTGGTACGTCGGCCTGGGCATCAAGGCGGAGAACCTGCGCCTCTACGAGCACCCGAAGGAGAAGCTCTCGCACTACTCCAAGCGGACCGTCGATATCGAGTACCGCTTCCTGTTCGGCGGGCAGGAGTTCTCCGAGCTCGAGGGCATCGCCAACCGTGGGGACTTCGACCTCAAGACCCACTCGGAGCAGTCGGGCGCCAACCTCACGTACCTCGATGCCGAGAAGGGTGAGCGCTACACGCCGTACGTCATCGAGCCGGCGGCCGGGCTGACCCGCGCGGTCCTCGCTTTCCTGATGGACGCGTACTACGAGGACGAGGCACCCAACGCCAAGGGCGGCGTCGACAAGCGCACGGTGCTGCGCCTCGACCCCCGGCTGGCCCCGGTCAAGGCGGCTGTGCTGCCCCTGTCGCGCAACGCTGACCTCTCGCCCAAGGCGCGTGACCTGGCCGCCCAGCTGCGCGCGACCTGGAACGTCGACTTCGACGACGCCGGCGCGATCGGGCGTCGGTACCGCCGCCAGGACGAGATCGGTACGCCGTACTGCATCACCGTCGACTTCGAGACCCTCGACGACCAGGCCGTGACCGTTCGGGAGCGGGACAGCATGACCCAGGAGCGGATCGGCCTTGACGCCGTCCACGGCTGGCTCGCCCAACGCCTCGTAGGCTGCTGATGGCGGGCACGGAGCCGCTGGGGCTCCCGATCGAGCCGCTGACGGTGGACGAGCTGCTCGACCTGCGAGGCACTGGCTGGGGTGGCGACCTCGCAGCGATGCGCGGTGACGACCGTCCGGCTGAGGCAGGCTAGGCCCATGGACGAGTCTGGCGCGCCGGCTGTGGCGTTGCGGGGGCTGCACAAGGCGTACGGCAACACCAAGGCCGTCGACGGGATCGACCTGACCATCGAGCCGGGCGAGGTGGTGGCGCTGCTCGGCCCCAACGGCGCCGGCAAGTCGACCACTCTGGACATCGTCCTCGGGCTCGGTCGCGCCGACGCGGGCTCGGTCGAGCTGTTCGGGCAGACGCCGCGGGCTGCGATCGCCGCCGGGCAGGTCGGGGCGATGCTGCAGACCGGCGGGGTCATCCAGAACACGTCCGTCCGCGAGCTCGTCGCCGTGATGGCCTCGCTGTACCCCACGCCGAGCGATGTGGACAAGATCCTCGCCACGACCGGGCTGACCGAGGTCGCCGCCAAGCAGGCCAGCAAGCTGTCCGGCGGCCAGACGCAACGCGTACGGTTCGCGATCGCGATGGTGAGCGACCCCGCGCTGATGATCCTGGACGAACCCACCGCCGCCCTCGACGTCCAGGCGCGGCACGGGTTCTGGGAGGTCATGCGGGGGTACGCCGCGCAGGGTCGTACCGTCGTCTTCGCCACGCACTACCTCGAGGAGGCTGACGAGTTCGCCGACCGCATCGTGCTCATGGCGGGCGGCAAGATCGTCGCCGACGGATCCTCCACCGAGATCAAGTCGGTCGTGACCGTACGCACGATCCGGGCGACCCTCCCCGACGCGGAGGCCGCGGAGCTCGCGGCCGTCCCGGGCGTCACCTCGGCCGACCGGCGCGGCGACTCGATCGTGCTGACCTGCACGAGCTCGGACGAGGCGCTGCGCGCGTTGCTGGCGCGCTACCCGCAGCTGCGCGACATCGAGGTCCGGGGCGGCGGGCTGGACGAGGCGTTCCGTCAGCTGACCGCCACCTCGGCGACCTCCTCGGCGGGTGCGGGTGCAGGCGCGACCGTGGCGATCGACGAGAGCGAGGCACGGGCGTGAGCGGCGCGACCTACGTACGCTTCGAGGTCCTGCGGACCTTGCGCAACACCAGGTTCTTCATCTTCTCGCTGGCGTTCCCGTTCGTCCTCTACGGCGTCACGGTCAGCGGCAACCGCGACACCAAGGACTTCGCCGGGACCGGTTTGTCCTTCGCGCTCTACTACATGGTTGGCATGGTGTCGTGGGGCGCGATGACTGCGTCGATCGCCGGCGGTGCGCGGATCGCGGCCGAGCGCAGCGTCGGTTGGGTACGTCAGCTGCGGATCACGCCCCTGCGGGTGCCGACGTACTTCGGTGCCAAGGTGCTCAGCGGGTACGTCGTCTCGGCGCTGAGCATCGCGCTGCTGTACGTCACCGGCTTCGGATTCGGCGTACCCCTGCCGTTCGACGCATGGCTGCGGATGACCGTGCTGATCCTGGTCGGGCTGGTCCCGTTCGCCATCCTCGGCATCTGGATGGGGCACATCCTCACGATCGACTCGATGGGGCCGGCGCTGGGTGGCTCGTCGGCGCTGTTCGCCCTGCTCGGCGGCTCGTGGGGTCCGATCGCCGGCGACACCGGGTGGCTGCACGACCTGGTCCAGCTGATCCCCTCGTACTGGCTGGTCCAGGCCGGGCACTCGGCATTCACGGGGGAGTGGTGGCCGGTCAAGGCCTGGGTGGTGCTGCTGGTCTGGTCGCTGGTCCTTGGCCGGCTGGCGCGCCGCGCGTACCTCCGCGACACCCTGCGCGTCTGACCCGCCGGCCGCTCAGGGCCGGGTCGGGGCGTACGCATGGGACGATGGACCTCGTGACGAGCCAGCCGCTGATGCTCGGCGACCGGCCCGTGTGGCCGCCCGTCGTTCTCGCGCCGATGGCCGGCATCACCGGGGTCGCGTTCCGCCGGCTCTGCCGCGACTACGGCGCCGGGCTGTACGTCAGCGAGATGGTCACCTCGCGGGCCCTGGTCTACCGTGACGCCGAGACGCTGCGCATGATCAGCTTCGCGGCGGACGAGACGCCACGTTCCCTGCAGCTGTACGGCGTCGACCCCGAGGTCGTGCGTACCGCAGTACGCATGGTCGTCGACGAGGACCTGGCCGACCACATCGACCTCAACTTCGGCTGCCCCGTACCCAAGGTGACCCGCAAGGGTGGCGGTAGCGCGCTGCCGTACAAGCGCCGGCTGTTCGGGTCGATCGTGGCCGCTGCGGTTGATGCAGCAGGTGGCCGGGTGCCGGTCACGGTCAAGATGCGCAAGGGGATCGACGACGAGCACCTGACGTACCTGGACGCCGGCCGGATCGCGCAGGACGCGGGCGTCACCTGGGTGGCGCTGCACGGACGGACGGCCGCGCAGATGTACTCCGGCCAGGCCGACTGGTCCGCGATCGCCGAGCTCAAGGCCGCACTCGACGTACCCGTCCTCGGCAACGGTGACCTCTGGGAAGCCGCGGACGCGCTGCGGATGGTGCGCGAGACCGGGTGCGACGGCGTCGTCGTGGGCCGGGGGTGCCTCGGCCGGCCCTGGCTGTTCGGCGACCTGGTGAGCGCGTTCGACGGGCACGACGTCGTCCACCGGCCCGGGCTGGCCGAGGTGGCGCACGTCATGCGCAGGCACGCTGAGCTGCTCGGCGAGGAGCTGGACGACGAGGGCCGGGGTTGCCGCGACTTCCGCAAGCACGTGGCGTGGTACCTCAAGGGTTTCAGCGTCGGGTCGACGGCTCGCTATGCGCTCGGCCGGGTGGGCTCGCTCGCCGAGCTCGACGACCTCCTGGGAGCGCTCGAGCTCGACCAGCCGTACCCGGACGGCATCCTCGGTGCCCCTCGGGGGCGCACGACGGGCCTGCGGCGGGTCTCGCTGCCCGAGCGCTGGCTGGACGACCCGGAGGCTGACGCCGTCCCCGTGGGGGCCGAGCTGGCCCACTCCGGCGGCTGAGCGCCTGCTGAACGGGGAACCGGGCCTGACACTTCGGCGTCGTACAGATCGGCCGGTTCTGCTGGTTTGTCCTGTCCTCGACCGTGGGAAGGATGGCTCGGTGCTCACCACCTCGACACCGCCCGCGCTCGTATCCCTCGACTTCTGGGCCGACCTGGCCTGCCCCTGGTGCTACGTCGGCAGCCGGCGGCTGGCCCTGGCCGTGGCGCACGAGGCCGACGGGTCCGTCCTGACCCGCTGGCGCTCCTTCCAGCTCCAGCCCGGGGCGACCTCGGACAGCGCTCCGCTCGACCGGGCCTCGGTCGCCGCGGTCCTGGCGGCCGGCCGCGAGGTGGGCATCGTCTTCCGGCGGGACGCCCTGGACCGGCAGCCGGACACGGCCCTGGCCCAGCGCGCCGTCCTGCTCTACGACGGCGAGCCCCGCCAGCGCGCCGTGTCGGCCGCCCTGCACGCGGCGCACTTCGAGCGCGGGCTGGACCTGGCTGGCCTCGACACCGTGGTGGCCTCGACCGCTCATGCCTCCGGCGAGACCCAGGATCGGGTACGCCAGCGGCTGCAGTCCGGCGAGGGCGAGACCCAGCTGGCTGCCGACCTGCTCGAGGCGCGGCTGATCGGGGTGACGGCGACGCCCACCTACGTCGTCCCAGGCCGCGTCGCGGTCCAGGGAGCC
The DNA here is from genome assembly GCA_031394045.1 of Sporichthyaceae bacterium. Taxonomy (GTDB): domain Bacteria; phylum Actinomycetota; class Actinomycetes; order Prado026; family Prado026; genus JANYIP01. The sequence goes on from JANMWN010000216.1 coordinate 6,769, forward strand.
CAGGAGGTCGACGTGCTGCGCGACCTCATCGCCGAGGGTCGCCGCTGCGCCGGGTAGGTTTCCCGGCGTGAGCGATGCCTACGACGAGCACGCATGCGAGCGATGGGTGGCCGAGCCGACCAAGCGGCCGGGCCGCACCTCGTACGCCCGCGACCGGGCCCGGGTGCTGCACAGCGCGGCGCTGCGCCGGTTGGCCGGCAAGACCCAGGTCGTGGTCGCAGGGGAGTCCGACTTCCCGCGTACGCGGCTGACGCACTCCCTCGAGGTGGCGCAGATCGGCCGTGAGCTGGGCGAGGTGCTGGGCTGCGACCCCGACGTGGTCGAGGTGGCCTGCCTCGCGCACGATCTCGGCCATCCGCCCTTCGGGCACAACGGGGAGCAGGCGCTGGACGAGGTCTCGCAGTCCTGCGGCGGCTTCGAGGGCAACGCGCAGACGCTCCGGGTGCTGACCCGGCTGGAGGCCAAGACCTTCGGATCGACCACGGGTCCGCGCCCCTCGCGCAGCGTCGGGCTGAACCTGACCAGGGCCAGCCTGGACGCGGCGACCAAGTACCCGTGGCCCCGTGCCGACGGGCCGAAGTTCGGGGTGTACGCCGACGACGCCGATGTGTTCGGCTGGTTGCGCGAAGGAGCCCCGGGGCGCCGACGGTGCCTGGAGGCCCAGGTCATGGACTGGGCCGACGACATCGCGTACTCGGTGCACGACGTCGAGGACGCGGTGCACGCCGGGCACCTTCAGCTGGCTCAGCTGGACGCGGGCGCCGAGCGGGCCGAGGTCGTGGCGGTGACCGTCGCGAGGTACGCCGAGGGCGCGCTCGGCGCCGACGCAGCCGAGGTCGAGGCGGCGCTCGCGCGACTGCAGGCCCAGCCGTACTGGCCGAGCAGGTTCGACGGGTCGCTCCGGTCGCTCGCGGCGCTCAAGAACCTCACGAGTGAGCTGATCGGGCGGTTCGCGCGGGCCGCCGAGGACGCGACCAGGGCGGCCCACGGACCGGCCCCCCTGGCCCGCTACCGCGCCGACCTCGAGGTGCCGCGCGAGGCCCGGCTGGAGTGCGCGGTGCTCAAGGCGGTGGCCGGCGTGTACGTCATGAACCGCTCGGGCGCGCAGGACGAGTACGCCCGCCAGCGCGAGCGGGTCCGAGCCCTGGCCGAGGCCGTCCTGCATGGCGCCCCCGCCTCGCTCGGGCCCGAGCTGGAGCCGGACTTCCTTGCCGCGCCAGACGATGCGGCTCGCCTGCGCGTCGTGGTCGACCGGGTCGCAGGGCTCACGGACAGCTCCGCGCTGGCCATGCTCCAGCGCCTCTCGTGATCCACGTCGAGCGGGTCGAGGCCGCGATGGTGCTGCCCCTGCGCGGGGCGATCCTTCGGCCTGGGCTCCCGCTCGCCCAGGCCGCCTACCCGGAGGACGACGACCCGGCGAACCTGCACCTGGCAGCGCTTGACGAGAGCGGTCACGTGGTCGGCTGCTGCACGTGGCTGCCCGAGCCCTGGGAGGGCCGGCCGGCCTGGCGGCTGCGCGGCATGGCGACCGACCCCGGCGTACGCGGCTCGGGCGTCGGGGGTGCGCTGATCCGGCGCGGGCTCGACGAGGCCGTCGTCGCCGGCGCGGAGGTGGCCTGGTGCAACGCACGTACCGTCGCGCTGGGCTTCTACCGGCACTTCGGGTTCGAGACGGTCGGCGAGGAATTCCTTACGCAGCAACAGATTCCGCACTACGTCATGTGGTGCGAGCTCGGCCAGGTCCGATCGTCGGGCTAGGTGGGTGGCGCGGTCGTCGGTCGTCGGCAGTCTTCAGCAGTCGTCAGCAGTCGACGCTGCAGGGCGCGTTGCCGACCTGGGCCTTGCGGGCCGCCACCGCTGCTGCGGGGGACTTCGAGCCACCCGCTCGCCACGAGTCGAGGTACGGCCACGGGTAGACCTCGCCGCGGCGGATCCACCACAGCCAGTGCGCGGTCGGCCACGAGATCCCGAAGTGCAGGTGCGTGGCGATACCGCGGGCGCTCCCCGTGTTGCCGACCTTGCCGATCAGCTGACCCGCGACCACGCGTACGCCCGGCCGGATGCCCGGCTGGATCGCCGACAGGTGCGAGCCGTAGTAGCGCACGCCGTCGTTGCCGATGATCGAGAACGACAGCCCGCCGCGGGTCGCGCCCAGGTTGGTCGAGGAGCTCCAGGTGTCGACCAGGCTGACCTCGTCGACGTAGCCGCTGACCGGCGCGACCACGGAGCAGGTCTTGGCAGCGAAGATGTCGGTGGCGGGGTAGTCGTGGTGGCTGTGGCCGTAGCTGATCGAGCTGGCGCAGCGTACGGGGAACGCGTAGTGCGCGCCGCTGACCACGGGCGGCTGGGTCGGGCTGTGGGTCGGCT
>JANMWN010000229.1:0-1727 GCA_031394045.1 Sporichthyaceae bacterium
CGTACCGACGCGAGCTTCGCCGACGCGGCGGACACCGACTTCACCAACCTCCGCGTGACCGCGTACGGGAGCATCCACAGCGGCGCCGCGTGCAACCGGACCAGCAACCCATCGACCTGCGCGAGCAACGCGACAGCGTCCTCGGGCTCGCAGGTGATCGACATACCAAGATCGTACGAGAGACCACTGACACAACCCTGTTACCAGCCCCCAAAATACGCACGCCACACGCACGCGGCCCGATGGGCTGCCCGGGCACGAATGTCGCGGCGTGTCACCGACCTGATGGCCCAGTACAGCTACTCGAGCTACTCGCAGGCCTCGTGCTGACGCAGGCCGACTCGGGTCGTACGCACGAAGTCGGCGGGGTCGATCCAGCGCAGGCAGCGCGGGCAGACCAGGTCGGCGTCGACGTGCAGCTCGTGATCGTCCCCGGTGCCCGACCGCGGCCGGTCGGTCGGGACCAGGAGCGCGCGAAAGCCGCGGTGCACGACGTCGATCCGCGTCCCCCCTCGGCTGGCTCCCATCCTTCGATGGTGACCTACTCCGGCAAGAACGCGGGCCACGAACACGCAACGAAACGGTGTCGGTTGGCGCCCCGCCCGTACCCTGGAGCCGTGCAGCCCACGCCGAAGATCCGCACCGGTAGCCACGACCTGCCGGTCTCGCCCGCGCTCGACGCCTTCATGGCCACCGCCTGGGCCGAACCCGACGAACCGGCCCCCGACCGGCACCCCGCGGCCGACCACACGGCTCGTCGGCGGGAGGCGCTCTCAGCGATGTTCCCCGGCGAGCGGCTGGTGATCCCCTCAGGCGTCCTGAAGGTCCGGAGCAACGACACGGACTACCTGTTCCGGCCGCACAGCGCGTTCGTCCACCTGACCGCCGCCCAGGAGCCCGAATGGTGCCTCGTGCTCGAGCCAGGGACGGTCGGGCACCAGGCGATCCTGTACGTACGCGAGAACGGCCCACGGTCCGAGGGCGCGTTCTATCGTGACCGCCGCTACGGCGAGCTCTGGGTCGGCCCCAGCCCATCGATGGCCTACACGTCCCAGCACCTGGGGCTGGCCTGCCGCCCGCTGGAGGATCTCGCGCCCGATCTGGACCGGGCGCGGAGCCAGGCGCCCGCACCCGTACGCCTGCTCCGGGGGGTCGACCCGACGGTCGACGCGCTGCTGCCGGACGGAGGTATTGCCGACCTGACCCTCGAGTCGGCGCTGTCCGAGCTGCGACTGGTCAAGGACGAGTGGGAGGTCGCCGAGATCGCCGGCGCGGTCGACGCGACCGTGCGCGGCTTCGAGGACGTCGTCCGCGCCCTGCCGGAGGCCTCGCGGTCCGGCAAGGGCGAGCGGTGGGTCGAGGGAGTCTTCGGCCACCGCGCCCGGCTGGAGGGCAACGGCCTCGGCTACGACACGATCGCCGCCGGCGGGGCGCACGCCTGCGTCCTGCACTGGATCCGTAACGATGGCGTGCTGCGCGACGGTGACCTGCTGCTGCTCGACGCGGGGGTCGAGGCGGAGTCGCTGCACACTGCCGACGTCACCCGGACGCTGCCGGTGAACGGGCGGTTCTCGCCCGCGCAGCGCAAGGTCTACGACCTGGTGTACGCCGCACAGGAGGCCGGCATCGCCGCTGTCCGGCCCGGGGCCCGGTTCCGAGACTTCCACCTGGCTGCGATGACCGTGATCGCCCAGGGGCTCGAGTCCTGGGGACTGCTCCCCGTGCCG
>JANMWN010000234.1:0-4495 GCA_031394045.1 Sporichthyaceae bacterium
GTGCGGTGCCTGGTTTGTCGACCAGACGGTGAGCTTGCCGGTCACCGGGTCCATGGACGCGACGGTGCCGCAGGTCTCGATCGACGCGGGGTGCACCCGGGGGTAGAGCATGTCCTGGGACACGACCACGTCGGCCGCGGCGAAGACCGCGTCGCAGGCTGCCTGGTCGCCTGCCTCCCAGTCGAAGATGTGGTTGTCCGCCTTGCCCTCGAGGTCGTCGCGGATCACGGGGGCACCGGGGTCCATCGCCTTCTTGGCATCGATGACCGGCGGCAGCGGCTCGTACTCGACGTCGATCAGCTCGAGCGCGTCGCGCGCGGAGTAGCGGTCCTCCGCGACGACGAACGCGACCTCCTGGCCCTGGAAGCGGACCTTGTCGGTGGCCAGCACCGCCTGGACGTCCTGCGACAGCGTCGGCATCCACGCGAGCTTCAGCGTCTCGAGGACCGCGCCCGTGATGACGGCCTTGACCTTGGGGTGCGCCTCGGCGGCCGAGGTGTCGATCGACAGGATCCGCGCATGGGCGTGCGGGCTGCGCAGGATCGCGGCGTGCAGCATGCCCGGCAGGTTGACGTCGTCGACGTAGTGGCCCTTGCCACGGACGAAGCGCACGTCTTCCTTGCGGAGCATCCGGCCGAACCCCATCGGGTTCCCGGCTGGGCTGGTGGCGACTTCCGGCGTGGCGGTCATGCCTGCGCTCCCTCGGTGGCGGGGTGCTCGGCGGCCCAGCGGATGGACCGGACGATGTTCTCGTAGCCGGTGCAGCGGCACAGCTGCCCGGAGATGGCCTCGCGGATCTCGGCCTCGTCCGGGTCAGGGGAACGGTCCAGCAGGGCTCGGGCGGTCAACATCATGCCCGGCGTGCAGAAACCGCACTGGAGGCCGTGCTCGTTCATGAACCCCTGCTGCACCGGGTCGAGGACGCCGCCGACCTCCATCCCCTCGACGGTGCGCACCGTGCGACCGGACGCCATCGCGGCCAGCACCGTGCAGCTCTTGACCGGCTCGTCGTCCATCCAGACCACGCAAGCACCGCAGTTGGACGTGTCGCAGCCCCAGTGCGTACCGGTGAGAAGCAGGTTCTCCCGGATGAAGTGGACGAGCAGCAGGCGCGGCTCGATCTCCGCGGTTACCTCGTCGCCGTTGACCGTCATCGTGACCTGCATGCTCAGGCTCCCTCTCCCTTGGCTCTGGCGACCGACCGGCGCAGGGCGCGCAGGGTCAGCTCGTTCGCCAGGTGTCGCTTGTACTCGGCCGGTCCGCGCTGGTCGGTCTGCGGGTTGGTCCCCGCGGCCGCGATCGCCGCTGCTGCCATCAGGTTCTCCTCCGACGCGACCTTGCCGCGCAGGCTCGCCTCGGCGTCCGGCGAGCAGAAGTGCGGTGCGCTCACCGCGGTCAGGCCGATGCCGACGTCGGTGATGGTGTCGCCGTCGAGCTGCACGAACGCGCCGCCGGCGGCGATCGCCCAGTCACCCGCGCGGCGCTCCACCTTCTCGTACGCGCTGCCGCTGCCCGGCCGGATGGGTACGCGTACCTCGACGAGCAGCTCGGCGTCGCCCACCGCCGTCTCGTACGGACCCTCGTGGAACTCGCGGGCGGGCACGGTACGGGTGCCGCTCGAGGACCGGATGACCAGCGTCGCGCCCAGGGCTGAGCAGACCGCCGAGAGGTCCTCGGACGGGTCGGCCTGGCACAGCGAGCCGCCCACGGTGCCGCGGTTGCGTACGACGGGGTCCGCGATCACCCGCTCGGCGTCGTGGAAGATCCGGTAGTGCTCGCCGAGGACGGCCGAGGCCAGGACGTCGGCGTGCCGGGTCATCGCGCCGATGGCAATCTCGCCGCCCTCGACGCGGATATAGCTCAGGTCGGTCAGGTCGTTGATGTCGATGAGACAGTCGGCGTGCGCGATCCGCAGCTTCATCATCGGCAGCAGGCTGTGCCCGCCTGCGACGACTCGGGACTCCGGACCGTGCCGCTCGAGCAGTGCCAGGGCATGCTCGACGCTCGTTGCTCGTTCGTACTCGAAAGGCGCAGGAGTCTGCACGGCCACCACCCGGGTGAGAGGTTCGAAGAGCGGGCGACGTCATAGTCACCCCTCTCCCAGGGTCTGTCACCGGCTTCCTAAGCAAAGGCTTATCCCGCTCACGGCCGACCTATAGTGCGAGCTGTGACCCTCACCCAGCTCGAGGCGTTCGTCCTCGTCGCCCGGCTGGGATCGGTCAAGGCGGCGGCCGGCGTCCTGGGGGTGAGCGAGCCCGCGGTCTCCAGCGCTCTGGCCGCGCTGCGGCAGCACCTCGGCGACCAGCTCGTGGTCCGCAGCCCGCACGGGATGGAGCTCACGCCAGGCGGTCAGCGGCTGGTCGGCATCGCCTCGCAGATGGTCACCCTCGGCGCCGACGCAGTGGCGGCCATCCGGCGGGCCCAGGGGGCGCCTGACCTGCTGCACGTCGTGGCGACGAGCACGGTGGCGGAGTTCATGGCACCACCGCTCCTCGAGCTGTTCACCTCACGCACCGCTTCGGTCGAGGCGACGGTCGGGGTCTCGGGCACGATCGAGATGCCGGTGCTGCTGCAGGATCGTCTCGCCGACGTCGCGCTCGGCCCGCGGCTGTCAGCGGTTGGCATCGACAGCTCACCGATGATGCGGCACAAGCTCGTGGTCGTGGCCGGCAAGCGGCACCCGCTGGCCGGCGCGACCGAGGTCACCCCCGAGTCGTTGAGCAAGAGCCGGTGGTTGGTCGACCCCGCGGGTACCGAGCCGAGCAGCGAGGTCGGCCAGCTGCTCCAGCGGTTCAACGTCCCCGAGCGCCGGACCCGGGTCTTCAGCGGCGCCTCGGCAGTATGGTCGGCGGTCGCCGAGGGCCATGACGTCGCGCCCGCCTTGGCGCACCTGGTCGCCCGCGACGTGGCGGACGGTCGCCTCGTCGTGCTGCCGGTCCGCGGGACGCCGGTGGACGTCCTCTGGTACGTCAGCACGCTCGACCTCTCGCGGCGCTCTCCGGCCGCGACCAAGCTGCGGCAGTTCCTCACCACCCCCGACGCGATGCACGTCATGCACCGGGCCGACGGCAGCGTCCCGGTGGCGCGCTTCCGTCCGCCGGTCTACGTCACGCTCTGGAGCTGAGGTGGTGGCTCCGCCGCCGCACCCGCCCCGACAGGTGACGCTGCTGCTGTGCACCCGCGACGGGAAGCTGCTCGGGACGCTGCCGCCGTTCGAGGTCGAGGTGCCCTGGTGGCAGGAGGTCGGCCCGATCGTCGACGCCGTACGCGAGACGTACGCCCTGGAGGTCACCGTGCTGCGCGTTCTGGCCGCCGAGCCCGGTGCGACGACGATCGGCGGGCCGGTGAGCTATCTCGCCGAGCTGTCCGGCGCCGACAGCGCCCCGGCCGTGCCGCTCCCTCTTCTCGTCCCGCCCCCGAGCCAGGAAGTCCTTGCGCCGCAACCACTCCGGCAATCCTGGGCGGTCCCCGGCGGGCCAGCCGCCGACGTCGCCTGGGCTGACGAGATCCTTGCTGTGCGTGGCACGCCACGGACTGGGCCCGCGCGGCAGCGGCGGACCTGGAACCTGTCCAGCCTGTGGCGGCTGCCTACCGCCGGCGGAGCTGCGTGGCTCAAGGTCGTGCCCCCGTTCTTCGGCCACGAGGGCGCCGTGCTGGCTCGGCTGTCGCAGCCCGGTGAGCCGACCGCCACCGTCGTACCCCCGCTGCTCGGGTTCGACGGCCCGCGGGCGCTAATGGCCGAGGTGCCTGGCGAGGACGGCTACTTCGCCGGTACGCCGCGGCTGCTCGAGATGGTCGAGCTCCTGATCAGCCTGCAGGCGCGATGGATCGGCCGGAGCGACGAGCTGCTGGGGCTCGGGGCCGCGGACTTCCGAGCACCCGCGCTGGTGGCAATGGCCGCTGACACGTTCGAGCGCACCGCCGACGAGCTGGACCCGCCGACCCGGCGCACGATGGCTGCGGCGCTGCACGCCTTGCCCGACCGGTTCGCCGCCGTCGACGCCTGCGGGGTGGCGGACACGCTGGTCCACGGGGACTTCCACCCGGGCAACCTTGTCGGCGGCACCGCAGGCGCTCCCCTGGTGCTGCTGGACTGGGGCGACTGCGGCGTCGGGCACCCGCTCCTCGACCAGGCTGCGTTCACCGCGCGGCTGGCCGCCGACGACCTCCCGGTCGTGACGGCCACCTGGGCCGGGCTTTGGCGGGCAGCAGCCCCCGGCTGTGAACCCGAACGCGCGGCGGCGCTGCTCGCCCCGATCGCCGCCCTGCGGCAGGCGGCCGTCTACCGGATGTTCCTCGACGGCATCGAGCCGGACGAGCGCATCTATCACGTCAGCGACCCCGCACGTTGGCTCGTCGAGGCCGCCAGGCGATTCGCAACGGCGACGGCCAGGCCGTAGGTTCGTGCGCATGCACGCACGCTCGCTCGGACCCGATCAGCTGCGGGTCTCCGCCCTCGGCCTCGGCTGCATGGGCATGAGCGAGTTCTACGGCG
>JANMWN010000247.1:0-9736 GCA_031394045.1 Sporichthyaceae bacterium
CGGTCCTGCCAGCGCTCCTCGATCGACCCGGCCAGCGCAGCGGTGTAGCGCTGCGGTGCCTCGGTCTCGGCCGTGGGATCGCTCATCGTCGCCTCTCGTTCCGCCGGCTGTTCGGTCCGGACATGAAGAAACCCCTCGCGGGGGAGGGGTCACCGCGCTGACTGATGCTCGTTCAGCGCGGCCCGGTAAGGAGCAGCTCGTGACGCATGAGCTCACACTAGCGCAGCCGACGATCTCGGGTCAGACCGAGCCGAGGCTGGGGGCCTGGCTCGGTCTGACCCGAGAAGCAGAGCTCAGATCTTGTTGGCTCAGAGCTTGGTGACCCAGAGCCCACGGCCGTGAGTGGAGACGTAGAGCAAGCCGTCCGGGCCGAGCTCCACGTCGGTCACCGTCGTCGTCGGGAGGTTGGACCCGAGTCGCGACCACGACTTCGACCCGGCCAGCCGGACGACAGCGCCCAGGTCCGTACCCGCGGCGATGGTGCCGTTGGCCAGGATCTTGAGGCTGGCGACCGGGATGTCCGGCAGGTTCGCCGAGATGTCCTTCCAGCTGGCGCCAGAGTTGAAGGACTCGAAGACGTGGCCGATGCCCGCCCCCGGACCCTCGGTCCACTGCCGGGAGAACCCGTTGAAGCCGACGAGCACGTGGTTCGGCGCAGCCGGGTCGACGGCCATGCCACCGACGAACCGGTTGGGCAGCAGCCCAGCGACCGGCAGGTTGAGCTGGTGCCAGCCGGTCCCGTCGGTGTTCCCGACCGCGATGCCGCGGGTGAAGCCGACGTTGTTGCACGGCCCGCACCAGCCGACGTAGGCCTTGCCGCCGGAAACGGCGATCGACGTGGCCGAGTGGCCCACCCCGAGGTCGTACGACTGTGTCCAGTCGGTGCCCGCCTGGATTCGGAAGCCCTTGTGCTGGATCCAGACGAACTCGCCACCGGCGACCCAGGTGTTGATGTCCGAGGCGTCGGCCGCGAACGGCGCGATGAACCTCGGGCTCGGGTCGTTCGGGTTGATGTTGCGCGCGGTCGAGGTCGCCAAGGACCCGTCACCGCGGTTGAGGTTGCAGTTGTTCGTCACGGACATGGACAGGAAGACGTACTCCTGGACCTGGTTGCAGCCGTTCCGCGGGTCGACGAGGGTGTCGCCACCGTCGCCGCCGAAGTTGGACCCCATGACCGTGTCGTTGCCCCGCAGGATCGAGACACCGTTGTCCTGCAGGCCGCCGCTGACGACGACGCCACCGAACCGCTTGTCCACGCCGATGCCGACCGCGTAGTACTGCAGCGAGTCGATCGTGCCGTCGTTCAGGCTGACCCAGTCGGTCGCGTGACCGACGGAGTTGGTCTTGCCGATGAGCGGACGACGGTAGACACCGCCGTCGTTGCCGACGTACGTCCACGCCTTGCCGGCGTAGAAGCCGAAGGCCGCCGAGTGCTGATCCGGGTGCGTGGTCTGCGGGCAGGCGCCGGACTGGGTGCCCTGCGCGTTGGACCAGCAGGGGAACCCGAAGTTCCAGTACGGACCCACGGTGTTCCAGGTCTGACCGGCGTTCGTGGTCTCGAAGACCTCCTCCAGCCCAAGGAGCACGTGGTTGGCGTTGGTCGGGTCGACCCGCAGCGACTGGTTGTACCAAGCCTGGATGCCCGGCTGGTAGCCCGCGTACCAGAGCGCCGAGTTCGAGTGCTGGAGCTTCTTGGAGTCGGCGATCAGGGTGAACGGGCCGTACGGCGAGCCGTTCTTGGAGACATAGACGCCGCCGAGCGCGGTGTTCGGGTTGCTCGAGTAGTTCACGATCGACTCGTTGATCACGTACAGCTTGGAGCCGGTCGTCGAGTACGCGAACGACACGTTGCCGATGTCGTCGCCGGGCAGGTCGCCCGCCGGGTTGAACTTGACCCAGGTCGAGCCCGACTTCTTGTAGAAGCCGTTGTAGGTGTCGCCACCACGCCAGCCCAGGGCCAGCACGATCTTGGTCGGGTCGGCGGGGTCGATGGCCACGTCGTTGGCGATGTTCTTGTACGCCGCGCTCGGGTCGCTTGCGAGCGACTGGCCGGGCAGGTAGCTCGGGTTGGGCGCGAAGACGAGGGTCCAGCGGCCGCTCAGGGTCGCGGTCGAGTGCGACCAGACGCCTCGGCTCGTGGCCGCGTACACCTGACCGCCACCGAAGCGCAGCGCGTTGATGATCGTGCTCTCGAGCTCGTCGCCACCGACCCGCATCTTGACGGTGAAAGTGCCGGTCCGCGGGTTGGGCAGCACGAAGACACCCGCGCCCACGAAGCTGCCGGCCCCGGTGTTGGCCTCGCCGGTCGCGTACCAGAGCCGGCCTGACGGGTCGAGCTGGAGGTCGCCGGAGGACAGCGAGGGCAGCGTGTCGGCGATGGGGGTCCAGTGGCCGCCCCCGGTGGTCGAGCGCCAGACGCCGCCGTTGGCGCCGGCCGCGTACACGTCACCGTTGTCGTCGGCCGCCAGCCCCGTGACGCGGCCCGTGACGAGCCCGGCGCCGCCGCTGGAGTTTGAGTTGTAGTCGCGGTAGCGCTGGTCGTCGGAGTTGTACTTGATCCCGGTGAGGTGGGTCCAGGAGCCACCGGCGACGGGGAGCTTGTTGAGGGCGGCGAAGGCCGCGCCGTAGGCGCCGGGAGACACGATCCCGGGCGCGGTGCGTGCCTCGGTCCACTGCGCGGTCGCGACCAGCGAGTTGCGGCTCTCGTCCTCGCCGCTGCTGCCACCAGTGTCGGCGTTCGCGGTCAGCCGGCCCGAGGCTCCGCCGACGGCCTTCGCGTGCGCCACGGCGCCGGCCTCGAGCCGCTGGACAGCGAGCGGGTCGTGCCGCCCGGAGGCGGCAGAGGCGAGGGACGGCGTGGCCAGGACGAGGGCGGCGACAGCGCTCGTGGCGAGCACCGCCCGTCGCGCCTTGGTCGTGCTCGGGCTGGGTCGGTGCATGAGGTCTCCCGTGTCTGGTCGCTGAGCGAGCTTGCGTCGCTCAGGTCGCTGGGGTCCGGGATCTTCCGGACCTGGCTGAGAGTGGCATGAGAGGACTTCCCGCCGCTACCGATTCCGACCGGCCGATCTTCGGTGGAATCACCCGATCGAGCGAAGAACTCACGATCCGCAGTCGATCAACGACGTAACGTCGACCTGAGGGCCTCGGCAACGGCCGCACCGATCTCGGCGTGGACCTGCCAGCCCCAGTGCATGCCGTCCGGGTTGCCCGTACCCGCGTCAAGGCTGGGCTGGACGATCGGGTCGAGCTCGACCAGGAGCGCGCCGTTGGCCTCCGCCCACCTGCGTGCGGCAGCGGCCGCCGGGGCGTGGTGCCGGTGCGACGGGTACGCCGTCGCCGCGTGCGGCGATGGGCCGAGCAGCACGACCGGGAGGTCCTCCCCGAGCGGGCTGAGCAGCCGGGTCGCCTGGGTGATCCGGGTCAGGTAGGTGTCGGTCGCTGCCTGCGGGAGCTGGCGCAGCCGCCCGCCGGTCAGCCGGATCACCCTCGGCCCGGCCGCCCGGTACGCGTCCCGGGCGGCACGGCGCAGCCCACCGGGACGCAGGTAGGGGATCCCGTCCCGCAGGTACGTCGGCAGCGCCGCGGGCAGGTGGTCCATCTGGCTGACCGCGAGGACCAGCGCAGTGGCCCGGGGAGCGAGCACGGTCGCGACGTTGGGGTCCTTGGTCAGCGCCCACCACGCGTCGCGCGCGGTCCAGCCGAGCCTGGCCACCACATCGACGGAGCCGTCCACCTCGTCGACCGAGGCGCCCAGGGAAGCGCCGGCGATGTTCGGCCACAGCCGCGGGTCGGTCAGCGCGACCGGGCGCTCCGGACCATGGAACGTGAGCGAGTCGCCGAAGACGAGCAGGTGCTGCGGGGCGGCCGGTGAGTCGGGCCGGGTCACTCCGGCCAGGTGTGCGGCTCGAGCGAGGGGCTCTCGCGCCGAAGGCCCCGGCGCCGGTACATCTCCCGGTCCGCCTGGTCCAGCAGCGAGGCGAGGTCTCCGTCGTCCCATGGGGCGAGCATGGCTGATCCGGCGCTGACCTGCGGGCGCCAGCCGGGTACCTCGTCGGGCGGCAGCTCGGCGACCTTGGTCGCGACCCGCTTCTCGAGGTCGATCGGGGCCGTACCCGGACCGGGTCCGACCACGCAGAACTCGTCGCCACCCCAGCGGGCCACGACGTCGCCGCTGCGTACCGCCAGCCGGATCGCGTCGGCCACCGAGAGCAGGACCCGGTCGCCCGCAGCGTGGCCCAGCCGGTCGTTGACCTCCTTCAGCCCGTCGATGTCGAGGAAGACGCAGTGCACGGCGTTCCCCGAGCGTCGGGCCGCCGCCACGATCTGGTTGCCGACGAGCGCGATGCCCCTGCGGTTGAGCAGGCCGGTCAGGTCGTCCTCGACGGCCGCCCGCTCGGCCCGCTCGACCGTCAACAACAGGCGGTCGAAGGCATTACGCCGGATGATGTTGATGGACAGGGCCAGGACCACCGAACCAGCCATGCCGAGGAGCCAGTGCATCTGCTGAGGGGCACCGATCGCCAGCATCGCGACGAACCAGGTCGCGGCCGTGACGACGACGGTCCCAGCGAGCCAGCGCACGTCGAGGATCACCGCCCCCGCGCCGACGACGACGAGCATGACGTTGCTGGTCAGCCAGGCCTCGTGGCCGAGGTAGAGATGCAGGTCGGACGCGGCCGCAAGCACCACGCAGATCACGCTCATCACCGGGTGCGCCCAGCGGTCCGGCAGCGGTCGGCGGCTCAGGACACCGCAGAGCGCGAGCAAGGCCAGGGCGAGTGCTCCGGCGACGTACGGCATCACCGCGCGCGGGCGATCCTCCGGGATGAACAGGTTGCCGACAGCCAGCACAGAGGCCGTGACCCCCAGCAGCCCGCAGACGGCCGGGAGCACGGCGTTGACGGTCGCGTCGTACCGTCCCGCCCGGCGAATGCTCTCCACCCGTACATGGTCGGCGCGCATGGGGTCCGGCTTGATCACGGGGACCAACCCGCACCGGTGCCGGCTCCGAACCTGACCGGTGACCAGACCCAGTGGGACGGCTAGCCAGTGACCGAGCCGAGCGTGAGCGTCCGACCGGCCAGCGGACCCGGCACAGGGGCCGACAGGACCAGCGCGGTCGTCGTCGTGCTGTACGGGGGCAAACCGCGCAGCCTGGCGCCGTCACGTCCATCGCACCTGTCCGCGGTCCGGATGGTCCCCTTCGCCCGGTCGATCCACGCTGCTGGGGCCGAGCAGGGCGTCGCCGTGTGGACGCTGCGCTACCGCTACCGCGGCTGGAACGAGCCGGTCGAGTCCCCGGTGGCCGATGCTCGCTGGGCCCTTGACGAGGTACGTCGCCGGCATGGGGACGTACCCGTCGTCCTGGTCGGGCACTCCATGGGCGGGCGTACCGCGCTGCGGGTGGCCGGCGACCGGTCGGTACGCGGACTGGTGGCGCTGGCTCCTTGGCTGCCCCCCGACGAGCCGGTCGAGCAGCTCCGCGCCCGCTCGGTGCTGATCATGCACGGCTCCCGGGACCGGTGGACCGACCCGCGCGCCTCGCTGGATCTGGCCCGGCGGGCTGCATCCGTGACGGCGGTACGGCGGGTAGAAGTCACGGGCGTGGGACACCCGATGCTTCGCCGTGCCTCCGTCTGGCACGACCTCACCACCCAGTTCGCGCTCAGCCACCTCGACCGGACCGACCAATCCACCGCACAGAGGGGCACGAACCACTCGTACGGGATCCCCGCGTCGGGGATCTTCCAGCAGATCTGAGAGGCAGGGTCCGGACCGGATGACGTCAGCGACGAACCGCAGGGTCGCCGTGATCGGTAGCGGCGTCGCAGGGCTGACCGCCTCCTGGGCGCTCCAGCACACCGCGGACGTGACGTTGTACGAGGCCGACGACCGCCTCGGCGGGCACGCCCACACCCACGACATCGCGCGGCCGGCCGGTGGCTCGATCGCGGTCGACACCGGCTTCATCGTCCACAACGAGCGGACGTACCCCACGCTGCTGCGGCTGTTCGCCGAGCTCGGCGTCGGCACGCAGGAGTCCGACATGAGCATGTCGGTGCGCTGCGACGGCTGTGGGCTCGAGTACGCGGGAGCCCGTGGCCTGTCCGGCCTGTTCGCGCAGCCGCGCTCGCTGATCCGCGGTCGCTACCTGCGCATGCTTACCGAGGTCCGGACCTTCCACGCCGCAGCGCGCGCCGTCCTCGCCGACGGGTCGGCCAGTTCCCAGCAGGACGTCACCCTCGCCGAGTTCCTCGCGGCCGGTGGCTACTCCGCGTACTTCGTCTCGCACTTCATGACCCCGGTGGTGTCCGCGGTCTGGTCCTGCTCGCCGAGCACGGCCGGCGCCTACCCCGCCCGGTACCTGTTCGAGTTCCTCGCGAACCACGGGATGCTCTCGGTCACCGGTTCACCGCCCTGGCGAACCGTCACCGGCGGTTCGCGCAGCTACGTCGAGCGGGTGGCCAAGGTCCTGTCGGCGGTGCAGACGTCGACCCCGGTCCGTGCGCTGACCCGCACCGTCGACGGGGTCGAGATCCGCGACGACGGCGACTCGGTCGAGCGCTATGACGCGGTCGTCGTGGCCACCCACCCGGACCAGGCACTGGCGCTGCTGGCGGCGCCGACGCCGGTCGAGCGCGAGGTCCTCGGCGCATTCCGGTACTCGCGCAACGAGACCGTGCTGCACACCGACGCCTCCCTACTCCCCCGCAGCAGCCGGGCCCAGGCATCCTGGAACTACCGGATGCGCGACTGCCGGGACCAGGCCCATCATGTACTCGTCAGCTATGACATGACCCGGTTGCAGCGGCTACCCGGCCAGGAGCGATTCGTCGTGACCCTCAACGGTTCCGAGCACGTCCGCCCCGCGAGCGTGCTCGCCCGCATGGTCTACCACCACCCCGTCTACACGCCGGAGTCTGTCGCGGCGCAGGCCCGGCTGCCGGAGCTCGACAGCTCGCGGGTCACCTTCGCCGGGGCGTACCACGGGTGGGGCTTCCACGAGGACGGCTGCCTGTCCGGCCTCCGGGCCGCGCAGAAGCTGGGCGGTGGCTGGTGAACGGCGCCCTGTACGACACCCGGATCAGCCACGTACGCACCACGCCGCTGCGAAACGCCTTCACCTACCGCAGCTACCAGTGGCTGGTCGACGTCGACCGGCTCCCCCGGCTCCCGGTGGGGCTCGGCGGGCTGGCCAGGTTCGAGGCCCGCGACCACCTCGGCGACCCAGGGGCGACACTGCGCGCCAACATCGACGGCTACCTCGCGACCGAGGGCATCGACCTGGCCGGTGGCCGGGTCCTGCTGCTCACCAACGCCCGTACCTTCGGGTACGTCTTCAACCCGCTCTCGGTCTACTGGTGCTTCGACCCCGCCGGGCAGCTCGTCTGCGTCGTCGCCGAGGTCCACAACACCTATGGCGAACGGCACTGCTACCTGCTGCGTACCGACGAGCGTGGCCGGGCCCGCACCGACAAGGCGTTCTACGTCTCGCCGTTCTACCCGGTCGACGGCGAGTACCAGATGAGCCTGCCGGTGCCCACGGACGACCTCGCGCTCACCATCACGCTGCACCGCGGCGAGGGGCGGCCATTCGTCGCGACCGTACGCGGCCGTCGCCGTCGCGCCTCGACCGTCGCCGTCCTGCGGGCCGCCGCCCGCCTCCCCCTGGTCACCCTCGCGGTGGCCGCCCGGATCCGCGTCCAGGGCGTCAAGCTCTGGCTCCGCCGGCTGCCCGTCGCACCCCGTCCCACCCACATACCTCAGGAGAAAGTCCAGTGAGCCACACCCTTCCGGGCCGTACGCCCGGTGACACGACCACCTCCTCGACAGCGCCGTCGACCGGTGCCGTCGACGCGCAGCGCTGGCCCGACGTCGTCACCCTCCCGGCTGGCGGGTTCCGCGCTCGCGTCGCCCGGTCGCTGTTCGAGAGGGTGGTCGACCGGCTCGAGGTGCGGGTGCTGCTGCCGGACGGTCGCGTCATGGGCCGCGGTGGGCTCACCGGACCTGTCATGCGGCTGGACCGGCCCGAGTCGTTCTACCGCCGCGTCGGGGCGGGTGGCCTGATCGGCTTCGGCGAGGCGTACCTGGCCGGCGACTGGACAGCCGACGACCTGGCCGGCGTCCTCACCGTGTTCGCCCGCCGGATGTCCACCCTCGTGCCACCGCCGCTGCAGCGGCTCCGAGACGTGTTCGTGCAGCACCAGCCGGCCAGCGAGCACGGCACGACGGACAACACGCGGACCAACATCTCCCGCCACTACGACCTGTCCAACGAGCTGTTCGCGCTGTTCCTCGACGAGTCCATGACGTACTCGTCCGCCCTCTTCGAGACCGACCCCTCCGGGCTCCTTGACGCCGGCGCCGAGACGCTCGAAGCCGCGCAGCGCCGAAAGATCGACCGGCTGCTGGACGGCGCGCACGTGCAGGCCGGCACCCGGGTGCTTGAGATCGGCACGGGATGGGGCGAGCTGGCCATCCGCGCCGCCGAGCGTGGCGCCGTCGTCCGCTCGATCACCCTCTCGGAGGAGCAGCGCACCCTGGCCCAGGCACGGGTGGCCGAGGCCGGGCTCTCGGACCGCGTCACCATCGACCTGTGCGACTACCGCGCGGCCGTCGGCAGCTACGACGCGGTGCTCTCCGTCGAGATGATCGAGGCCGTGGGGTACGCGTTCTGGCCGGCGTACTTCGACGTGCTCGACGCCCTGCTCGCGCCGGGTGGGCGGGTCGGCCTGCAGGCGATCACCATGCCGCACGACCGGATGCTGGCCTCACGGGACACGTACACCTGGATCCACAAGTACATCTTCCCCGGCGGCCTGCTGCCCTCGGTGCGCTCCATCAACGAGTCCGTGGCGCAGACCTCGCTCGAGGTGGCCGACCAGTTCTCGTTCGGCGCGCACTACGCGGAGACGCTGCGGGTGTGGCGCGAGACCTTCGACGGGCAGGCAACAACGGTGGAGGGGCTCGGGTTCGACGACACCTTCCGGCGGATGTGGCGGTTCTACCTCGCGTACTCCGAGGCCGGCTTCCGGTCCGGCTACCTCGACGTCCAGCAGTTCATCCTCACCAAGGCGGCCTCGGCATGACCACCACGACCGCGCGGCCACCAACCACCGCGACTACCGGCATCGCCGACCGGTTGGCGGCCCTGCTCGAGCCGCTCTTCGGTGGTCAGCTGCCGATCCGGATCCGGGCCTGGGACGGCAGCGAGACCGGGCCGGCCGACACCCCTGTCGCCGTCGTACGGTCCGCGCGGGCGCTGCGCCGGATGCTCTGGAACCCGAACGAGCTCGGCCTCGCGCAGGCGTACGTCACCGGCGAGCTCGACGTCGAGGGTGACCTGATGGAGGGGCTGACGCTCGTGTGGCAGGCCGTCCGGTCCCGCGGTCTGGTGGCCCGACGGCCGTCTCCGGCACTGTGGGCCAAGGCCGCGTCGGAGGCGTTCCGGCTCGGCGCGGTGGGCACCCGCCTGCCGGCCCCCGGCTCGCAGGCGCGGCTGCGCGGACGGCTGCACAGCAAGAGCCGCGACGTGGACGTCATCGCCCACCACTACGACCTGTCCAACGACTTCTACGCCCTGCTGCTCGACCCACACATGGCGTACTCCTGCGCGTACTGGACGTCCGACGAGCCCGGCTACACCCTCGAGGACGCCCAGCGCGACAAGCTCGACCTGGTCTGCCGCAAGCTCGGGCTCCGGCCGGGGATGCGGCTGCTCGACATCGGCTGCGGC
>JANMWN010000282.1:0-5509 GCA_031394045.1 Sporichthyaceae bacterium
CGACGCCCGGGTCCTGCCCGCCGTCCTGGGCGGAGCCAGCGTGGTCCTGGACCTGGGCGCCAACCGTCGCACCGCCAGCCGCGCCCAACGCATCGCCCTCGCACTGCGCGACGGCGGCTGCACCGCGCCGTTCTGCGACAAGCCCGCCACCTGGTGTGAGGCCCACCACCTGGTCCCCTGGCAGGTCAGCCCACGCACCGACCTGGACAACCTTGTCCTGGTCTGCGACGCCCACCACGACCTGCTCCACCACGACGGCTGGACCATCACCCTCAAGAACGGCAAAGCGATCTGGCACCCACCACCACAACCCGAACCACCACCCACCGAACCACTGCCAGCCGAACCGCCCTGACCTGCCAGCTCAATTCTGGCGACGCACCACTAGGTCCTTGGCGGGAGGGCAGCTAAAGGTAGCTAGAGGGCAATGAGCCCGGCGTTCGTGGGAGTGAACCCGCACGCGTCGAAGTAGAACGGACGCAGGTGGTCCTCGAAGTCGACGTGCAGCCACTCGCACCCGGCGCGGCGCGCCTCGGTCACGGCCACCTGGACCAGGCTCTGACCGACGCGCTGTCGTCGCGCCGTCGAGGTCACGAGCGTGTCCAGGACGAACGCGTGGCTCCAGCCGTCCCAGGCCACGTTCACGAAGCCGACGAGAACACCAGCACGTCTGGCGCAGACCCAGCCGAGACTGTGCCGGTTGACCTGCCCCCACCAGTCGTCGTCGCCCAGGTCGTGGGCGAAGCCCTCCGCATGCAAGCCGTCGACCTCGGGGTTCTCGAAGTCACCGCGCCACTCGTACTCGATCACCCGGCCAACCTACCGAGTGGCCTGAACGACGTAGGCACGGGCGGTCAGCCGGATCGACCCGTCCGGCTCGGTCGGGAGGCTGGCGCGCAGTCGTTCGCGCAGCCGGTCGCTCGCTTCCTCGGGGAGTGCTGCGAGATAGCCGGGACCGGGGCCCTGTCCGCCGAGGAACGGTGTCCAGTAGTCGTCGAAGTCGTGGAAGACCGTTGGTACGTCGAGAGAATGGGCACTCACGTCGTCCATCCCCGCCGCTGCGAGGAACCCTTCCAGCGCGCCCTCGCGGCAGAGGGGGAACCGGACGGACTCGTCGAGGGCGGCGGCCGCTGGGTCCTCCGCGATCGCCGCCGCCCAGAACCGGCCGAGCATCTGCATGCCACCGGCCAGGTCCCACACGTACGCGACGACCTGCCCACCAGGGGCGAGCACCCGTTGCATCTCGCGGACGGCGGCCGCAGGGTCGGGGACGAAGTTGAGCACCAGACCGCAGACGACCCGGTCGACGCTGGCGTCGGGCAGCTCCAGGGCCGTGGCGTCGCCAACCGCGAACGTGGCCCGTGGGTCGGGCTGGCGCTCGCGAGCCATTCGTACGTACTCGGCGGACGGGTCGAGCCCGACCAGGCTCAAGGGGCTGACGGCAGCCAGCAAGGCTGCGCTCAGGGCTCCGGTGCCGCAGCCGACGTCGAGCCAGCGCAGACCGGGCGGCGGGTCCAGCAACGAGACCACCTCGGCGGCCAGCAACCGGCTCCACCGGCCCATGAATCGCTCGTAGGGCTCAGGGGACGACCATGCTTCGAGGGCCACTACTCATGATCGCCCAGCGGGGATGTGGATGAGCTTCTTGTTGACGAACTCATCGATGCCATATGGGCCGAGCTCGCGACCGACCCCGGACCGCGTCGTGCCACCGAAGGGCAGCTCGGGGCCGCCGCCCTCGGCGGAGTTGATCCAGACCATCCCCATGTCGAGCCGGTCGGCTACCTGAAGTGCGACCGTAGGGTCGGTGTGGAAGGCGGCGCCCCCATGAAAGCGCCACGCCGGTCCGGTCGCGACGCACCAACCGGCAAGCCGATCGGCGATCGAGCAGTCGCGCCACTGACGGAACCCGGCATCGACATGGCGGCGGCCGCGGCTACGTCGTCCTGGGTAGCGGTGGGAAGGGAGCTCTCCGCCAGGCTGTCGCGAGGTTTCCACCGTCTACTCGACGGTCATGCCAATGTGCCCTTCTGTCGTTGCTTCGGTGAAGCGACCGGGGCGAGGTGCGACGAGGCAGCCGTCGCCGTCGGCGGGCTGACGATCCAGAGCACCTCTGCCGAGTCGTTGCCGACGTTGCGTACCCCGTGCGGCACCGACGTCCGGTACTCGACCGAGTCGCCCGTCGCCATCCGGAGCCGGGCTGATCCAAGGGTGAGCTCGACGTCTCCGTGGATCACCACGAAGACCTCATGGGAGTCGCCGTGGGTGTACGTGTCCCCGCCCGTCGAGCCGTCAACTGCGAGCTCTCCGGCGTACACGTCTACGAAGTCTGCCGGCTGTCCGGTGAGCAGTGTCTTCTTCACGCCGTTGTCCATCGACAACGTCGGCCGGTCTTGCTTGCGCAGCACGGCCGGGGTCAGGTGCGGTTGCCCGTCGAAGAAGGTACTCAGGCTCACCCCGAGGGCGTCGGCGATCTGTACCAGGCTGGAGATGCTCGCGCCGGTCTGCCCACGCTCGAGCTGGCTGATGAAGCTCGGGCTTGTCCCGCTCAAGGCGGCCAGCGCGCGCAAAGACAGCCGACGAAGCTGACGGTGCGCCCGGATCCGAGCCCCCAGTGCGGCTCCTACAGCGTCGCGGTCGAGGCCCGACTGGCTCACCCGAACTCCCACACAGGGTGCCCAGGCGCAATGCCGTCGACCCGGAAAAGAGCTCCGGCGAGCGGTTGAGCCGCTCGCTCGCTGTCAGAGAGGTAGCTGCTGGCGGTGGCGACGTAGAGGACATCCAGGTCGGGCCCGCCGAAGCCGGCGCACGTCACGTGCTGTACCGGGAAGCTCACCACATCCAGCAGTGTGCCGGACGGGGTGTACCTGCGCATGCCCCAACCGTCCCACAGTCCGAGCCACAGATTTCCCTCGACGTCGACGGCCAATCCGTCGGGAACGCCGTCCGCCGGGTCGATCGCAGTGACGACCTGAGCGGTGCCCAGTCGGCCTGCGCCGACGTCGTAGGGGAAGGCCAGGACGTCTTGGGTGCCGCTGTCCACGTAGTACATGGTCCCGCCGTCCGGCGACCACGCGATGCCGTTGGACTCGGTGACGCCCTCGAGGACCGCTCGGACGGTGCCGTCCGGCTCGAGCGCGTAGAGGGTGGCAGCACCGATCGTCCGCTCGGTGGTGGAGGTCCCGGCTAGGAAGCGGCCTGCAGGGTCGCACGCTCCGTCGTTGAAGAAGCACTCGATCGGCAGGTCGTCGGGCACGATGGGTGCGCCGACCCGGCTCCCGGCCGCGTCGAGACGCTGGAAGCCCTTGCTCGTCGCGACGATCACCCCGCCGTCTTCTGCTGGGGCTGCGCAACCGACTCCCTCGTCGAGGTGCTGAGCGATGTGAGTTCCGTCGGGCCTGAGGCGGTAGAGGTCGCCGGCGCCGATGTCGACCCAGGCGAGGCTGCCGTCGGTGAGCCGGACCGGGTGTTCGCCCAGCGAAGCGCGGACGGAGTCGACGGGGGACGGGGACGGGGACATGTGGTCTCTTTCGGTCGGAGGTGCCGGATCAGGACGCGCCGGAGAGCGAGCTGCCTCCGCGGCGCAGGACGAAGGCCACGAGCGCTAGCGAGCTGGCGGTCAGGAGCAGCAGCATCGTGGACATCGCGGCGATTTCCGGGCGAAGCCCGTTGCGCACGGCGCCGAAGACGTACACCGACCACGGGGTAGACCCTGCGACGCTGACGAAGCTGGAGATGATCGTGTTGTCTAGGCTCAAGGAGAAGGAGAGCAGGAAGCCAGCGACGACGGCAGGCATTGTCAGCGGCAGGACCACCTGGCGCAGGCGCCGGTGGGCCGGAGCGTAGAGGTCGGCGGCTGCCTCTTCCAGGGCAGGGTCGAGGCTGGCCATCCGGGCGCGGACGATGAGGGCGACGACCGCGGTGCTGTAGATCCCGTGGCCGAACCACAACCGGACCAGCCCATAGTTCACGACGTGGTTGGCAGGTCCGAAGGGGCCGTTGACCTGGACGTACCAGATGAGCAGCGCAACGGCATCGACGATCTCTGGAGTCACGAGGACGAGAAGCAGCAGGCCGAGGATGACGCGGGAGCCGAGACCTCGACGTTGCGCCATCCCGATCCCGAGCAGGGTCCCCACGATGGTGGCCAGGATCGACGAACCGGCCGCAGCCTGGAGCGACGTCGTCACGCTCTGGATCAGCGCCGGGTTCGCCAGAGCCTGCGGGTAGGAGCGGGTCCCAAGACCTCCCCACACCACGAGGACCCGCCCTGAGTTGAACGAGTAGGCGATCATGGTGAGGATCGGCAGGTAGAGGAAGACCAGCACGGCCACTCCACCAACTCCGAGCCCGATCTTGACCGGGTCGCGGCGGCGGCGGCGAGCCAGCTGTGCGGTGGCTCCGGTGGCGCTCATGCGTGCGCTACCGCGACTGTGGGGGTGACCAGCACCACGCGCCGGCGCCGGCGCAGGAGCGCGAGGGTCCCGTACGCGAGTGCAGCCAGCAATGCCGTAACGACGAGGACGGACACGACCAGCAGCATCGCCACGGCGGACCCGAGCGCCCAGTTCTGGGTGCCGAGGAACTGCCCCGCCACGAGCTGGCCGACCATGTTGCCCTTCGCGCCGCCGAGGATCGTCGCGGTGATGTAGTCGCCGCACAGAGGGATGAACACCAGGATCAGACCGGCCGCGATCCCAGCGGCTGCCTGGGGAAGAGTGACCTGGCGGAAGGCGCGCCATCGGGTGGCGCCAAGGTCTCGCGCCGCCTCGCGCAATGCGGGATCGGTGCGTTCGAAGGCGACATAGATCGGCAAGATCATGTAGACCACATAGTTGTAGACGACACCGAGCTGGACGGCACCACGGGTGTCCAGGACGTCGAGCGGGTGCGAGGTGAGGTGCGCCGCCTGGAGCAGGTGCGACAGCCAGCCGCCCGGGGCGAGGACCACCACCCAACCGACCGTCCGGATGAGGAAGTTCGTCCAGAACGGCAGCAAGATCAGTGCCAGGACGACATGGCGGCTGCGTGGGCCGAGATGCCTGGCCGCCCAGTAGGCGACCGGCAACCCGATGACCAGGCACGACAAGGTGCCGATCACGGCGATCTGCAGCGTGTTCGTGAAAGTAGCCAGGAAGGTCGGACCGAGCGCCTCCTTGTACCGGTCGAGCGAGAGCCGGTCGGTGGCCACCGTGCCGAACAAGGCGGGCTTGTATCCCAGGCTGTAGTAAGCGATGAAACCCACCGGCACGAGGAAGAACAGCACCAGGTAGGCGATTCCGGGGATCAGGAGCAGCACCCCGGACCGCTGCCCGAAGGACCTCCGTCGACCGAGCTCTGGATGGACAACTGGACCATCCTGGCCAGTGCGCCGCACCCGGTGGCCGCTCACGCTTGGATCAACAACATCCTGGATCCCGAGGTGTCCTACAAGGACCTTCAGTTCCACAGCTACAACACCGGTATTGCCAGGCTGAAGGACAAGGCCGTCGCGGACAAGCTCCCGCAC
>JANMWN010000296.1:0-7239 GCA_031394045.1 Sporichthyaceae bacterium
CGGGTGATCACGATCGCCTGCTCGGGGGTGAGCCCACCGGCGGCGAGCCGGTCCCGGGTGCCCTGGTGGTCTGGGTCGGCCAGCGCCCCCGCGAGGGCGACGTCGCGACGCGCCACACCGGGGGCCACGCCGTGACCGGACAGCCACGCGGCGGTCCCGGTCGCCCCGACCGTGCGGGCGGCGCCGCGGCGCTCGGCCTCGCCCAGGGCCACCAGCCGGACCGCGGCGACCCGGGCCTCGGCCCGGCGCGCCCACCCCGCCACAGCCAGCGGATCAACCCCGGCCGTCAGGTGCTGGGCCACGGCAGCGGCGAGCTGGTCCAGCGCCGCATCGACGCGGGCCCGCGCGAGCAGCAGCGGGTCGCCCGCAAGGGGCGTCGCCGGGTGCTGCGCGGTGATCGTCATTCCATGATCCTACTCGAACAGGTGTTCGAAGGCCATTGGTACGCAACAACTTTTCGACACAAATTCCCGTAGCAGACCCCACCGACAGTCTGACGATCTTGTCCACAGGCAGCCCTGCTCCAGCGCAGCCGCCCCGCCCGCACCTGCCAGATCAATTCTGGCGACGCACCACTAGCTGGTCAGCAGGCGGAGGGCTTCGGGGGGCAGGTGCACCGTCACGGGGGTGCCCTGCTCCCAGTCCGGGATGGCGCCGGTGTTGGGCACCATCGCCTGGACCGTCGCGCCGGGTGCCAGCCGCACGATCAGCTGGGTCGTCGACCCGAGGTAGACCAGCCGCTCGACCATGCCGGGTACGTGGTTGGGGCCCGGCTGCTGCTGGGGGAGCAGCTGGATCCGCTCGGGGCGCAGCACCGCCTTGGCCGGACCCATCGGCAGGTCAGAGCCCGGCGTGCACGTCAGCGTCGTGTCACCGAACTTCACCTCGGTACTCTCGGCGGAGGACGACATCACGTCGACGTCGAGCAGGTTGGAGACCCCGAGGAAGTCGGCGACGTACGCCGTGGCCGGCTCCTGGTAGACCTCGCTCGGGCTGCCGATCTGCTCGATCCGACCGTCGGCCATCACGGCCAGCCGGTCGGACATGGTCAGTGCCTCCTCCTGGTCGTGCGTCACGTAGATGAAGGTGATGCCCACCCGCTCCTGCAGCGCCTTGAGCTCGATCTGCAGGGCCTTGCGCAGCTTGGCATCGAGAGCACCGAGCGGCTCGTCGAGCAGCAGCACCTTCGGCCCGAGCACCAGTGCGCGAGCCAGGGCGACCCGCTGCTGCTGGCCGCCGGACAGCTGGCCGGGCTTGGACTTGGCCTTCTCCTGCATCTGTACGAGGGCCAGCGCCTCGCCGACCCGCTGCCGGGTCTCCTCCTTGGTGGCGTTCGTGTACTGCAGCCCGAACGCGACGTTGTCCCACACCGTCATGAACGGGAAGAGCGCGTAGCTCTGGAACACCGTGTTGACCGGCCGCTTGTGCGGGGGAGTGTGCGCCACGTCGACGCCGTCGATGATGATGCTGCCGGCGGTCGGCTCCTCGAACCCGGCCACCATGCGCAAGGTCGTGGTCTTGCCGCAGCCGGACGGTCCGAGCAACGAGAAGAACTCGCCACCCGCGATGTGGACGTCGATGCCGCGCACCGCGGCGAACTCGCCAAAGCTCTTCGCCAGCCCGACGATCTGGACCTCGCCTCCTGACACGCTCACCCTCTCAGGTCCGCGGCGAACCGCTCGAAGTTGCCGACGAAACGGGCGACGTCGGCGTCGTCGTGCTGCACCGAGACCAACCACTGCTCGGCCTTGCCCCACGGGGGCAGGAACACCCCGCCATTGTGCTGGTAAAGCCAGTGGCCGTGGCTGAAACGGTCGTCGATCTCCAGGAAGTCCCGGTAGTCGTGCACGACGTTCGGCCGGAAGACCAGGCAGCCCTTCGCCCCGATCGCGCTCACGTGGGCCGGCAGCGCGTATGCCTCGATGACCGCGTCGAGGCCGGACACCAGCGCCTCTCGCAGCCGGTCGAAGTGTACGTACGCGGCCGGGGTGAAGACCTCGTGCAGGGCTGCCCGCGCGGCGGCGACGGCCAGCGGGTTGCCGTTGAAGGTCCCCACCTGGTCGTAGCCGCCCTCGGCGATGAAGGTCATGACCTCCTCGGTGCCCCCGAGCGCCGCGACAGCGATGCCACCGCCCAGCGCCTTGGCCAGGCAGGCGATGTCGGGGGTGACGCCGTAGTACTGCGTGGCGCCGCCCTGGGCGATCGTGAAGCCGCTCTTGACCTCGTCGAACGTGAGCAGGGCGCCCGCGGCGTGCAGCAGCTCCTTCAGCCCGGCCAGGTAGCCCGCGTCCGGGTGGATTATGCCGGCGTTCATCATCACCGGCTCGAGGATCATGCCGGCGACCTGCCCCGGGTGCTCGGCCAGCACGCGCGCGACGGCCGCGAGGTCGTTGTAGCCGACGATGACCGTCAGGTCGCGGATCTCCTGCGGGATCCCGGTCGAGCTGGCGACCCCGACGGGGCGGTCCGCAGGCCCGACGTCCTCGGCGTCCGGTGCGACGGACACCTGCACCGAGTCGTGGTGGCCGTGGTAGCAGCCCTCGACCTTGATGATCAGCGAGCGGCCCGTGTACGCGCGCATCAGGTGCACCGCGTCCATGGTGGTCTCGGTACCGGAGTTGGCGAAGCGCCACAGCGGCAGGCCCCAGCGGCGGGCGAGCTCCTCGGCGACGACGATCGCGTCCTCGGTCGGCTGCGCGAAGTGGGTCCCCCTGGCGACGCGCTCGCTCACGGCTCGCACGATCGCGGGGTGTGCGTGCCCTGCGGCCGAGACGCCGTAGCCACCATGCATGTCCACGTACTCGGTGCCGTCCACGTCATAGACCTTGGAGCCCAGCCCATGGCTGAGGAACACCGCCTGCGGCCGGGCGATCTGCCAGCTGGACGTCACGCCGCCGGCCAGGCTGAGGCGGCCACGTTCGAGCATCGCCCGCGATCGGGGCTGGCGCGCGAGGAAGACCTCCTCCTCACGCAGGATAAGTTGGTCGAGTCGTATGAAAACCTCGGGAGTTGCGGCCAGACTGGTGGTCATCGTCCGCCCCTGTTGCGATCTCGTATCAAGTCTTGACTGAACGTTCAGTCTATGCGACGTTCAGTTCGTGCGGCAAGGAACCTGCCCAGCGTCAGGGACACACACACATGAGACACAGTCGGGAGCACGCATTGTCCGAGGACCGGTCGAAGGACCCGAACGACCAGCAGCGCGGTGACGGCCTCAGTCGCCGCTCGTTCCTGAGCAGGGGAGCGGCTGCGGCCGTGACACTGCCGTCGATGGCCGCGTTCCTGGAGGCCTGCTCCAAGAAGGACACCACGGGTGGCACGGTGGGCACCGGTCCGGCGCCGACCGCGACGTTCTCGGTCGCCAGCCCCGAGAACCCGGTCAAGTGGCCGATCTTCGACGACAACAAGCCGATCGCCTCCGGGCTGACGCCCGAGCAGAACGCGACGCTGAACGTCTACACGTATGTCGACTACTTCGACAAGGGCGCCATCAAGTCCTTCGAGAAGAAGTACCAGAAGTACAACGTCAAGGTGACGCTGACGACCTTCGAGGACACCACCGAGGCGATCGGCAAGATCCGCACCGGCGGGGTCCAGGCCGACATCTACAACCCGAGCTACGACCAGATCGGCAAGATGGTCACGGCCAAGCTGGTCCAGCCCATCAATCACGACTACATCCCGAACATCGCCAACGTGTGGCCGACGTACACGAACCCGTTCTACGACCAGGAGTGGCAGTACACGACCCCGTACGTGCTGTACGGCACCGGGATCGCCTGGCGGGCGGACCTCGTCAGCGAGGACATCGCGGCCATGAGCAACCCGTACGACATCTTCTGGAACGCCAAGTACGAGAAGAAGATGTCCGTCCTGGACGACTACCGCACCTGCATGGGCATGGTCCTGCTGCGCAACAACCTCAGCGTCAACACGTACAAGGCCGAGGACCTCGACCTGGTGCACAAGCAGCTCTCCCTGCTGAACCAGACCACCAAGCCCAAGGTCAATGTGACCGACTACACCGACGTGCCCACCAAGATCGTCAGCATCTGCCAGGCCTGGGCCGGGGACGCCGTCAACATGGTGTCGTACATGCCGCAGGGTCAGTCGCCGGACGTGCTCCGCTACTGGTCGCCGACCGGCAACGAGAACATGACCGACAACGACCTGCTGGTGCTGCTCAAGGAGTCCAAGGCGCCGGTGATGGCGCACCTGCTGCTCAACCACATGCTCGACTACGAGGTCTCCATCGGAACCTTCAGCTTCACCGGCTACCAGCCGCCGCAGAACAAGATCACTCCCGAGGAGCTGGTCTCCAGCCAGTTCATCCCCAAGAACCTCGCGTCCGCTGTGGTCCTGCAGAAGGACTGGGAGTCCGGTCAGCACCTCCTGGAGCTGCCGCCGGACGTGGACTCCCAGTGGCAGGCGGTGTGGCAGCAGTTCAAGGCCGGCGCCTGACGTGAGCGTCGGCAGTCAACGGTCCCGGTGGATCTGGCCGGGCTTCGCCCTGCCTGGCGTCCTGTGGCTCGCGTTCTTGTTCCTCATACCTCTGTACGTGGTGCTGTGCCTGGCCTTCGGGACGCTCGACCCGATCTTCCGGTCGCCGGTCCCGGAGTGGAACCCGCTGCAGTGGGACACCACGCAGGTGGCGTTCGTCTTCAGCCACATCTTCGGCGACGACGGGATCTTCGGGCCGGCCATCGTCCGCACCGTCGTCTTCGTGCTGCTGGCCAGCGCGGGCTGCCTCCTCATCTCGTACCCGGTCGCCTACTTCGTCTGTCGCTTCGGGGGGCGGCGCAAGGGACTGCTGCTCGCGCTGCTGATCGCGCCGTTCTGGATCAGCTACATGATGCGGATGCTCGCGTGGGTCAACCTGCTGCAGACCGACGGCTGGGTGAACAAGGCCCTCAGCGCCGGCGGCATCTTCCCGGTGCACGTCTCGTGGCTGGACGGCCGGCCGAGCACCGTGATCATGGGGCTGACCTACGGCTACGTGCCGTACATGATCCTGCCGTTGTACGCCGGCCTCGACCGGATCGAGCCGAGCCTGATCGAGGCGGCACGTGACCTCGGCGGCTCGCGCTGGTCGACGTTCCGGCAGGTCACGCTGCCGATGAGCAAGCCGGCGGTGATCGCGGGCCTGCTCCTGGTCACGCTGCCGATGGTCGGCGACTACTTCACCAACGACCTGCTGTCGGGCTCGCCCAGCACGTCGATGTACGGCAACCTGATCAACAACGCGATCCTCGTACCAGCCCAGGTCGGGCAGGGCGCGACGTTCCTGATCATCATGTTCATCGTGCTGCTGATCCCGATGATCTACTACGTCCGTGCGACGGCGCGGGCCGAGGGCGACACGGTATGACCGCCACCCTGCAGCCGCCGGCGGAGGTCGCACCTGCTCGGACCGGGCTGCCCTTCGTGCGCTGGTTCAAGAACCCTTGGCGCAAGCCACGGATCCTGGAGGCCATCACCTGGATCTACCTCGCCTGGTCGCTGCTCCCCGTGGCGATCGCAGTGCTCTTCTCGTTCAACGCCGGCAAGTCCCGGAGCGTCTGGCAGGGCTTCTCGTTCCGGTGGTACTGGCAGGACCCCGACCGCTCGGTCTGGCACGACGCGGACCTGCACGCGGCCCTGGTGCACACCCTGCTCCTCGGCGTGCTGACGACCATCATCGCGGTACCCCTCGGGGTGGCGTTCGCGCTGGGGCTCGACCGCTGGCGCGGCCGGCTGCCGCAGTTCTGGAACATCCAGATGCTGCTCTCCTTCGTCGTGCCCGAGATCATCCTCGGCGTCTCGCTGTACTTCGTCGCGAGCCAGCTGCCGGTCAACACCCCGCTGCAGGCCGGGACGTGGGGGCAGGTGATCGGCCTGGTCACCTTCCAGATGTCGTACCCGGTGATCATCGTGCGTGCGCGGCTCCTGACGATCGGCAAGCAGTACGAGGAGGCGGCGACCGACCTCGGGGCGTCGTCGATCGGGGCGCTGCGTCGGGTGCTGATCCCGATGCTGCTGCCGGCGATCTTCGCGAGCTCGGTGCTGGTGTTCGCCGACGTCATCGACGACTTCGTGATCGTGCGGTACCTGTCGTCAGGGGCGGACACCGAGTCGGTCGCGGTCAAGATCTACAACACCGCCCGCGGCGCGCCGACTCCTGCCCTCAACGCCCTGGCCTCGCTCCTGCTGGTCGCGTCCTTCGGCGCTATCGTCATCGGATACCTCGGTTACCGGTTCCTGACCCGTGGCGAGGGGGAGTCGTCGCTCGGATCGTTCGCCGGGCAGCTCTGACGAAGGCACCGGAGGTGGGCCGTGCAGCCTGATCGATCGACTGCGGCCCTGGTCACCGGCTGCTCGTCCGGCATCGGGCGAGGCGTGGCCCTGACCCTGCACGCGGCCGGGTACTCCGTGTACGCCACCGCGCGCCGGCCCGAGGTCATCAGCGACCTGGCCGACGCCGGGATGTCGACGCTGGCGCTGGACGTCACCGACGAGGCCTCGATGGCGGCGGCCGTCGCGCGGGTGGTCGCCGATCATGGTGCGGTCGGCGTGCTCGTCAACAACGCCGGCTACGCCTTGCAGGGCACCATCGAGGAGACCGACCTGGCCGAGGTACGCCGACAGTTCGAGACCAACGTGTTCGGGCTGGTCCGGCTGACCCAGCTCGTGCTGCCGGGGATGCGGGCGCAGGGGTGGGGGCGCGTGGTCAACATCGGTTCGATGGGCGGCCGGTTCACGTTCCCCGGGGGCGGTTTCTACCACGCGTCCAAGCATGCGGTCGAGGCGGTGAGCGACGCGCTGCGGCTCGAGGTGGCTCCCTTCGGCGTACGCGTGTCGCTGGTGCAGCCGGGTCCCGTCCAGAGCTCGTTCGGCGACACCGCGATCGCCAGCATCGGTGTCTTCGACGGCGCTGACAGTGCCGGTGGCGACTACGCGGACTTCAACGCCGAGCTGAGCGAGCGCTATGCGGCCGCGTACTCCAACTCGCCGAGCGACTTGAACGTCACGGTCGACGACGTCGCCAAGGTCGTGCTGCGCGCGGTCCGGAGCGAGCACCCCCGCGCCAGGTACGCGGTCGGGATGATGGCCAAGACCTTGATCACGACCCGGCGCCTCGTGCCGGACCCAGTGTGGGACCGCATCGTCAAGGCCACCTGGCCTACCCCGAGGTCGAACCGCTGATCCGGCCTGCCGACGCTGCTACGTCCCACTGGCGGGTGAACCAGATGGCACGCTAAC
>JANMWN010000317.1:0-9995 GCA_031394045.1 Sporichthyaceae bacterium
CGCCTACCACGCCCACCCCGAACGATTCGGCCGACGCCCGCACCCCCCAGTCATGCCAACCCAGTCCTGGATCAACGAGCCCATCCACGAACGCCAAATCAACTGACCACAACTGTCTCACTTGACTTGACAGATTCCGGAAGCAAGCAGCACGATCCTGGCTCGCTGCGCCAGACCCGCGCGAACCCAGGAGGACCTCGTCAGCCGGGACAACTCCTCATGATCACCATCGCGCAACACCAGAGCACTCGCAGGACGATTGGCCATACCTCAGTCTCGCGCAGGCCTAAGTGTCTATCAACTAACGACACACGGCGCTAGCCAGCCCTGCTGTCGTGAATCATCGCGTCGGACCCGGGGAAGTACAGGCTCTCGTGACCGGTGTCCGACCATCGCACCATGTACGGCGGGCTCCCGTCGGCTCCGTGAACCTCAATGATCTCCCCGTCCCGCTTGGGCTCATCGATGTGAGAGCCGAGGACGATGATTCGATCGTGAACATTCGCGTGCATGGTTACCTCCCGATCTCGTCGCGGGTAGCGTGCTTCACGCCCGGCCGGTGATGATAGAGCCGAAGGTCCCGGATCGGTCTTGGCAGGCACAGGTGTTTGGCCGGTGCCTGGTCGCTTAGCGAGACCCACCTGTGCCCCCGGAGAGTGACAAGGTGCCTGAGGGACGCCGGATCGACGTACCGACGACCGGCGCGAGCGTGGACGTGCCGGGGTATCCGGTTGACCTGGAGCATCTGGCCGTCCTCACCGACGATCGCGAGGTCTTCGTACGGCCGATCCGCCCTGGCGACGCCCCCGAGTTGCGCCGGGCGCTGCTTGGCGCTGACTACGAAACCCTCTACGAGCGCTTCTTGGGCTCGCCGCCACACGACGAAGCCTCGATCCGGCGGCTCGTCGAGGTCGACTACCAAAACCGATTGGCCCTGGTGGCGTTCGCCCCCGACGGCTCCGGAGTGGGGGTTGCCCGCTACGAGGGCGAGACTGGTAGTTCCACCGCAGAGGTCGCCGTCGCCGTCGACGCCGCTTGGCGACAAATCGGATTGGGCAGCCTCCTGCTGCGAGAGCTGGGTGAGGCCGCGGCGCACCGAGGTATCCGCCAGTTCACTGCGCTGGTTCTGGCCGAGAATAGGCCCGTGCTCGCGCTCCTGCGGGCGAGCGGGCTCGACTTCTCCGTCGAGATTCATAGCGGGACCTCAGACATCGTCATGTTGCTTGAGAAACAGACGCCGGTGGCTACCGGCGACCCCCAAGCAGGCCGGACATGACCGAACGGATGCGTGTCCGATGTCGGCAGTGGTCGGCGGGACGAAAGACTCTGGCGCCGAGACCTCTCGCGCGCAAGCCTAATTCTGAACGACGCAGTGACTGCGGAGGTAGCGATGACCAGCAAGCCAATCTTGGTGGGTTACGACGGCTCCGACAGCAGCGACGCGGCTCTGGGCTGGGCCTTAGATGCCGCTCGGCTGCGAGGCACGTCGGTGCGCGTGATGCACGCCGAGCCACCGTTTCTCGCGCCCGGGCTGGCCTTCGCCGGACCACCAGGAACGCCGGGCGACACCCCGATCCGGGCGGGAGAGCAAACCCTAGCGGTTGGCTTGGTCCGGGCTCGACGGCTTGCGCCGGACGTGACGGTCGACCGTGTGATGGTGACGGGGGGCGCGGCGGCGGCCCTGGTCGAAGAGTCGGGCGAGTCCGAGATCGTCGTCGTCGGGTCACGTGGGCTCGGCGGCTTCTCGGAGCTCCTGCTGGGGTCGACGGGGCTTGAGGTGGCCTCCCGCGCGACGTGCCCGGTGGTGGTTATCCGCACCGGACAACTTGAGCCGGGCCCGGAGGGCGGTCGAGTGGTCGTCGGCGTCGACGGTTCGGCGCTCTCGACCGAAGCCTTGGGCTTCGCCTTTGAGGAAGCGTCCTTGCGCGGCTGCGGGCTGACCGCCGTCCACGCCTGGCGCTCGCCCTACTTCGACGCCCACGGTCGGGGCGGCCAGGCGCCGACGCTCATCGCAGACGAGGTGTTCCAGGGCGAGGAGCTGCAGGCCCTCCAAGACGCCTTGGCTCTCTGGCAACAGAAGGTGCCCGATGTCGACGTCCGCCAGTACGTGGTGCACTCACACCCTGCCAGGGCGCTGATAGCGGCCTCGGCCGGCGCTGAGCTGGTGGTTGTCGGCTCGCGCGGACGCGACAGCTTACGCAGCGTCCTGCTCGGCTCGGTCAGCCACGCAGTCGTGCACCACGCACACTGCCCGGTCGCCGTTGTCCGTCCTACCGACGCCAAGTCTTTGGGCCAACCGGCAAGACAGGCCTAGCGGGCAAGCAAGCACCCATGTGCGACGTAGGCCCGAGTGGAGGGACAAGCCCATGACACGTGTTGTGGCTGCAGTGGACGGAAGCCCTGTCAGCGGCGAGGTGTTGCGGGCCGCGGTCGTGCTGGCCGAACTGCTCGGGGCGCAGGCCGAGGCGCTCTACGTCGGCGGCGCGCCCGCTCATGACCTGCAATGCATGGCCGATGCCACCGGCGTCCGCCTGACCTGCAGAGACGGGTTGGCGGCGGTGGAACTGTCCGAAGTCCTGCGCGAGCCAGACGTGGTGCTGGGCGTGGTCGGGACGTCTGGGGTGGGCGAAACGAAGTCCGCGGAGGGCCATACCGCCGCTTCGGTGATGTCCGGCGCGGACAAGCCGTTGCTAGTAGTGCCGCCGGGCTCGTTCCCGCCCCGCCGACGACACATACACCGAGCGCTGGTCCCGCTGGACGGTCGCCAGGAGTCCGCGGATGCGGTGGAGGCGGTCCTGCGGCTGCTGGGCGAGGTAGGGGTGGACATCGTTGTCGTGCACGTCTTCGACCAGGCGCCGGTCCCCAGTTTCAGGGACCAGCCCCAGCACGCAGCACCAGTTTGGGAGCGCGCGTTCCTCAACCGCAACCTGCCATTTCAGCGCGCCCGCCTGCACCTGCGGCAGGGCAAGGCAGCCATCGAGATCGTGCAGACCGCGCACGACGAGGGACCCGACCTGGTGGTCGTGGGTTGGTCGCAGGACCTGTCAGCCGGTCACGCCCGCACCCTTCAGGACCTCCTGTCCACCTGCGGGCTGCCGGTGCTCCTTCTGCCGGCGGTCGCCAGGACCATGGTCGCTGCGGACGTGGTCGCCGGGCCGGTGATCGACCTCACGCAGGTCTCCCCGGCGGCCAGCCGGGCGGGGTCAGGAGGCGAGTCGTGAGGATCGGGCTGATTGCTCCGCCGTTCCTGGCCGTGCCGCCACCCACGTACGGCGGAACCGAGCTGGTCATCGACGTCCTGGCCCGAGGCCTGCAGGAGGCAGGGCATGAGGTTCGGCTGTTCACCGTCGGCGAGTCCACCTGCCCGGTGCCGAGGGCTTGGTGGTACGACCGGGCCATGCAGCCCATTGGCCTGGGTGCTCCTGAGGCCACGCAGGTGACAGCGGCGTACGCCGAGTTCGCCGACGTCGACGTCGTGCACGACCACACCCTGCTCGGACCGCTGGTGTTCGGCGGCAGGGGCGGCCCACCGGTGGTGACCACGTGTCACACACCGTTCACGGCTGACCTGGTCCCGGTGTATGCCGAGATCGCCCGCCGGGTATCGGTCGTGGCGATCTCGCGGTCCCAACGGGTCAGCGCACCGA
Organism: Sporichthyaceae bacterium; assembly: GCA_031394045.1. GTDB lineage: Bacteria > Actinomycetota > Actinomycetes > Prado026 > Prado026 > JANYIP01. The sequence continues at coordinate 3,648 of JANMWN010000317.1, forward strand.
CGATCCCGATCAGCCGGGTGGTCCACCACGGCCTGGACCTGCGCCAGTACCCGCCGGGCGCCGGCGCCGGCGGGTACCTGCTGTTCCTGGCGCGGATGAGTCCCGACAAGGGTCCGCACCGGGCCATCCGGATCGCCCGCGCGGCGGGCCGGCGGCTCGTGATCGTGAGCAAGATGCGCGAGCCCGACGAGGTTGCGTTCTTCGCGTCCGAGGTGGAGCCTCTGCTCGGACCCGGCGTCGAGTTCATTGGCGAGGTGGACTCCGCCGAGCGGGTCCGCCTGCTCCAGGAGGCGACGGCGCTGCTCAACCCCATCCAGTGGCCCGAACCGTTCGGGTTGAACATGATCGAGGCCCTGGCGTGCGGCACCCCGGTGCTGGCGCTCCGCCATGGCGCCGCGCGGGAGATCGTGACCGATGGACGGACCGGCTTCCTGCGCAGTGACGCCGACGACCTGGTGGAATGCGTCGAACGGCTCGATCTGATCGACCGCGCCGACTGCCGCGCCGAGGCGGTGCGGCGGTTCTCGATGCGGCGCATGGTCGATGACTACCTCGAGGTGTACACCGAGGCGATGTTGGGTCATGGCAGCTCGCGGAGCCCGGTGCCGGCGGGGCCGGAGCTGCCTCGGGCCCGCGCGTCAAGTCGCAGCAGGGTGGAGCTGGGATGACACGACCTAGGTGCAGAGTCGGACGAGGTGCGTGGTGAGCGACGGTTGGGCGTATCAGGGTGGCCCGCAGCCTTTGCCCGCCGAGGGCGGTGGCGTGACGCTGATCGACGGCTCGACGTTTTGCATCAGCGATCGGACCGGGGACGTTGTGCCCGGGTCGGCCATGGGTCTGTTCGTCCGGGACACGCGCTTCGTATCCATGTGGCTGACCGAGCTGGACGGGTCCCGGCTCGAGGGACTGACGGTCATCAGTGATGATCCGTTTTCCGCGACCCACGTCACCCGGGTCCGGCCCGGACCCGACCGGGCCGACAGCACTCTGCTAGTGCTCCTCGAGCGGCGTGTCGGAGAGGGCATGTGCATGCAGCTGAAAGTGCGTAACCTCGGCCCCGAACCAGTCTCGAGCACTCTGACTGTCACCGTCGACGCCGACTTCGCCGACCTGTTCGAAGTCAAGGAGGGACGGGCCCGCAGCCAAGGCGAGGTGTCTTGGTCGGTCCGCGAGGGTGGGCTGTGGGCTGACTACCGGAACGACGGCACGCGCCGGGCGCTGGTCCTGTCCGGGTCCGGCGACCCGGTCCTGGAGCCCGGCTCCCTAACCTGGAACCTGCGGCTGCCAGGGCGTTCGCGCTGGACGGCCTCTCTTGAGGCGAACGCCGTCATCGACGGACTCCGCCTAGCGCCCAACCACCAGTGTGGGGCGCCGGTGGGTGAGGCGGAGCCGGCGGTGCGTCTACGGCGGTGGCGGAAGGCGGCGCTGGCCCTGTCGACTCCCGATTCGGGTCTGGCCCGGACACTGAGGCGAAGCGTCGAGGACCTCGGGTCGCTACGCATCTTCGACCCGAACCACCCCTCCCGGGTCGTCGTAGCCGCCGGGGCACCGTGGTTCATGGCGCTGTTCGGACGGGACGCGTTGTTGACCTCGCTAATGCTGCTGCCCCTAGACCCGCAGCTGGCGCTCGGGTCGCTGCAAAGCCTGGCCGCACTGCAGGGCTCCAAGGTCGACCCCACCAGCGAGGAGGAGCCGGGCCGGATCCCGCACGAGACCCGGTTCGGGCCCGGCGCCACTCTGTCACTCGGCGGCGGCAGCGTGTACTACGGGACCGCCGACGCGACTCCGCTGTTCGTGGTCTTGCTCGGCGAGCTGCAGCGCTTCGGCGTAAACGACGCCGAGGTCCAGGCCCTGCTGCCGCATGCGGACCGGGCACTGGAATGGGTCGACCGATTTGGCGACAAGGACGGTGACGGCTTCGTCGAGTACGAGCGCGCGACCGAGCGCGGTCTGGTGAACCAGGGCTGGAAGGACTCCTTCGACGGGATCAACTTCGCCGACGGGCGGCTGGCTGAAGCGCCGATCGCGCTGTGTGAGGTCCAGGCCTACGCCTACGCAGCACTCCTTGCTCGGGCCAGCATCGCCGAGAACGCCGGCGACAGCGGGACTGCACGCAGGTGCGAAGAGCGGGCCGGCCAACTCAAGGCGGCGTTCAACCAGCGGTTCTGGCTGCCCAAGCTCGGATGGTTCGCCGCCGGCCTAGACCGCGACAAGCGTCCCATCGATGCGTTGACCTCCAACGTAGGCCACTGTCTGTGGGCCGGGATCGTTGACGACCAAAAGGCTTCGATCCTCGCCGAGCACCTGTTATCACCGCGCATGTTCACCGGCTGGGGGGTGCGCACCCTTGCCTCAGACATGGGCGCCTACAACCCAATGAGCTACCACAACGGGTCCGTATGGCCGCACGACAGCGCCCTGGTGGCGGCGGGTCTCATGCGGTACGGCTACGTAGAGCAGGCCCAACGCATCGCGGTCGGGCTCCTGGACGCGGCCGACCACTTCGACGGGCGGCTGCCCGAACTGTTCTGTGGCTTCGACCGCGACGACTTCGTCGCCCCCGTTCCCTACCCGACGGCCTGCTCCCCGCAGGCTTGGGCCGCCGCCACCCCGGTGCACCTCTTGCGCACGCTGCTGCGCTTCGAGCCGCACGTACCCGCGGGGACTGTGTCCATCGCACCAGTAGTGCCCTGGCGGTACCTGCCGATGACGCTGGACAACGTCAGCCTGGCTGGCAGCCGGGTAAAGCTCTCGGTTGACCACCGGGGGTTCGAGCTCGCGCCGCTGCCGGACGGACTATCCCTCGCGACCGGACCCTGAATCCAGCAAGGCTCAACCGCGGCGGGCAGCATGACAGTGAGTTGCGGCCAGAGGGAAAGCCGAACAGTTGGAGGCGGAACGGCGAAGCGTGGGGGCGGGGTGAATCCCATCGTGGTGTCGACATTGCGACCCTCAAGCACCGCCGCGAGCGAAGCCCTGCGCCGAGGTGGCAGATGAAGACTCGGAGATCGACCGGCCGGCGATCGAGCAATTTCGCCGCTGGCGGTGCGGCGGCCAGCGTCAGTATCGAGACCATTCCGGCGCCGGCCATGACAGCAGGCATCGTGAACACGCCGGTACCGACAATGCTTCCGACTACCAGGGCTATCGCGAAGGTCAGGCCCAGCCGCCCGGGCGGGTCGTCAGCCGCGACCGGGACGACTGCCGGTGAGGGATTGTCAGGACGGTCATGACGACCGGACCACGGCCACGGCGCAGTGCGCATGGTGCAGGACCGAGTGGCTGACCGAACCCAGCAAGAGGGCTCGGAACCCACCGCGACCGCGTCTGCCCACGACGAGCAGCCGAGCGCCGGCCGAAGCCGTGACCAGTGCGGCCGCTGGGGAGGCGTGCACGACGACCTCCCGTACGTGGACGCCCGGGAACTTCTGGCGCCAGGCGTTCATGGCGTCGGTGAGAGCCTGCAACTCCTCGCCCCCGAACTCATCGGCCACGACGCTGTCTGGGGTGGGAGCACCCTTCCCTGGCGAGTCAAAGAAGGGCGTCTCCCAGGCATGGATCGCGGTGAGCCCGCATCCCTGGAGGGCCGCCTCCTCGAACGCGAAGCCCAACGCTTCGACCGACAGGGCCGAACCATCGACACCGACCACGACCCGGCCGGAGTCCGGCCCCGGCTCGACGTCACCGTGCGGAGGGTGGATCACCACAACCGGGCAGGTTGCGTGTGTTGCCAGCTGGATCCCGGTTGACCCCAACAAGAACTCGTCGAAGCTGCCCAGCCCCCGCGAACCCACCACGATCAACTCGGTCTCGCCCGGCTCCCCGACAAGGGCGGACGCGCCGCTGCCCCTGAGTACCAGGCTTTCGACCTTGACGTCCGGCGCAGTCCGATGTGCCTTGGCGACGGCGGTCTCGACTGTCTTCTCCGCGGCTGTCCGCAGCGCAGAGACGTTGGGTTCGGTAGAGCCGACGAAGGCCGGCAACGGCTCGACCAAGATCGGGACGGCATGAACGATGCGCACCGAAGTGTGTCGTTTTCCTGCTGCGCTGAGCGCCCACTCCAACGCAAGCTCACTGGTGTCCGAGCCGTCATACCCCACAACGATCGGCCTGTTGGCCATCTCATCCTCCAACTGCTCTCGCCAGTCACTGCTGGCTCTACCCCCACCCTCATCGAAGGAGAATTAGGTCCGTCAGGGGCTGTGGTCCCTCGTGAATGGGACCTAAGTCCCAAGGGCTGCTCGGGAACCCTGCCCGCGCCCGCCTGCCGCCGTACTCGTCGCGGACATCGGCCGGGATGATGTCGTCCAGCAGGGACCACGTCGAGATCGACATCGCACTCGACCAAGGCGCACACGGGGTCCCCGTTCGAAACGTCAGCTCCACCGGGACCCAAACCAGCGCCGATGTCTGAGCCGAACTACTCGGTGGGCCTTGACGTCCGGGCAACTGCGCCGCAGACTCCCGCGAACCACCGTGCATCGCGATGCTCGAGCCCGCCGCTGCGCCGGACGCGGGCGCTGCGTCAGGGCTCCATCAGGGGCCGGTAGCTGCCGTGACGCGCCAAGCCGTTCAGCCTGGCTCGCGTGAGTAGCGACTGCTGGGCTGTAGCGAAGTTCTCGGCCTTGCCTGCCCATCGCGCGAGGGCGGTCTGCTGAAGCGCGCGCCCGAAGCTGAAACTGAGCTGCCAGGGGACTCCGCCGATCTGGTTCATCAGGCTGAGGTGGTGCGTGGCCTCCGCCTCACTCTGCCCTCCGGACAGGAAGGCGATCCCCGGCACGGCCGCGGGTACGTGCCGGCGCAGGCATCTAAGGGTCGCCTCAGCCACCTCCCTCGGCCCGGCACGGTTCGGCGTCCCCGTGCCCGAGATGACCATGTTGGGTTTCAGCACAACCCCTTCGAGTTGCACCCGGTGGGCGAACAGTCCCCGGAATACCGATTCGAGCACGTCCTCGGTGACTTCTTCACAACGTGCCAGCGAGTGATTGCCGTCCATCAGCACCTCGGGCTCGACGATCGGCACCAGATCTTCGTCCTGGCAGAGGGCGGCGTACCGCGCTAGCGCCTCGACGTTCGCGTCGATCGTGAGGCGGCTGGGCAAGTTGGTCCCGATGCGGATGACGGCGCGCCACTTGGCGAAGCGCGCGCCTAGACCGCGGTACTCGGCAAGCCGCTCGCGAAGGCCGTCCAGGCCCTCTGTGATCGTCTCGGCGGGGAACCCCGCGAGGGGCTTGGCCCCACGGTCCACCTTGATCCCAGTCAGGATCCCCTGCTTAGCCAGGACCTCGGCGAATGGAATGCCGTCCGCCGTCGTCTGGCGCAACGTCTCATCAAAGAGGATCGTTCCGCTGATGTAGTCGCCAAGGCCGACAGTAGTGAACAGAAGCTCGCGATAGGCACGACGGAAGTCCTCGGTAGCCTCGACCCCGACAGCCTCGAGGCGTTTCCTGATCGTGCCCGTCGACTCGTCCGCAGCCAAGATGCCCTTGCCCTCGGCGGTCAGCGATTGTGCGACGACCTCAAGCTCCGTGAAGTTCACGGTAGTCCACCACCCCTCGCAAGGTCCTCGTCCCAGCGTCGCCACCTCGTGGGCAGGCGCCACAGCACTTAGGTTCCTCCCTTGCTAGCTGCTCCCGTGGTCGGGACCGCGACAACCCGGAGCGCGTCGTTGCCCTGCGGATACGGTGTATGAAACACCGGGTGGGCTCGGCTGAAGATGATGGTCCAGGTGGTCGGGTTGGGCTCGGTCCAGATCGAGTAGGTGCCCGCCGCAAGGGTAGCGCCGTTGATCACGACGGGTGTGGTGATCCGGATCGACGTCGCCGTGTCCGCGCCCGGGTTCCAGATCCGTCCCCACGGTACCAGCGCGCCGAATAACGTCCGTCCCCGAGCGACTGGACGGTTGTACTCGATCGTGATTTCCGTATTGGCGATCCGCTGGCTGACAGAGCCGTGCTGGCTCTTATGCGGGAACACCGGCTGTTCCTGGGCGGCGAGCGGGAGAGCAACGCAGAGCGCCGCCACGAGGGCCGCGAATGGAACCTTCATGCGATCACCAGTTTCGAAACACGTAGGCAGAGGCGGCAGGGCGGCACGGAGGCCGGCGTCAGCGCCGCGGATTCCGACCGCAATTTAGCGGTCGGCTGGGCGTGCGACTAGCGCCGTTCTACCGCGAAGGGCGGTGCGTTTCAGGTGGTGACGGCGAGGCCGGCCGCGGTGCGATTTGTTGTGGGATCACGCTCTTCACGCGACATTTCGAGCATGCTCCGTTCCCCGTTCGTCGCCGCCGGACTGCTCGTCCTCGCGTTGGGGCCGTTGCGGGCACAGTCCGCGGTGCGCGGGACGATT
>JANMWN010000001.1:0-2140 GCA_031394045.1 Sporichthyaceae bacterium
TTGCCGCTGCGCACGCGGCGGCTACCGACGCGCAGCCGCTGTACACCTCGCTGGTCCCCACCCAGCTCCGGCGGCTGCTCGACGCGGAGGTCGACCTTGCCGCGTACGCCGCGATCCTCGTCGGTGCGGCGGCGACCCCCGCGTCGCTCCTGCAGCGGGCGAGGGAGGCAGGTGCCCGCGTCGTCACGACGTACGGCATGAGCGAGACCTGCGGCGGCTGTGTCTACGACGGGTCCCCGCTCGACGGTGCCGCGTTCGACCTCGACGCCGACGGCCGGGTGCTGCTGTCCGGCCGGACGCTCTTCGCCGGCTACCGGCTGCGGCCCGACCTCACCGCCGCCGCGACCGACTACGCCGGCCGGTTCGTCACCGGCGACCTCGGTGAGCTCGGCCGCGACGGCCGGCTGCGGATCCTCGGCCGGGCCGACGACCTGATCGTCACGGGCGGCGAGAACGTCGCCCCCGCACAGGTCGAGGCCACCATCGCTGACGTCCCCGGGGTCCGCAGCTGCGCTGTCGTCGGGGTTCCTGACGACGAGTGGGGCGAGGTCGTCGTCGCCCTGGTGGTCACCGAACCGGGCGCCAGCCTCGACCTCGAGACCGTACGTTCGGCGACGGCCGACCGGCTGCCCCCGGCCTGGCGACCCCGCCGGCTGGTCCTGCTGGCCACGATCCCGATGCTGCCGACCGGGAAGCCGGACCGGTCGGCGCTGCGCGACCTCGCCGCGGGAGACTCATCCCCGCCCGCAGACCCGTCCACCGCGCAGGAGCACTGAACCGATGGCCACGCCAGCCCAGTGGGTCGAAGGCGCCCGCCCGCGCACGCTGCCTGCCGCCGTCGCCCCGGTACTCGTCGGTACCGGTGCGGCGTACGCGGCCGGTTCCGGGGTGGTCTGGAAGGCGGTGCTCGCGCTGGCCGTCTCGCTCGCGCTCCAGGTCGGTGTCAACTACGCGAACGACTACAGCGACGGGATCCGCGGGACCGATGCCGTACGCGTCGGCCCGTTCCGGCTCGTCGGGTCCGGCTCGGCGGCGCCCGCAGCGGTCAAGCGGGCCGCATTCCTCGCCTTCGGGCTGGCCGCCGTCCTCGGCTTGGTGCTGGCGATCACGACGTCGTGGTGGCTGGTCGCCGTCGGCGCCGCCTCGATCGCGGCCGCGTGGTTCTACACCGGTGGCTCGCACCCGTACGGGTACGCCGGGCTCGGTGAGCTCTTCGTGTTCGTCTTCTTCGGGCTGGTCGCCGTCTGCGGCACGACGTTCGTCCAGGTCGAGCGGGTCACCTCACTGTCGGTGCTGGTGGCCGTACCCGTCGGCTTCCTCGCCTGCGCGATCCTCGTGGCCAACAACCTGCGCGACATCCCGACCGACACGACCTCGGGCAAGCGCACCCTCGCGGTACGCCTCGGTAACCGCCGCACCCGCGGCCTGTACGCGCTCTTGGTGCTCGCGCCCTTTGTGGTGCCGTTCCTCGTCTCCGGCGCTCCGCTGCTGATGTCTGACGGCGCGGGGAGCCGCCGATGGTGGCCCCTGCTCGCCCTGCTCGCCGCGCCCCTGGTGCTGCCACCGCTGCGTGCGGTCCTGGGAGGCGCCGGCGGTCGGGACCTGATCCCGGTGCTGCGCGACACCGGTCGGCTGCAGCTCGCGTACGCCGTGCTGCTCGGGCTGGGGCTCGCGGTCAGCTGACAGGTTCGTCCGGCGACTTGGGCCGGACCCGTTCGTCGACCGGAGACTCAGCCGCCGGCTCCGCCGCCGGCTCCGCCGGAGACTCAGCCGGAGACTCAGCCGCAGGCTCCGCCGGAGCCGGCTCGTCGACCGGCTCGTCGTCGTAGTCCTCGGCGGTCGTCCGAGCCTCGAGCCGGTTGCGCAGCGACGCGAACCGCCCCGGAGGCCGCACCTGCCCGTCCGCGCTCACCCGCCCCGCCGCCCGGGTCACGACCGCCACGGACATCGCGTCCCGCTGCTTGGTGAGCAGCACGTAGCTGAGCAGCCCGGACACGACCAGCGCGACCAGCAGCAGCAGGACCCCGTGCATGCCCAAGAGCCCGAGCACCACGGCGGTCAGCACGAAGAGCACCAGCCGCGAGCTGGTGTAGACGACGAAGGGACTGAAGCGCTTCACCCGATGATTGTCGCCTACCAC
>JANMWN010000042.1:0-17604 GCA_031394045.1 Sporichthyaceae bacterium
AGATCGACTCGCCTAGTCGGGGGCCCCGACCAGCTGGGCGCTCTCCTGCTCGGACCACTCGCCGGCGAGGTCGTCGGCCCCATGGAGCGCGCCGTCAGCTCCGCCACCGCTGTCAGCTCCGCCACTGCCCGCTGCCACTGCCTCGTCGGCTGAGTCGGTTGAGTCGGTTGAGTCGGCCTCGGTCACGAAATGGCTGATCGACATCTGGGTACGTACGGCCAGGTCGGCGATCTCCTGCGCACTGGACGCCGACTGCTTGGCGCCAGCGGCGAACTGGGCCGCAGTTGAGCTCACATCGGCCATGGCCTGGACGACCTGCTCGCTCGCGGATCGCTGCTGCCGGGTGGCCGACGAGATCTCCCGGGCAGCCGACGTCGAGGTGTCGACCAGTGCGGCGATCCGCTCGAGCGACGCCGCTGCGGCCCTGGCCTGGTCGGTCACGGCCTGCACTGCGTGCGATCCCTGCGCCGACGCGTCGACCGTCTGCCTGGCCCGGTTCGAGATGTCGGTGATGATGCTCTGGATCAGGACGGTCGACTCCTGGGAGCGCTCGGCGAGGCGACGGATCTCGGCGGCAACCACGGCGAAGCCTCGGCCGTGCTCGCCGGCCCGCGCCGCCTCGATGGCCGCGTTCAGCGCCAGCAGGTTCGTCTGGTCCGACAGCTCGTCGATGATCGCGAGGATCTCGCCGATCTCGATGATCTTCTCGCCCAGCCCCTCGCAGGCCGACGCGATGAACGCGACCTGACCGTTGACGGACTCGATGGCCGCGACCGACTCCTCGACCGCGTTCCGTCCCTCGATCGTCTTCGCCAGCGTCTGCTCGGCGACGGCCACCACCGCCTCGGAGTTCTCGGCGATCTGCTCAGCGGTCGCCGCGAGCTCGGCGATCGTCGCCGTCGTCTGGGTGACGACCGCAGACTGCTGGCTGGCGGAGGACGCCTGCTGCCTGGACGAGGCACCCAGCTCGGTGGCCGCCGTGTTCAGTTGCCTGCTGTTGGTCTGCGCCTGCGCGACCAGCTCGCGCAGCGAACCGAGCGTCTGGTCGAAGGACGCGGCCAGCCCTGTCATCGCCTCGTCGCCGAGCTCGACGTTGAGCCGGGTCGCGAGGTTGCCGTTCGACGTACGCGTGAGTGCGTTGGTGAGCTGGTCCATGCCCTGGGCGAAGCGGTCCCGCTCAGCCACCACGACCGCCGCCTGGACAGCAGCCCGGCGCCGCAGGCGCAACGCCAGCAGCAGCGCCAGCAGCAGGAAGAGCAGGCCGACGAAGCCGATCAGCAGCATCAGGGGCGGCAGCGCGGCACTCAGACCGGTCACGGGCAGGGGACCGTCTGCGACCACGGCGAGCCAGCTGAGGTCGAACCCACTGGCTTCGGCGACACCTGCGGGTACACCGGTCACGGTACGAGCACCGACCGGGAAGGCGACGGCACCCTTGCTGTGCGCCATCTTGTCGTTGACCTGCTTGCCTAGCGCGGGCGACACCGGGACGGTCGCGCTGCCCGAGGTGATGACCGAACCATCACGACGGTCGACCAGTGCCGTGGCGTCCCCGTTGGCATTGCTTGCCTGGATCATTGCGGACTGGAGGCGTGCGATCGGAAGCGTGGTCAGGACGATGGCCTTCGCCCCGCGTCCGACCAACGGGGTCGCGATGCTGATCACGGCGGTCCCGTCGCCGTCGCGGTACGGCGGTGAGACGAACACCTCGCCAGGCGTCAGCGCCAGGGTCTGGCTCAGCCAGTGGATCTGCCCGGCGCCGGCACCCTCCGGGAGGGTCTCGGCGGTCAGCCAGGCACCGTCACTGCTCTGCGCGATCGGCCGGACCGCCTGGGTGTCGACGACCTGGAGGGTCTGGAATGCCTGCGGGAAGAGACGCGCGTAGTCAGCGAATGCAGCGCGCATCTCCGCACGGAAGCCGGCCGCTTCGCCGGTCCGCTGGGCGAGCTTGCTCCGGACGCTGCCGGGGAGGTCCTCCCACTCGCCGAAGCTCGGCTCCCGCGACAGCGTGAGCAGCAGGTCCGCGTCGCGTCGCAGCATGATGGCCAGGCTTGTGGAGACCTCGGTGGCCCGCGCCGTCGTCGCCTGTACGGCGTCGTTCCGCGCACTTGCGGCAGCGCCGGCCCGCAGCCAGCCGACCGTCCCCGTCGTGGCCAGCAGAGCGAGCCCCAGGCCGGCACTGATCATTGCGGCGGTACGTGTCGTCGCTCGCATCGCGGTCCGGTCCCCTCTTGCGTGGCGCGCCGACGATCGGCGTGCCCCGGGCGCCCCCCGACCTGCCCCTGATCGGTATCGGCTGACGAAGGCGCGGCTTGAGGATCTTGGTGCTACGCGAATGCCTCCGGCGGTGGGCAGGCGCACACCAGGTGGCGATCGCCGTAGGCACCGTCGACCCTGCGGACCGGGGCCCAGTACTTGTCCTTGCGCAGCGAGGCGACCGGGTAGGCGGCGAGCTCGCGCGAGTACGGGTGCTGCCAGTCTCCGAGAAGGCTGGCTGCGGTGTGCGGCGCGCCGCGCAACGGGTTGTCGTCGGCCGGCCACTCCCCCGCGCCGACCTTGGCGATCTCGCCGCGGATGGCGACCATCGCATCGCAGAACCGATCGAGCTCGGCTAGGTTCTCGCTCTCGGTCGGCTCGATCATCAATGTCCCGGCCACGGGGAACGACATCGTCGGGGCGTGGAAGCCGTAGTCGATCAGCCTCTTGGCGACGTCGTCGACGCTCACCCCCGTGTCCTTCGTGATCCCCCGCAGGTCGACGATGCACTCGTGTGCGACCAGGCCCCCGGCCCCGGTGTAGAGCACCGGGTAGTGCGGAGCGAGCCGCGCGGCGATGTAGTTGGCGCCGAGGATCGCGACCTTGGTCGCCTCGGTGAGCCCGGCCCCGCCCATGAGACGTACGTACGCCCACGAGATCGGCAGGATCCCGGCCGAGCCCCAGGGTGCGCTGGACACCGGACCTACCCCGGTGCCCGGCGCCGGAAGGGCCGATGCGGCCGGTCCGGCCTCGGGGACCAGCGGGTGGCTCGGGAGGTACGGAGCGAGGTGGGCGCGGACGGCGACGGGGCCGACGCCGGGACCGCCACCTCCGTGCGGGATGCAGAACGTCTTGTGCAGGTTGAGGTGGCTGACGTCGGCCCCGAACCGGCCCGGCGCGGCCAGACCCACCAGGGCGTTGAGGTTGGCTCCGTCGACGTACACCTGGCCACCAGCGTCGTGCACGAGCGCGCAGATCTGGGTGATCGACTCCTCGAAGACCCCGTGCGTCGACGGGTACGTGACCATCAGCGCTGCCAACTGCTCGCGATGAAGGGCGATCTTGGCCTTGAGGTCGTCGACGTCGACGTCACCGGTCTCGTCGCAGGCCACGACGACGACGCGCAGCCCGGCCATCACCGCGGAAGCCGCGTTCGTGCCGTGGGCCGAGGACGGGATCAGGCAGACGTCGCGCCCCTTGTCGCCGGCAGCCCGGTGGTAGGCGCGGATCGCCAGCAGCCCGGCGAACTCACCCTGGCTGCCCGCGTTCGGCTGCAGCGACACAGCGTCGTAGCCGGTGATCTCGACCAGCCACCGTTCCAGCTGGTGGATCAGCTTGAGCGTCCCCTCGGCCTGCTCGACCGGAGCGAACGGGTGCAGCCCGGCGAAGGCCGGCCACGTCACGGGTTCCATCTCGGTCGCCGCGTTGAGCTTCATCGTGCAGGAGCCGAGCGGGATCATCCCCCAGTCGAGCGAGTAGTCGCGGCCGGAGAGCTGGCGCAGGTAGCGCAGCATCGCGGTCTCGCTGCGGTGCTCGTGGAACACCGGGTGGGTCAGGAAGGTCGAGGTACGCAGCAGCTCGGCCGGTACCCCGTCGGGCGTGGCTGCGTCGAGCTGCTCGACCGACTGGCCGGTGACGCCGAACGCGGCCCAGACCTGCTCGAGGTGGGCCCGCGTCGTGATCTCGTCCGTGGAGATGCCGACCGTGTCCGCGTCGACATGACGCAGGTTGATGCCTCGCGCCCGGGCCGCGGCGACCGCCGCCGAGGCATGGCCGGGGACGTGCACCTGCACCGTGTCGAAGTACGCCGAGCCGGTGACCTCGACCCCACCGGCCACGAGGCCCGCGGCCAGCAGGGTGGCCAGCCGGTGCACCCGGCGGGCGATCTGGACCAGCCCGTCGGGGCCGTGGTAGACCGCGTACATCGAGGCGATCACCGCCAGCAGCACCTGGGCGGTGCAGATGTTGGAGGTCGCCTTCTCGCGGCGGATGTGCTGCTCGCGGGTCTGCAGCGCAAGGCGGTACGCGGGGTGCCCGTCGCTGTCCACCGAGACACCGACCAGGCGGCCGGGCAGGTTGCGCTCGAGGCCGGAGCGTACGGACATGAAGGCCGCGTGCGGCCCCCCGAAACCGAGCGGCACGCCGAAACGCTGGCTCGAGCCGACGACGACGTCCGCCCCGATCTCGCCGGGCGGACGGAGCAGCGTGAGTGCGAGCAGGTCGGTCGTGACAGCCACCAGCGCGCCGCGGGCGTGCGCCGCCTCGATCACTGCGCTGTGGTCGCGGAGCGCACCGCTGCTCCCGGGGTAGGACAGCAGCAGACCGTAGAACGCGTCGTCCGGCAGCGGACCCGTCGGGTCGTACGTACGCAGCTCGACGCCCAGTGGCTCGGCCCGCGTCGCCAGCACGGCGACCGTCTGCGGATGGGTGTCGGCATCGACGAGGAAGACCGGGGAGTCGACGCTCCCGGCGCGTCGCAGCAGCATCATCGCCTCGGCGGCGGCGGTGCCCTCGTCGAGCAGGCTGGCTCCCGCGGTCGGCAGACCGGTCAGGTCGGCGACCATCGTCTGGAAGTTCAGCAGGGCCTCGAGCCGGCCCTGGCTGATCTCGGCCTGGTACGGGGTGTATGCGGTGTACCAGCCGGGGTTCTCCAAGACCTTGCGCAGGACCACCGGCGGGGTGAACGTGCCGGAGTAGCCCAGCCCGATCATCTGGACCATCTCGGTGTTGCGGGCGGCCAGCGCCCGCAGCTCGGCCAGCACCTCCTGCTCGGAGACCCCGTCCGGCAGGGCCAGCGGCATCGCGGCCCGGATCGACGCGGGGACCGCCTCGTCGATGAGCGCGTCCAGGCTGGGCCGGCCGACGAAGGCGACCATCTTGTCCCGGTCGTCGGCTGTCGGCCCGATGTGTCGGGTGGTGAACGGAGCCGAGCTCTCGAGCTCGGACAGGCTCTGGCGGATCATGTGGAGCGGCCTCCGACTGTTGGGTCAGTCAGGAGCCTTTGGAGAAGGCTCCCGCGGGCCTCCCCCTCTGTCGCTCACGGTCAGTGCGCCGCTCGCTCCACAGTTGCCTGGCCCACACGGTCCTTTTGCCTGAGAGGTTCCGGGGAGGATTGCCCCTTCGGCGCCCCTATACAAGTCCGGACGGGACTAGCAAGGGGCTCTCCCATGTGGGATCACCAGCGCGCGAAGTCTATCCCGGCTAGCCGGTGGCGCGGGTACGCCGGCGCTGCGCCAGCTCGTCGCTGGGGTGCGCCTCGCCGTCCCCAGCATCGGCAGCGTCTGCGCGCTCGCTCGGCAGCTCGGCCAGCGAGCCCTCGACCTCGCGCCAGACCCGCCCGACGGCGATGCCGAAAACGCCCTGACCGCCTTGCACCAGGTCAACGACCTCGTCGGCGGAGGTGCACTCGTAGACGCTGACGCCGTCGCTCATCAAGGTGATGCCGGCCAGGTCCTGGATGCCGCGCTCACGCAGGTACTGCACGGCGGACCGGATCTGCTGGAGCGAGACGCCGGTGTCGAGCAGCCGCTTGACCACCTTCAGGACCAGGACGTCACGGAAGCCGTACAGGCGCTGGGTGCCGGAGCCGGTGGCCGGTCGCACGCTCGGCTCGACCAGCCCGGTACGGGCCCAGTAGTCGAGCTGGCGGTAGGTGATGCCGGCGGCAGCGCAGGCGATCGGGCCGCGGTAGCCGACGTCCTCGGGGTGCGCCTGGACGTCGTCGTCGAAGAGCAGTCCCTGCTCCCCCGCCAGCCGGACGCCGTCGGCGTGGTGCATCGACTCAGCCGTGCCGGTCGGGCCCTCGGGCCCCCCTGCACTGTTGCCACCATTCGCACCGTTCGCACCGTTGCTGCTCACGCCGTCTCCGCTCTAGTCACACTGATGGAGTTACACCCCATCAGGTGTCCCGACGCTAGGGCGGTGGCCGGTCTGGGTCAACGAGGAGCATCCCGACACGCCGACGGCAAAGTCTCGATCAGAAGTGGAGACTTGGAACCCTGTACCTCTCGTTGAGCGTGGATTCACGCTCAGCCCTGCGGCCCGAAATCCTCCGGCGAGATCTGGTCGAGGAACTCGATGAACTTCTCGACCTCGTCCTCCTGCTCGTCCGGGATCACGATGCCGGCCTCCTCAAGGACGTCGTCCGCGCCGAAGATGGGCGTACCCGTACGCAGGGCGAGCGCGATGGCGTCCGAGGGTCGCGCGCTGACCTCGACCCCGGTGACGAAGACCAGCTGGGCGTAGAAGACGCCATCGCGCAGCTCGGTGATCCGGATCTGGCTCAGAGGGGCCTCGAGCGCCTCAAGCAGGTCGCGCATCAGGTCATGGGTCATCGGCCGAGCCGGGACGACGCCCTGCTGCGCGAACGCGATCGCGGTGGCCTCGACCGCCCCGATCCAGATCGGCAGGTAGCGCTCCCCGCCGATCTCGCGCAGGAGCACGATGGGCTGGTTCGAGGGCATCTCGACCCGGACTCCGACTACGTCGAGTGGCTGCACAGCACCACCCTACCCACGTGCCCGTGAGGTAGGCCTGGTGCGCGGGCTCAGCGCCGACCGGCGGAGGCCAGCCCGGCCTGGACCAGAGCCGCGTGCAGGCGTACCGAGAGCGCGGACAGCTCGCCGACGACCTCGTCGGCCCGGGCCTTGGCGTCCGGGTTGCGCTGGTTGTGCAACGGCGCGACCACCTGCTCGACCAGCCCCACCTCGCGGTCGGCGGCGGACTTGAACGCGCGCAGGTGCCTCGGCTCCAGCCCGAACACGCTCATCTCGGCGACCGCCTTGGCGATCACCAGGGCGTTCCCGTCGTAGTGCGCGGACCCGGGGCGGCTCCCGATCAGCCCGTAGCTCTCGAGCTGGCCCAGCTGCGCCTCGTCGATGCCGGCCGCCTCGATCAGCTCGGCGCGCGAGAGCCGCAGCTCGGACCCGTCCCGGCTGAAGGACTCGGGCGTCGGGAAGCCGTCGGAGGCGACGATCGTCATGGGGACCCGCGGGCCGGCGCCGGGTCCCTCCGGCGGCTCGAGCCCGCGGTCCATGGCGTCGAGGTGCTCCTTGATCACCCGGAGCGGGAGGTAGCGGTCACGCTGGGCGGCCAGGACGTACCGCAGCCGCTGAATCTCGTCGTGGCCGAACTTTCGGTAGCCGGAGGCGGTCCGCTGCGGCTCGACCAGACCCTCGGACTCCAGGAAGCGGATCTTGGAGATCGTCACGTCGGGGAACTCGGGCCGGAGCCTGGCCAGGACCTCACCGATGCTGAGGTACGCACGAGCAGGGACAGCGGTGCTCACGAGTGCGCCCCGGCGCCGGCCGGCCCGCTCAGGTAGACCAGCCGGTACTTGCCGATCTGCACCTCGTCGCCACCGGTGAGGGCCGCCTCGTCGATGCGCTGGCGGTTGACGTACGTGCCGTTCAGGCTGCCGACGTCCTTGACCAGGTAGCCGCCGGCCGTACGCACGAACTGGGCGTGCCTGCGGGACACGGTGACGTCGTCGAGGAAGATGTCGCTCTCGGGGTGCCGGCCCGCGGTGACCAGGTCGACCTCGAGGAGGAACCGGCTGCCGGCGTTCGGCCCGCGCCGGACGACCAGCAGGGCGCTGCCGGACTCCAGCGCCTCAAGCGCCGCTTGATCGGGGTCGACGGAGCCTGGGTCGGTAGAGGCGGTGGAGGCGGTGGCCGCCGTGTCAGGCTCGTGGACGCCGAGGGACAGCGTCGAGGTCATCTCGGACGGCTGCTCCGGCTGCGTTCCGGCGTCGTCGCTCATACAAGGCACCCTTCCCGGTGAACCCTCTACCTGAACCCGCTCGGTGAACTCTCAATGGGAACTAGATAGTCGAGGGCATCATGACAGTAAGTCGGCTCGCGCCGAGGGTCAACCGGATCGCCGTGGCCCAACTCTGAGGTGCCGCTCGAGAGCGGCTCCTGGTCCCCGGGAGGCTCAGCCTGCGCTGGTGAGCGCCGTGTACGCGTCAGCGTCGAGCAGCGCGTCAACCGACGCAGGGTCAGCCAGGCGTACCTCGACCATCCAGCCCTCGCCGTACGGGTCCGAGTTGACCAGCTCGGGGTTGGTGTCGAGCCCGGGGTTGCGGGCGACCACGACCCCGCTGACCGGTGCGTAGACGTCGCTCACGCTCTTGGTCGACTCCACCTCGCCGCAGGTCTGCCCGGCCGCCAGCTCGGCGCCCGCCTCGGGCAGCGTGACGTAGACGATGTCTCCGAGCGCCTCCTGGGCGAAGTCCGTGATCCCGAACCGGATCGTGCCGTCGGCGCCGGGCCCGCTCACCCACTCGTGCTCGGCGGTGTACTTCAGCTGTCCCGGGGTCTGGCTCACGCGGTTACCGTCCTGTCGATCTAGTGGATCAAGGCTGGCTGAGCGTACTGAGGCGTCGGAGCGGGCCGCAAGGCGGTGACGGAGACCGTGCTGCTCTCGACGATCGTTGCGTCGCCCCCGAGCCCGCGCAGGCTCTCCACGACACCGCCGGGGATCCGCAGCGCCGCCGACATCGTCCGTGCGTCACCGATCGCCAGGATCGTGTACGGCGCCCGCAGGACCCGCCCGTCCACGACCACCGAACCGGGCGCGCCGTCCAGGAACGACGTCGAGGCCACCACGCGTACCGCCGGTCCCCCGTCCGAGGGAGCGGACGCCATCTGCAGCACCTCGGCACCCGCGTCCCGCAGCTCCTCGACCGCGTCCAGGATCATGGCGGCGTCGACCTTGCCCTTGTCGTCGCTCACCGTGACCACGATGCCACCGCCCACAGCCGGCACGGTCCCCACGAGGATGCCGAGCGTGTCGGCTCGGCGCCGCGCCTCGGCCAGGGCCGCGGTGCTCTGGCCGGTACCTGAGGCGAGCAGGTCCCTCGTGGCCTGCAGGTCACGTTGTTCCCCGGCCAGCCGCTCGTTGCGTGCGGTGAGGTCGTCCAGGATGCCCACCAGGTCGGCCTCCCGCGCGGTCGACAACCCGTCGAACTGCGCGTTGCTGTGTACCTGGACGGCCACCCCGAGGCCCAGGAGGACGAACAGCGCCGCGATCGCCGCCTGGGCCCGGGTCCGCAGTCTCCGCCTTGGCCGCAGGGCGACGACCAGCCTGTCGCGTGGCTCGTTCACCCTCCGAACAGCTGCCTGCGGATCGAGGCCGCGTTGGAGAAGATCCGCATCGCCAGCACCACGACGACCCCGGTGGACAGCTGCGACCCGACCCCGAGCTGGTCGCCGAGGAAGACGATCAGAGCGGCCACCAGGACGTTGGACACGAAGGAGATGACGAACACCTTGTCGTCGAAGATGCCTTCGAGAGTCGCTCGTACCGCCCCGAAGACCGCGTCCAGCGCCGCCACCACCGCGATCGGCAGGTACGGCTGCATCCACAACGGGACCACCGGGTGCAGGAACAGCCCCAGCGCGATACCGACGACGAGCCCGAGCACCGCGATCACGGCGTCACCTCCTGCTGTGCAGGATCCTGCTGCCGGCTGACCGGCCGGGCGTACCGCAAGCCTGTCGTCGCGGCCGCCGCCAGCGTCAGTGCTGATGCGGCGTCGACCGAGTACCGCACGCCGTACGTCTGCTGGAGCGTACGGAGCCCACGGCCCGCGGCCCCCGCAGCGAAGTCGGCCTCGATCGTCCTGGGGTCGCCGATCGCCTCGACCACGTACGGCCTGGTCAGGGGTCGGTAGTCGACCAGGATCGCATCGCCGGCCGACCGGATCGCCGACAACGAGGTCAGCCGCTGGTCGTTGACGGACACCGCCTCGGCGCCGGCGGCCCACAGCCCGTTGACGACCATCTGCAGGTCCCGGTCGAGCACCCGGCCGAGCGAGGGGTCACCTTGCGAGCCGGACCCGGGGGCCACCGCGTCGTCGAGGGTGATCCGCAGGCCCGGGCCGGTCACGGGTCGCTGCGCCGCCGCCAGCTCGAGCGTCCCGAGCTGGCCGTCGAGGAGCTTCCCCTGGCCGGTGGCACCGAGGGCGACCGACTTGAGCCGGTCGACCTCGACCTGGAGCGCAGCCGCGGCTGTCGTCACCGTGTCGTACCGCTGGGTCTGCGCCTGGATCCGGGCCAGCAGATCGACCCGCCGCTGGGCGACCGCAGGCCGGGCCGCGTTCGCCTGGACGACCGCGGCGGCGAGCAGGATGCCGACCAGCGCCAAGGACAGCCCGGCCCCCAGCGTGCGCGTCCGCCGTCGGGCAGCCGGGTCCTCGCGCTGCTTGCGGGCGGCCGCCGCGGCGTACCCCGGGTCGAGCGCCTCGTCCCATATCTGGGCGAGCAGCTGCGGGACGCCATCGACCCGGGAGCGGGGCGGGGCATCGGTCGGCACGTCGTCAGACTACCCAGCCGGTCTCAGCGGCCGGCCTTGTCCACGACCTCGGTCCAGTCGTCCAGCAGGGCGTTGGCGAGCTCCTCCGAGCGCGCCTCGGCCCAGAGCCTGGTCATCGCCTCCGCGGGGTCGGGCAGCACCAGGGCCCAGCTCCCGTCGTCCTCGACGACACGGACGCCGTCCACGGTGTCGACCGTGCGCTCGCCGGCCGACTCGATGACCGCGCGCATCACCTGGCCCTTGTGCGCCCAGGGCGTGGGTACGTCGCGGCGGAGCAGGTGCGCACGCGGGATGCGGCCGTCGATCTGGCTCAGCGTGAGCTGGGTGCGTGCCACCAGCCCGAGCAGCCGGACGAACGCCGCGTACGGGTCGACGGCTGGACCGAGCTCGGGCACCACGATGCCGCCCCGCCCGTTGCCGCCGAGGATCAGCCCGGGCATGGCGGCCACCCTCGCGAGGTCGTCGGCCGATGTCGTCGTCCAGAGCACCTCGACGCCGTGGAAGCGGCAGACCTGCTCGGCGACCCGCGTGGTCGTGACCGGCAGGGCCACCTTGCCCGCCCCGCGCTCCGCGGCCACCAGGTCGAGGAAGACCAGCAGGGCGCGGTCGTCCCCGATCGCGCGCCCGGTGTTGTCGACGATCGACAACCGCTCCCCCACCGGGTCGAAGCGGACCCCGAACGCGGCCTTCGACGACGCCACCAGCTCGCCCAGCCGGCGGAGCGCCGACGCGCGGTCGCCGGGCAGCTCGGTCGGCCGGTTGTCGTCCAGGCGGTTGTTGACCGTGAGGACCTCGACCGGGAGCCGCGCGAGCAGAGAGGGGATCAGCAGGGAGGCCACCCCACCCGCCGCGTCGACCACGACCTTGAGGCGGGCCGCCTCAAGCTCTGAGGTGTCGATTGAGGCCCGCAGCTCCTGGACGTAGCTCTCGACCGCGCGGGGCGGGAACGAGAGGTCCCCGATCTCACCCGGGAAGGCACGCCGGAACTCCTGGCGCTGGTAGATGCGTTCGAGCTTGCGGACCGCCGCCGGTGACAGGTCGCCGCCGGACTCGTCCAGGAACACGATCTCGACGCTGTCCGGGACGCCCCGGCTCGTACGCAGCATGATGCCGCCCGCCGCTCCGGCCCGTGAGGTCTCCATCCTGGTGACGGGGGGTGGCGAGACCTCGAGGTCCCGGACGTTCAGTGCACTGGAGGTCAGGGCGCTGATCACCGCGCGCTTGAAGGCGCGGGCCGCCCGCGAGTGGTCGCGGGAGGTGACCACGGTCGCGCCCTTCTGCAGCGTCGTCGCGTAGGCGGACGCCAGCCGGACGACCAGCTCAGGGGTGATCTCGACGTTGATGATCCCCGAGACGCCCCGCGCGCCGAACAGGCTGCGCTGGCCGCGGGCCTCCCAGATCACCGACGACATTACGACCGCACCAGCCTCGATCGTCTTGAAGGGGTAGACCTTGACCGCGGTGGAGATGATCGCCTCTTCCTCGATCACGCAGTCGTCGCCGAGGACCGCGCCCTCCTCGACCCGCGCGGCCCGCATCACGTCGGTGTTCTTGCCCACCACGCAGCCCCGCAGGTTGGCGTGCGGGCCGATGAACACGTTGTCGTGGACGATCGCGCGGTGCAGGAACGCGCCGCTGCGTACGACGACGTTGCTGCCCAGCACGGTGTACTCACGCAGCTCGGCACCGGCCTCGACCTTGGCGTAGTCGCCGACGTACAGCGGACCGCGGAGCACCGCGTCAGGGTCGACGTCAGCGCCCTCGGCCACCCAGACACCTGGCGACATCTCGAAGCCGTCGATGTCCACGTCGACGCGGCGCTCCAAGACGTCCGCCTGGGCCTTGTGGTAGCTCTCGAGCGTGCCGACGTCCTCCCAGTAGCCCTCGGCGACGTAGCCGAAGACGGCGCGGCCCTCCTCGATCAGCCGTGGGAACACGTCGCCCGACCAGTCGACCGACTCGCCTGCCGCGACGTAGTCGAAGACCTCCGGCTCCATCACGTAGATGCCGGTGTTCACCGTGTCGCTGAAGACCTGGCCCCAGGTCGGCTTCTCCAGGAACCGTTGCACCCGGCCGTCCTCGTCCAGGATCGTGATGCCGAACTCGAGCGGGTCGGGCACCCGGGTGAGGCAGACCGTGACCATCGCCTTGTTCTTCTTGTGGAACGCGACGAGCGCGGTGAGGTCGATGTCGGTCAGCGCGTCACCGCTGATCACCAGGAAGGTGTCGTCGGCCAGCGCCGTCTCGGCGTTCTTCACGCTGCCGGCCGTGCCGAGCGGCTCCTCCTCGGTCGCGTACGTCAGCGACATGCCGAGCTCTTCCCCGTCGCCGAAGTAGTTGCGTACCAAGGACGCCAGGAACTGGACGGTGACGACGACCTCGGTGTACCCGTGCTTGCGGAGCAGCAGGAGCACGTGCTCCATGATCGGACGGTTGACGACGGGGAGCAGTGGCTTGGGCATGCTGGCGGTCATCGGGCGCAGCCGGGTCCCCTCGCCGCCGGCCATCACCACGGCCTTCATGGCCTCACCTCGCGCATCGCGCCTCCCCGCTTCCTCGACCCTCCTGGGCCTGCCGACCTGATGTCACGACGGAACGAACCTGCTGCAGGTACAGCGCGCCCGCCCACCAGTACAGACCTGTACCCCAGATCGCGAAGGCCCAACCCAGGACCCTCGCGACCAGCGCCGGAGTACCGCTCCCGTCGGAGAGCAGGAGCAGCGGGAAGGCGTAGAGCAGGTTGAAGGTGGCGGCTTTGCCGAGGTAGTGCACCTCGAGCGGTCCGCGCCCGTGCCGGCGCAGCACCGGCAGGGTCAGCGCGAGGACGGCGTCCCGCGCGACCAGGATCCCGACGAACCACCAGGGCAGGATCTCGCGCAGGCCGAGCCCGATCAGGGTGGCGAAGATGTAGAGGCGGTCGGCCAGCGGGTCGAGCAGCTGGCCGACGCGCGAGATCTGGTTCCACCGCCGGGCGATCCAGCCGTCCAGGTAGTCGGTGATTCCGCTGACCATGAGCAGCACGATCGCGAGGCCGTCGGCGTGCGGGCCGAGGATCAGCCAGAGGAAGACCGGTACGCCGAGCAGCCGCAGCATCGACAGCGCGTTCGGGACCGTGAGGACCCGGTCGGTCTGGACTTCGGTCTCCTGGACTTCCACGGCACCTCCCTGTTCGCTGACACTACCCCCGTGAACGGCGGGCGAAGGTCATGGCGTACGCCGCCGATGCCACCGCCAGGATCGCGAAGCTTGGGGGTACCCGCGGCAGTAGGTAGCTGGCCGTCAGACCGACCACCATCGACAGCACCGACAGCCCGCAGGCCAGCCCCATGGCGACGTACGGACGGTCGGTGAGCCGGGCGGCGGCGCCGGCCGGGGCCGCGAGCAGCCCGAGCAGCAGCAGCGCACCCACCGCCTGGGTGGCCTCGGCGGCTGTGGCCCCGACCAGCACGAGGAAGGCCACGCCGAGGGCCTTGACGGGCACGCCTCGAGCCGCCGCCACCGCCTCGTCGAGACTGGCGAACAGCAACGGCCGCGCGATCGCTATCACGACGGCGACCAAGGCGACAGCGACCAGGGCGGCCGTACGAGCCTGCACCGCGCTGAGGCCGAAGATCGAGCCGAACAGCACGTTGACCCCTGCCGCGCCGTTGGCTGCCGCCCTGGCGCCGGAGGTGTAGACCGACAGCGCCAGCACGCCGAGCCCCAGCACCCAGGCGAAGACCGTGCCGACCACGACGTCGTCCGCGCGACCGCGGTTGCCTAGCAGGCCGAGCACCGACCCGACGGCGATCGTCGCTGCGAACAGGCCGAGGCGGGGGTCCACCCCGAAGGCCAGCGCGGTGAGCGCACCGGAGAAGGCCACGTGGCTGAGGGCGTCACCGATGAACACCTGGCTGCGCAGCACCATGAAGTACCCGACCAGGCCCGCGAGTGCCGCGATCGGGACTCCGGCCAGGAAGGCTTGCCGCATAAAGGGCTGGGCGAGCAGGTCGCTGAGGCCGGTCACGCGCGGCCCCGTGCCAACGCAACCCAGCCCAGCGCCAGCAGGTACGTCAGGAACGCCAGGCTGGTGAGGAAGAACCCGATCGGGTACGGCGAGTAGTACGCGACGAACAGCGCCACCCAGGTGACCGTCAGGCCGAGGGCAACGGTCAGGACCAGGCTGACCCGGGGGCTCGCCGAGAGTGCTTGGGCGGTCGCCGCCGGGACCACCAGGAGGGCGAAGACCAGCAGCGTTCCCGTGATCTGGCTGACCTCGGCCGCCGCGACGCCGAGCAGCACCAGGAACGTGACCGAGAGCAGGCGTACGGGAACACCCCTGGCAGCAGCGACCGCGGGGTCGATGGACGCGAAGAGCAACGGGCGACCGATCATCGTCAGGACAGCGAGGGCGACGACCGCCACCAGCAGAAGGACGAGGACCTGCTGCGAGGTGATTCCGAGAAAGCTGCCGAACAGCAGGGCGTTGACCCCGCTCAGGAATCCGCCGTACAGGCTGACGAAGAGGAACCCGCAGCCCAGTGCGAACGCCTGCACCGTCCCTGTGACCGCAGCCTCCTCGCTGAAGCCCTGCCCCCTTCCGCCCGGTACCAGGGCGATCAGCAGGGCGGCCGTCACAGCGAAGGCGAAGAGACCGTACGTCGCCGAGATGCCCACCAGCACCGCACCCGCGGCGCCGGGGAAGCCGACCACCGCGAGGGCGTGCCCGGCGAAGGTCTGCTTGCGCAGGACCATGAACCAGCCGACCAGCCCGGACAGCACCGCCACGATCGTCCCCGCGCGAAAGGCGTTGACCATGAACGGGAACTCGAGCACCTGGCGTACGTCCTGGACGAGGTTCCAGGTGAGCTGCGGGTCCAGGCCGGAGGAGGTCACGGGCGGGTCAGTGGGTGTGCCGGTCGCTGTGGTGCGCCGGCGGCTCCGGCTGACCCACGACCACCAGCTGCCCGTCCGACGTCGACAGCACCTCGATCGGCGTCGCGTACAGCCGGCTCAGCGTCTCGCTCGTGATCACCTCGTGCGGCGTACCTGCAGCCGCGCCACCCGAGGCGATGTAGACCACCCGGTCGAGGTACCCGAGGATCGGGTTGACGTCGTGGGCGACCATCACGACGGTCACTCCGTCCTCACGGCAGATGCGGGAGACCAGTGCGGCGATCGCGCTCTGGTTCGGCAGGTCGAGGCTGTCGAGGGGCTCGTCCAGGAGCAGCAGGCGGGGCCGTGACGCGAGGGCCTGGGCGATCAGCAGCCGTTGCTGCTCGCCGCCGGAGAGCCGCCCGACGGGGCGGTGCGCGTACTCAGTGGCGTCGACGAGCTCGATGACCTCGCGTACCCGCGCGGTGTCGGCCCTGGTCCGTGCGCTCCAGCGGCTGGCGCCGGGAACCGGTACGCCCCAACGGTTTCCGTCGAGCCCGAGGCGGACGACGTCGACACCTCGGACCCGGAGCTGGGCGTCGAAGCTGCGGCGCTGCGGGAGGTAGCCGATCTGGTCGTTGGCCGAGCCCGGAGGCTCCCCCATCACCGAGATCGTGCCCTCGGCGAGCGGCAGCAGCCCGAGCACCGCCTTGATCAAGGTCGACTTGCCGACGCCGTTGGGTCCCAGCACCGCGACGAACTCGCCCTTGTGGACGGTCAGGTCGACGCCGCTCCAGAGCGTACGGTCGCCGATCCGGACGGCCGCTCCCCTGAGCTCGAGCAGGCCGTGATCGGCGGGGTCTGTCACGGGAGGCATCATCGCGCGGCTGCGGCCAGAGCGTCACGCAGAGCCGTCAGCTGGGCGGTCTGCCACTGCTGCCACGAGACGGTCGCAGGGGTCATCGTCTCGGTGATCGTCGTGACCTGGATGCCGTGCGACTTCGCGGCAGCGATCTGGGCCTGGACGTCGGGGGTGGCGTTCTGGGCGTTGTAGACGTACACCTTGATCACCCGGTTGCTGATCTGCGCGTCGATGGTCGCCTTGTCCGCGGCCGCAGGGTCGATGCCCTGGCTGACAGCGGTGAGGAATCCGCCGGGCGTGACCAGGTCAAGACCGAGCGCCGGCGCGAGCATCGCGAAGATGGACTCCGAGGCACCGACCTTCGTGCCGGCGTACCTCGTGCGGATCTCGGCGGTCATCGCCTGGTAGGCGGCGGTCGCCGTCGTCTCGAAGGCCGCCTTCTGCCGGGCGAAGTACGCCGAGTCCCCCGGGTCGATGCGCTGGTAGCCACGGGTGATCTCGTCGACCACCGTGCGTACGTCGGCCGGGTTGTACCAACGATGCGGGTTGCCGCCGTCCGCCACGCCGACGATGTCCCCCACCGTGAGGAGAATCCGGCTGTCGACCGGGTTGGCCGCAGCCAGCTTGCTGGCCCAGGTGTCGTACCCGATTCCGTTGACCAGCACCAGGTCTGCCGTGGCGACAGCCCGGCCGTCCGCCGTCGTCGGCTCGTAGTCGTGGGGGTCGGCGTCGGGGCTGTCGATGATGCTGGTGACCGTGACCTTGTCGCCCCCGAGCTGGGCCGCGATGCTGCCCCAGAAGTTCTCGGCCGCGACCACCCGGATCGTGCCGGCCTCGCCACTGGTCACCCCGTGCCCGGTACTGCAACCCACCACTCCGGTCGCGCCCGCGGCGAGCAGGAGACCGATCGCCGCCCCGCGCAGCACTCGGGTGGTACTCATGCCGTAATGACATCGGATTTCATTACCACTGTCAACCATGATGCCGTTACGCTGCTGCTCGACACTTCGTCGGAGGGACAGACAGGAGGCCTCATGGTCATCGCCGGGACCGGACCGGCCGTCCGCTCGACCCGACAACGGGCCGCCGTGCTGGCGCTGCTCGACGAGCTGGCCGACTTCCGCAGCGCGCAGGAGGTCCATGACCTGCTCCGGCACAGCGGGGAGCGGGTCGGTCTGACCACCGTCTACCGTTCGTTGCAGATGCTGGCCGAGGCGCACGAGGTCGACGTGCTGCGAACCGCCGACGGCGAGACCGCCTACCGCCGTTGCAGCCGTGGTCACCACCATCACCTGGTCTGTCGCAGCTGCGGTCGC
>JANMWN010000110.1:0-6739 GCA_031394045.1 Sporichthyaceae bacterium
CTCGATGCACGAAGGTGACCGTCGTCGAGGCTGTCCGCAAGAATGACGGCGCGCTCCATCGTCTCCTGGAGCAGTGGAGAGGCGTAACCACGCCGGGCGTTGATCGGCTGCGACATCGCGTGCCGCACGGCCAGCTCGCGACGGTCGCGGTCCGGACCTGCAGGCACTGCCCCCAGCAACCGGACCGCCTCTTGGTAGTGCTCGATGGCATCATCGTTCGCGAAGCGCGACGACGCGAACTCGGCCGCCGCGATGTGGAACGGCAGCGCGCGATGCTCGACGCCCGCCTGCTCGTAGTGATGAGCGATCGAGGCCGCGAACGCACCCGGTTGGGTCCCCGCGCTCAGCTCGAGAGCCTGCGCGACCCGTCGGTGC
Organism: Sporichthyaceae bacterium; assembly: GCA_031394045.1. Lineage (GTDB taxonomy): Bacteria > Actinomycetota > Actinomycetes > Prado026 > Prado026 > JANYIP01. The sequence goes on from JANMWN010000110.1 coordinate 376, forward strand.
AGCAGTGCGAGCCGCGGCGTCGGGATCTGACGGACCACCGCGTCACGCAGCAGATCGTGCGCGAAGTCATAGCTACCGCGCGAGTGCTGGACGACCAGCCGGCGCCGCCACAGCTCGTCCAGACCACCGATCACCGACTCCTCGGGCCGGTCGCTCGCCTCCTGGAGCAGCTCAAGGGTGCAGTCGCGACCGACCACCGCGACGAGCCAGGCGACCGACGCAGCGTCGTCAGAAAGCCGCGCGAGCCTCTCATCGAGCACCGCCTGAACCCGAGCGGAGCCCACCAGCGCGTTCGCAGCCGGGCGTCTGCCGTCGGAGGAGGCACGAGCGGCTTCGATGATGAAGAGGGGAAAGCCCATGGTCGCCTCGTACAGGGCAACCTCGTCGTCGACCGTGGCGCCGACCTGACGTGCGAGCTCCGCCGCCGATGACGGGGCCAGAGGTGGCAGTGCCGTGCGCGTGAATTGTCCATCGCGCTCAAGAGCGCGCAACAGTCCGACCAGCTCGACGTTGTCGTCAAACGGCTCGTCGCGGGCGCAGGCAAGGATCATGAGCGGGCTTGCGCGGGCATGCCTGGCCAACAGCTGCAACCAGGCCAGCGTCTCAGCGTCGCACCACTGGATGTCGTCGAGGGTGAGCAGGGTCGGCCTGGCCGGCGCCAGCACCGCGTGCACCAGCCCCTCGAGGAAGCGGTGCCGCTGCCAAGCATCGGTCATCGGCTGTGGGGGGCCATGTGGGCTCACCCCGCCAGAGGGCACAAGCCTTTCGACCTCATCCGCCCACGCCGGTTCCAGCCGGGACCGCCCGGCCGCGAGGTGTCGCGAACCAAGCCACTCGGCCAGCGGCGCGAGCGCGAGCCTGGCACCGCTCTCGAAACACCTCGCCCGCGCGACGATGTTGCCGCTGCGTCCGACCTCGGACGCAAGCTCAGCCATCAGCCTGGTCTTGCCGACCCCGGCGTCCCCGGTGATGAGATGGACCCCCATGGTCCCGTCCTTGGCCGCCTCCCAACGACGGCGGATTCCGCTGAGCTCGTCAGCCCTGCCGACCAAGGGGATCCGGGCACGTCCCACCCCTCGCTGCCCCGGACGAGCAAGAGTCCCAGGGTCCTGCGTTGCGGCTAGCGCGTCATAGAGCGACACCGTCGCCGGGTCGGGCGCGACACCCAGCTCGCGGTCCAGCAGGGAAGCGCAGCGGTGGAAGGTCCGGAGTGCCCCTGCCCTGTCTCCAACCTCGCTCTGAAGCGCCATGACGGTGCGATAGCCCGGCTCCTGGAGCGGCTCCATCTCTATCCGACGCTGCGCATAGGACAACGCGCGACCGGGATCCGACAGCCGCAGCTGAGGGACGAGCAGGTCGATCAGGTCGAGGCACCTTCGATGCAAACGCTCCCGCTCGGCCAGCACCCAGTCGTCGGACCAGGCCGGCAGGAGGTCTCCGCCATAGACCCGCAGCGCGACGACCGAGTGACTCACCAGTGGGTCTGGCCGAGCCTCCAAAGCGGCCCGGCCGGCCCGATCGCTCTCGGTCACGAAGCTCACGACATCGCAAACGGTGCCCTTCCCCGGATCCCACCGGACCAGCCCACCGGATGTAGTCAAACCGGCCGCAAACTCGGGCAGCTGACGTCGAAGAAGATGGAGTTCGCGTCTCAGGTTCGTCAGTGACTGCTCGCCCGTCGACTCGGGCCAGAGCATCGCGGCGAGCCCCGCCCGCGACTGTTCTCCGCCACGACGGCATGCCAACCAGCACGCAAGACCAGTCGATCGGGGCGGCACATCGCCGGTCCGGTTGACGCCGTCCACGACGATGCGCTGCTGCCCCAAGAACCTGAGTTCCAGCATGCGCCCTCCAGCGTGGGCGGCTCCCCAGGCCGATCCACGTGACTCGACGCTATGTGCGGGGCGCCGACGAGTAAAGCCTGACCGGTCTGCGCGGTGCTGCGGAGGTGTGAAATGACCGCATCATCAAGCCGTCCTATCCACCGGGAGGTCGCCTAGGTCAAGATCGTCCCTCGGACGGCGCTCTTCTTGCTGTGTTCGGGTGAACCATTCATCTGCTGGAGTGAAACGTCGACGGCGGAGTACTTGGTGAGGTCGAGGCCCGGTGGGACGAGGTAGGCGCCGCGTCCGTCCGCACCTAGGACACCTAGGGACACCAGATGGCTGTTGGCGAGGTCTATCAGCCACACCTCGTAGAACGTCGCGGGTACCATCGGCAGGTTCGCGACCGTCAGGGTCACGGTGCGCTGGTCTGCGGACACCACTCGCAGGACAGCCGTGCCGCTGGCGGCGGGAGCGTCGAGCGGCTTGAGCGCTACGACCGAAACCTGGCCCGAGGCTATCGGCTGTGACGTTGGGGTGGTGCTCCGTGTCAGCGTCCAGGTCCCACCGATACCGACGATCAGGCCGGCGGCTGCAGCGACCATGGCCGTCGCCCAGCGCCTGCGTCGCGCCCTCCCGCCGCGGCTGTCGAGCTCCACCACCTCAGCGGTTGACGCCTCAGCCGTGGCCGGGGTCTGATCGCGATGAACCTCCGCCATGATGCGGTCCCACACCGCTGCGGGCGGCGCGACGGGGTAGTCGCCGTCCTGCACGGACCGGCCGATCGCGACCACTGCCCCGAGCTGATCGACCTCGCTCTGACAGCGGGCGCAGGCGGACAGGTGGGCGGCGTTGTCGGGCGTGAGCTGGGTCTCGCCCAGCGCGAGCAGGGCGAGCGTCGTCTCGTCATAGTGCGTCACCGTCCACCTCCAAACGCTTCCGTAGCCGGTCCAGGGACGCTCTGATGTGGCTCTTCGCGGGTGTCGGCGCCGGGGTCGGCGTCGGCGTACATGCACCCATGCTGTCACTCCAGGAAGTCCAAAGGGACCAACCGCCCGTCACGCGCGTGGCCCTCGGACCGAGGGTCGAGGGCCACGGGCCTGACGAGCAACCTGCTCAGGACAGGGTGGGTAGCAGTACGTCGCTGATGCCGTGGACGACCACGTGGTCCGTCTGGATGACGTTGATCTTGCTCTTGACGACGTAGTCGTTGAAGAAGCTGCCGTCCTTGTCGCCCAGGATGATGATCGGGAACGCGGCGGAGCGGCTGAGCACGGTCACGCTGAGCTTCTGGCCGTTGGCCATGGTGAGCCGCTGGTAGAACGGCCCGGACAGCACCTGCTGGCCGGTTACCTTGGCGCCGACGAGCACGTGGTAGAGCAGCACCTGGCGGATCTTGTCGGCACCGAGTGCCGTGACCAGGGCGAGGGTCACCGCCTTCTCGTCGACCGTGGCACCGTAGCGGTGGTTGCGGCCCAGCAGTCCGAGGTTGTTCGCGAGGACCTCGAAGGCCCGGTCGTTCGGGGCGAACAGGGTGAACGACGGGAGCGAGGCGAGCGTCGCGTCGGCTCCGGTGACCAGCACGGCCTTCGTCAGGATGTCGTAGTCGTAGGGGTTACGGTCGTTGGGGGTCGAGACGGGGTCGTTGTACGTGGCGGTGAGGGCTCCGAGAAAGGAGCCCGTCTCGGATGGGCTGAGGGCGTTCGCGGCTGGCGCGGCGGCGAGCAGCGTGCCCGCGGCCAGGGTGGTGCCGGCGGCGAGGGCGGTGATGCGACGGACGAGGCGCATGGCGTCTCCAGGTGGATGGGCGTCGAGGGACGGATCTAACTTCTCTACGCCCGGAGACCAGCGCCCGGATGCAGCCGGACACGAGAAATCCCGGTCAGGGGACGAGCGTCCCGGCGAACACCTGCCACGCGAGCAGGGACTTCGCGACCAGACTCAGGGTGATGTAGACCGACTCGCCGTAGAGGTAGTCGCTCCACTTCCCGATCCGGCGGTACTGCAGCCACTGGTTGACCGCGAAACAGTTGAAGAAGACAAAGAGCGAGACGAAGATCCCGTACACGAAGCCGGGTGGGTTGGCAGCGTTGCCGGGGCTCACGAGGTAGATACCGATCGCGATCCACGGCGTCACGCCGGCGATGCACCCCAGCCAGAACGGGAGCATGCCGCCGCCGGGCTTCTCGTACTTCTCCTGCAGGAGCCCGAACAGGGTCATCGAGACGTTGACACCGAACAGCGCCACCAGTGCGGCGATATCACTGATCCCGGTGATGAGCGCGATGAGCACGATCATGACGGAGGAGCTCAGCGAGTACTCGATCCAGCGCGCGTAGTTGCGGCTGAGGAGCAGATTGGCGCGATACCAAGGGAAGACGGGCGGCGAGGCGATGATGAAGTGCGCCGCCGCGGAGAGCAGGAGGAAGAGCGCGCAGCCCCAGGAGACGCTGATCTCGAACAGCGTCGCGGTCGCGGCCGGCTTCGAGCCGGGCGGGCCGGTCATGAACGCGGCGGTCACCGGCAGGGCGAACGACGTCGCGAGAGCGAGGACGGCCACCGCCTGAGCGGCGTGCAGCACCCCCATGATCAGGTTGTAGCGCCGCAGCCGGGTAAACCGCCCCTCGGGTACGACGTCAGGCCGAGCTCGCCCCGAGGTCACGTCCGCGATGTCTGCCATTCCGCAAAAAATACCGGTGTCGGCCCGATCGCGCTTCCCGGGAGCGGCGGCGCTCGTGCGGCCGACAGCAGCCGCCCGCGGGCGATCTGCCAGACTGACGCCAACCGTCGATGATGATGCCCGAGGAGAACCTGGTCGTGACTGACACGCCCGTGGCCGCTGGGGTCCTCCCGTCGCAGTGGATCGCCAGGGCGCACGAAGCCGGGTGGATCGTCTCCGACCAGGATCTCGGATCAACCCAGATCCAGCCGGCCAGCCTTGACCTGCGACTAGGCGACGTCGCCCACCGCCTGCGGTGCAGCTTCCTCCCCGGGTCCGCTGGCGTGGAGCAGCGCCTTCCTGACTTCGAGATGGGCAGCCCGCTGCAGCTCGACGGCGGGGCCATCCTGGAGCGCGGTCGCCCGTACCTGATCCGGCTGCAAGAAGGGCTCGCTCTCCCCAAGGAGCTGTCCGCGCGAGCCAACCCGAAGAGCAGCACAGGACGCCTGGACATCTTCACCCGCTTGGTGACCGACAACAGCTCCAGCTTCGACGACGTCGAGCTCGGGTACACCGGGCCGCTCTATCTCGAAGTCGTCTCACGCACATTCACGATCCACGTGGAGGCGGGGCTGTCGCTCAATCAGCTGCGGCTCGCCAACCGCGTCGCCGAGCCTCTGACCGGCGCCCGCCTGAAGAAGATTCACCAGACCGATCCCTTGCTCATGATCGGCAAGCGAAAGCTGCCGGCGGCCAGCCTCCCGGTGTCAGACGATGGCTTGTTCCTCAGTCTTGACCTTGGGGGGACGAAGCGAGAGCAGGTCGGCTGGCGAGCCAAGAAGAACAGCGAGCTCATGGACCTCACCAAGATCGGCCATCACGACCCGCAGGACTTCTGGGAGCCGGTCGTGTCCGAACGCGGCGGAGGCGTCGTCCTCGAGCCCGAGGAGTTCTATCTCCTGCTCAGCCGAGAGGGCGTACGCGTGCCTCCGAGCTATGCCGCGGAGATGACCGCCTTCGATCCCACCAGCGGCGAGCTGCGCACCCACTACGCCGGGTTCTTCGATCCTGGCTTCGGCCACAGCGAGAGGGGCTCCGGCAGCAGAGCCGCACTGGAGGTGCGCGCCCATGATGTCCCGTTCAAGGTGGAGCACGGCCAGCGCGTCTGCAAGCTCGTCTTCCTGCCGATGACGCACGTACCTGATGATCTGTACGGCTCGAACGGATCCAACTACCAGTTCCAGTCCGAGACTCTCAGCAAGCACTTCACCCGGACCAAACCCCTCCAGGTAGTGGCGCCCATCGCTCGGCCCACTCACCCAGCAGCGAAAGCCGGCGCCCCACTGTTCTAGATCGGCGCCCGCTACCTGAGGGAGGGAAGAGGTGGCATTGTCGTCCCCATGAGTGTGCCCCCGGATCAGTTGCGCCTAGGAATCCTGGCCACCTCCAGCAAGGAGAACGAGTTCCGGCTGCCGATCCACCCCCAGCACTTCGACCGGATCGATGAGGACCTGCGGGCACGGATCGTCCTCGAGCACGGGTACGGCCACCACTACGGCGTCTCCGACGAGCACCTTGCGGCTCAGGTCGCTGGAATGTGCTCGCGTGAAGGGATCTTTGCGACCAGTGACGTGGTGCTGCTGCCCAAGCCCACGCTGGACGACATGACGAGTCTTCGCGAAGGACAGGTGCTCTGGGGCTGGGCGCATGCCGTCCAGGACCGCCAGCTGACGCAGATCTGCATCGACAAGAAGTTGACGCTCATCGCCTGGGAGGCGATGAACCACTGGACACCGTCGGGGGTATTCGTCGTCCACGTCTTCCACATGAACAACGAGATGGCGGGCTACTGCTCGGTGCTGCACGCCATGACCCTGATCGG
>JANMWN010000153.1:0-5263 GCA_031394045.1 Sporichthyaceae bacterium
CACCGACCCCGAGGCCGAGCCGTACCGGCAGCAGTCGATGATCCTGGTGCCGATCGACACCCCCGGCGTCGACGTGGTCCGCTCGCTCCCGGTGTTCGGCTACCAGGACCAGCACGGCCACGGCGAGGTCGTGCTCACCGGCGTACGCGTGCCGGCCGACAACCTGCTGGCCGGCGAGGGAGACGGGTTCCGGCTGGCGCAGGAGCGGCTCGGCCCTGGGCGGGTGCACCACTGCATGCGAGCCATCGGGATGGCCGAGCGGGCGCTCGAGCTGATGTGTCGCCGAGCCATCTCGCGCGAGGCCTTCGGCCAGCCGCTGGCCCGGCAAGGCGTTGTGCAGCAACAGATCGCACTGTCGCGGGTGGCGATCGACCAGGCCCGGCTGCTGGTCCTGCAGACGGCGTGGCTGATCGACACGGCCGGGGTCAAGGCGGCCAGGTCGCAGGTCGCGGCGATCAAGGCGGTCGTGCCGCAGATGGCCTGCGACGTGGTCGACCGCGCGATCCAGGTGCACGGCGGGATGGGCGTCTCGGACGACGTTCCGCTAGCCGCGATGTACGCCGGGCTGCGGACCCTGCGGATCGCCGACGGTCCCGACGAGGTGCACCTGCGCTCGGTCGCTCGGGCCGAGCTCGGCAGGTACGTCAGCCGCTGACCAGGTTCGCGGCCAGCCCGGCGAGCACCTCGCGGGCCGAAGACCCGGGCGCGACCTCGACGAGGGTGCGGCCCACCGCCATCGCCCGGTCGGCGGCCTGGTTGTCCTGCAGCACGAAGACAGGGTCGGTGACCCCGGCGTACCGCTCGAGGCTCTCGACGAGCCGCCGCTCAGGGTTGCGGCCGACCGGACCGCGGCGCACCTGGTTGATCACCACCCTGACCTGCGCAGACCCGGCCGCCGCGCGCAGCTCCGGCAGCCCGCGGACCAGCCGCTGGAAGCCGACCGGATCAGCGGAGCCGACGGCCAGTACGACGTCGGCGGCGGCGAGCGAGGTGAGCGTCGCGCCGTTGCGAAGCGGGGCTGCCGTGTCGTACGCGAGGTCCTCGTCCTGCTCGAGGCAGAACCCGCAGTCGACCACGGTCCAGACGGCCAGCAACCGGGAGGTACGCCACACCGACGCGAGCGCCGGCGACGGCAGCTCGGGCCAGCGGTCGGGACGGGTCACGCCGGTGAGGACGCGCAGCCCCGGCCGCAGCGCGCGCGCGCAGCGGGCGAGAGCGGCCACGTCCAGCGTGCCCGCGTTGGCCTCGCGCACGGCCGCCGCGAGGCCGGACGCCTCGTCCCGGATGCCGAGGAGCTGGGCCACGGACGGGCCATAGGTGTCGGCGTCAGCGAGGACGGTCTCGACCTGGAGACGGGCCAGCTCGTCGGCCACGCAGGTCGCGACGGTGCTGCGTCCCGGGGCGCCGATCGGGCCCCAGACCGCCAGCAGCCGCCCCAGCCGACCACTGGACGGCTCCGGCTCCCCGTTGCCGACAACCTCGCCCGGGTCGGCGCCCTCGAGCGCGGCAGCCAGCGAGTCCGCAAGCGCCGTCCCTCCCGAGGAGGCGTCGGCAGCTAGGACGGTGCCGATGCCGATCGCCCGAAGCTGTTGGCTGGCAACGAGATCCGCCCCATCCGTAACTCCCACCACAAACAGTCCCGTGCGACCGAGCCGGTCAACGGCATCGGCGTCGAGCCGACCAAGCCGGCTCCCGACGACAGCGACCGTGGCGGTCCCGGCAGCGGCAGCCGCCAGCAGGTCGGTCAGGTCGACGCAGCGCCGGACCACGTGCAGCCGCCCCGGCGCGAGCCCGAGCGCGGCCAGCAGCGGCTCCTCGTACGGCGCCCCGGCCAGAGCCAGCAGGATCGGCACCCGCCCCGACGGGCTCACTCCCCCGCCACCCGGACGAGGTCGACCGGCCCACGATGCAGGCCGGCCACGAGTGCGGCCACGTCAGCGGCCGGTACCGCCAGGACGACGCCGATCGAGGCGCCCGTACCCCCGAACCGGGTCCCTGCGTCCTCGACCGAGACAACCAGCGCCCTGGGTACGAGCAGCTCGGGGACTCCGACCGCGGAGCCGGTGTCACCCCCTGGCGTGACGTACACGTCGACGAGCCGGCCGCGCGCGAGGTCGTTCGGGTAGTGGAAGGTCCCCACCGGGACGGTGACCTGGCGCTGCTGGCTGCTGGCGGCTGCCCCGGGTCCTTGCAACGCAGCGACCGGCAGCAGGTCGCCGGCCGCCACGCCGCGGACCAGCGTCGATCCCACCGGGTCGGCATCCCCGACGCGCAGGTAGTTGGCACCGACCGAGCCAAGACGTACGGCCCGGGGTAGGAGATCCTCCCCTTCCAGCGTGCTGCCGGCCGCAAGGTCGTGCGCCACCGTCCACACCTGCTCGGTACGGTCGGCAGCCGCGACCACCCGCGAGCCGACCACCACCGAGGTCATCACCAGCAGGACGCCGAGAAGCAGCCGGGTGTCCCGCCACCGTGGGCGTTGCTGCCGGTTGGCCGGTGCGGATGTCGGCGGGACGACCGCGACGTCAGGCATGAGTCTCCTCGGGACGCTGGGAAGGGGGACGTACGGCGGCCGTCCACAGGTCGACGACGACCCATGCCGACGGGCCGCGTTCTGGAACACTGGGGACATGGCCGACCCGAGGTTCCTGACCCTCGCCGACGTCGCCGAGGTGCTCAACATCTCGCCGACGCAGACCTATGCGTTGGTGCGCAACGGCGAGCTGCCGGCGCTGAAGATCGGCGGCCGCGGCCAGTGGCGCGTCGAGGCGGCGCAGCTCGAGTCGTACATCGGGCGGATGTACGCCGAGACGGCCGCGTTCATCGCCGAGCACCCGCTGCGCCGAAGCGATCACGACTCGCTCCAGACCTGACCGCCGCAGATCGCCGCGATGCCTGCGTAGGGGACGATCCAGGTGGCCCGGACCGACGGCGTGCGGCGGGGCAGGTCGGCGGGGTGCTCGGCCAGCTCGAGATGGTCCAGCCCGGCCCGGTCGGCCGTTCCGGTGAGCACGTCGCCGTCGACCAGCCGTAGCGCCAGAACCGTCCGGTCGCGCACGAGGTAGCGGACCGCGTGCGACAGGCCGAGCGTTGCTCGCACGGGATCGGCGGGAGATGCCAGTCCGGCGCCACGGAAAGGCGTATCGCCCGGCTCGGGACCGGGGAGCACCTGCACCCGGCGGACCGCGGCTAGCGGCAGCAACCACTCCTGGGCACCGGCCCGGACGGCCACCCAGTCCAGCCCGACGGCAAGGACGGACCCGGCGAGCGGGTCACCCCCTGGAAGGACGATCTGCAGCCGTCGGTGCAACGGCACGGAGCGCAGTCGCTCGGCCAGGCTGACGCGACCGGCCTCGTAGCGGCCGCGGTCGACGATCTCGCCCGCGCGCTCGTCCCCCTCGGCGGCCGCGGCCTGGCCGGACAAGTCGTCGAAGAGCTCCTCCCAGCGCATCGGCGGACGGTACGGCCGCGCGCTGACGCCACCCTGACGCGAGCCAGGTGGGGCAGAAATGTCCTCGACTAGACCGATGTCGATCTTGTCTCATGATCGACACGCAAACGTAGGCAAACGGAGGACATCGTGCCCAAACTCACTGGAACCAATCGGACACTCGCCATCGCAAGCCTGGCCGTCGCCGTCATGGCGCCGCTGCTGGTCCTCGTGGTCGCGGGGCCGGCGACGATCCGGGCGGCCACCAGCCCCGGCGCGGACGCGGCTGCGATGCTGGCCGGGCTGGCCGTGCTGGTCGGGACCGCCGTCACCCTGCGCCTGGTCGTCACCCTGCTCGCGGTCACGGTCGCGACCCTGCCTGGCGCGTGCGGGCGAGCGGGGCAGCGTGTCGCGGCGGCCTGGTCTCCTGTGCTGCTGCGCGGGCTGGTCCGCGCAGCGCTCGGCCTGACCGTCGCCGGCGGTCCGCTGGTCGCCGGCACCGCTGCCTTCGCGGACCCGCCGATCTTCCCGACGCTCGATCGAGTGGTTGCAACGGCGGTCGCCCCGTCGCCACCCCCAGTCAGGACTGCGCCGGTGCCGACACGAGAGCCGGCAAGGGTGCCGACAAGGCCGGCGCCGACGACACCGGCGACACCGACGACTCCGACGACTCCGACGACTCCGACGACTCCGTCGGCGCCGTCGATGGTCGTGATCGTCCGCACGGGCGACACGCTCTGGGACATCGCGGCACGACACCTGCCGCCTGGCCACACCGACGCCGACATAGCCCGCTCGTGGCCACGCTGGTACGCAGCCAACCGCTCGGTGATCGGTCCCGACGCCGGTCAGATCCATCCAGGTCAACGGCTGGTGGCTCCCACCTGAGCCACCTCCGGCTCCTGCATCGCCCTCCGCCTTCCCGACCTGAACCCTGGAGCTCCGCCATGCCTTCACCCAGCCCTGCCTTGCTCACGTCCCCCGCTCGAACCCGACAGCCTGGGCTGCGCCTCGTACCCACCCCGCGCTGGGAGCCCCCGTACGAGGACAGCCACGCACGGCGACTCCCCAGTGCACCCCAGGTGTCGCTCGAACCCGTCGGCAGCACCGACCCGGTGCAGGGAACGCTGGCGCTGACCTTCCTGCTGCCGTCCGGGCTCCCCGCCCTGCCCTCGACCCCGTTGCTGCGGCTGGTCGAGCCGGCCCTTCGGGGCAGCACCGACGACGACACCGACTTCGACCCACAGCCCACGAGCAGCGCGCACCTGCCGGACGCCCGGTTCTGGGCCGGGCGCCTGACCCATGCAAAGCCACCCCGACGACGTTAGTGTGACGTTGCTCACTCTCTCCGTTTCATCCGCGCGCGCGTAGAGGGCGTATGGAGGGCTCCTCCAGCGCGGAGAGGTCCAGGTGGGCCCACGGACGGGCGTTCGGGGCCGTGTCGGGCGGCAGAGCGCCCCAGCCGACGACTCGGGTCAGCGTCTCGCCCGCCCGCTCGACCGCCCAGGCGACGGCTGGGTCGGCGGCGGCCAGCAGGGCGCGGGAGGCTGTGACCCTGCACGCGGCCCTGGCGCGCCTGCAGCGGCACGCGCGCCGCGCATATGCTTAAGTGGTGATCATGATCGAGAGGTTCGCGTGACCCCGGCCGAGGCTCTGCAATACCTAGTTCTTGCAGCTAAGCAGGAGAAAGTGCAACTCACCAAGACGGCTCAGACACGCCTGCTGTACCTCACCGATCTGCGTGCCCACCGGCACGGCTGCCAGCAGCTGTCCGGCCTTGTCTGGGAGCGCGCTGACCACGGCCCCCACAACAAGTCGGTGGCCTACCTCCCG
>JANMWN010000165.1:0-2841 GCA_031394045.1 Sporichthyaceae bacterium
ACCGCGGCCGCGGCGAGCTTCATCGTGGCCAACGGTGCGGCGGCAGCGCAGCAGGGCCTGGTGCACGGCTACACGCAGGCCTTCACCGTCAGCGCCATCCTGATGCTGGTGGCCTCGGCCGTGGCGTTCGGGTTCATCACCCCCGGCAAGCCCGAGGAGCACATCGCCGCAGCAGCACCCGCGGTCCACTAGTCGGGCGCTAGCTGCTCCCGTGCAGGGTACGGGGGCCGAGCAGGCCTCCGTACCCGATCATGCCCAGTCCCGCCGCACCGTCCGCCAGGCGTAGCGCGCGGTCGCTCATCCGACGGCCGAGCGCCCGCATCCCGAAGGCCAGCAACGTGTACAGCGCAAGGCTTCCGACCAGCACTCCGGCCAGCAGGGCCAGCGTGTCAGCGGTCTCGCTGGTGAACCGCGCCGTCGACGTCGCGGCGAAGATCGCCCCCACGAGGCGACCGTGAGCGGGTTGGACGCAGTGGCGATCGCCGCCGTCCGCAGCGCGGCTCGGGGCGAGGACACCTCCTCGTCCGTCTCGGATCCTGAACGCATCCGGAACGCCGCGAGCAGGGTGCGCGCGCCGAGAACCACGAGGACGACGGCGCCGAGCAGTCCCAGCGCCACCCGTAGCCCGGTCAGCCGCAGCAGTCCCGCGGCCCCGGCGACCCCCAGGCAGGCGTAGAGGAAGTCGACCACCGCGACGCCCACACCCATCGCCAGGGCCGGTGCCAGTCCGGAGCGAAGCGCCGTACGCGCGCACAGCAACCAGATCGGACCGACCTGGGCGGCGACCAGGAAGCCCAGACCAAGACCTGCGAGCGCGGCGGGGACCATGACGGACATGGTGGCACTCCGAACTTGCAAGCAGGAGGAGACCGGGGTAGGACGACGGTATGGAATACACCCACCTCGGCCGTACCGGCCTGTCCGTCAGCCGCCTCTGCCTCGGCACCATGAACTTCGGCCCCGCGACCACCGAGCCCGACTCCTTCGCGATCATGGACCGTGCGCACGAGCACGGGATCAACTTCTTCGACACCGCCAACGTCTACGGCTGGAAGAAGGGCGAGGGGATCACCGAGAACATCATCGGACGCTGGTTCGCCCAGGGCGGCGGCCGCCGCGAGCGCACGGTCCTCGCGACCAAGCTCTACGGCGACATGGGGGACTGGCCCAACGACGGCAAGCTCTCGGCGCTCAACATCCGCCGGGCCTGCGACGCATCACTGCTGCGGATGCAGACCGACTACATCGACCTCTACCAGATGCACCACGTCGACCGGGAGACCGCGTGGGACGAGATCTGGGAGGCCATGCGGGTCCTGCGCGACCAGGGCAAGATCCTCTACGCGGGCTCGTCCAACTTCGCCGGCTGGCACATCGCCAAGGCACAGGAGGCGGCCCAGCGCCGCGGCTTCGTCGGTCTGGTGGCCGAGCAGTCGATCTACAACCTGCTCAACCGCACGGTGGAGCTCGAGGTGCTGCCGGCCGCCCAGGACTACGGCCTGGGCGTGATCCCGTGGTCGCCGCTCAACGGTGGCCTGCTCGGCGGCGTGGTCCGCAAGGAGCGCGAGGGCGTACGCCGCCTCGAGGGCCGCGCCAAGGAGGAGCTCGAGGAGCACCGCAGCCAGCTGGAGGCGTACGAGGACCTCTGCGGCGAGCTCGGCGAGGAGCCCGCACACGTCGGGCTGGCCTGGCTGCTGTCCCGCCCGGCCGTCACGGCGCCGATCATCGGGCCGCGTACGTCCGAGCAGCTCGACGGCTCGCTGCGGGCCCTCGAGATCGACCTCGACGACAAGACGCTCGCCCGGCTGGACGAGATCTTCCCAGGACACAAGCCGGCCCCCGAGGACTACGCCTGGTAGCCCTCGTCCACGCGGCAGCACTCAGACGTCGACCGACACAACCACGTCAGGGCCGTCAAGGTCGACGCGGGACAACCAGCCCGCGCCGATCTCGTACGGCCGGTTCGGCACCATCAGCCGGACCGGGCGGGTACGGGTCAGCAGCCGGTCCCCCTGGCGGACGAGAACCCGCGGAGCCGTTCCGAACTCGGCCGACCACAGGACGAACCGGCCGCGCGGCGGCAGCGCCGACCGGTCGCTGACCCAGCCGGGGGCCACCCAGCGAAGCGGCGTCTCGGCCACCACCCGTACCCCGCTGAAGGCTGGCGTCGCCCCGTGCAGGTCGGCGAGCACGGTCGCCGCCAGGTGCCGCCCGTCCAGCGCTGCGGCGTCGGCCGTGAGCACGGGGTGCAGCAGGTTGCCCGCGGCATAGACACCGGGCAGCGACGTACGCAGCGAGGTGTCCACGAGAGCGCCGGTCGTGGCTCGGTCGATGCGCAGGCCACCGGTACGGGCCAGCTCGTTGTCGGCGACCCAGTCGCCGGTGAACACCACGGTGTCGCAGCCGATCAGCTCGCGGGTACCGCCCGGGTGGACCACCTCGACGCCCTCGACCCGGCGCCGCCCCACGACAGCGGCGACACGCACCCCCGTGAGCAGCGGGAACCGGTAGCGCAACGCCGCACCCGCACGGAAGGCGAGGTACGACTGCTGCCGAGCCAGCTCGGTGGTCATCGCGACCACGTCGACGCCGGCATGCGCCAGGGTGAGGGCGCAGGAGTAGCTCACGTGCTCGGCGCCCACGATCACCGCCCGCCGCCCGATCGCCTGGTGCTCCAGGTAGACCGCCTGCTGCAGCTGGCCGGTCGTGAAGACACCCGCCGGCCGCGAACCGGGCACCAGCCGCGCCGCCCTCGGACGCTCCCGCGCACCGGTGGCGAGCACGATCGCGCGCGCCGTGATCCGCTCCAGCCCGGCCGGGCTCGTCGTGTCCAGCGTCAGC
>JANMWN010000182.1:0-16075 GCA_031394045.1 Sporichthyaceae bacterium
CTGGAGCGCCGCCGGGGTGGCGGGTCGTCGCCGTCGACCACCTCGGGATGGGGTACTCCGACCGGGTCCCGACCCCGCAGCGCCTCGCAGACCGGGTGGCCGACCTCGGCACCGTCGTGGCCGCACTCGGCGTCACCGGCCGGGTGGTGACGGTCGCGCACGACTGGGGCGGCTCGATCTCGCTCGGGTGGGCCCTCGCGCACCGCTCTCAGGTAGCCGGCGTCGTGCTCACCAACACCGCTGTCAGCCAGCCGGCCGGGTCGCCGGTGCCTGGGCTGATCGCCCTCGCGCGTACGCCCGGGGTGCTGCGTACGGCCTGCGTGCTGACCCCCACCTTCCTGGCCGGGACGCTGCGACTGGCGCACCCTGCGTTGCCTTCTGCGGTGCGCGCCGCGTACTCGGCGCCCTACCGCGGCGCCGATCGACGGCAGGCCATCGGCGACTTTGTGGCGGACATCCCGCTGCGGCCCGGGCATCCCTCGTACGCCACGCTGGCCGCGATCGCCTGCGGGCTCGGAGCGCTGGCGGACGTACCCGTGCTGCTGCTGTGGGGTCCGCGCGACCCCGTCTTCTCCGACCGCTACCTGCACGACCTGATCGAGCGGCTGCCGCACGCGCAGGTCCACCGCTTCGAGGGCGCCGGGCACCTGGTGGTCGAGGACCGCGACCTGGCCGCCCCCATCCGCAGCTGGCTCGCCTCCCTTTCCGAGTCGATCTTGAGAGATCACTGGCCCGCACGGCGTGTCGCACAGTTATCTCTCAAGATCGACTCGGAAACCGCGGGGCGGGCGTTGTGGGCGGCGCTGGACGAGCGATCGGACGATCCGTCGCCGGCGATCGTCGAGATGGGTACGGGCGGCTCGGCGGGGCGAACGGGCGCAGCCGCCGGACGTACGGTCAGCTTCGCGGCCTTCGGCGCACGCACCCGCGAGCTCGCCGCCGGGCTGGCCGCGAGCGGCGTACGCCAGGGCGACCGGGTCGCCCTGCTGGTCCCCCCGGGCGCCGACCTCGCCGCCGCCGTGTACGCCTGCTGGCGGATCGGCGCCGTGATCGTGCTGGCCGACGCCGGGCTCGGCCTGCGCGGCATGTCACGAGCCCTGCGCGGCGCGGGACCGCAGCACCTCATCGGCATCCCCAGGGCGCTGGCCGCCGCGCGGGTGCTCGGCTGGCCCGGCCAGGTCATCGCGGCGGGACCCGCCAACGCCGCGACCCTGCGTGCCGTCGGTGCCCACCTCACCCTCGCCGAGGTCGCCGCCCTCGGCCAGCACGGCGGGCCGGACGGGCAGCCGCTGCCCCTCCCACCCGAGCCGGGACCCGACGCCGAGGCGGCGATCCTGTTCACCTCGGGCGCCACCGGCCCGGCCAAGGGCGTGGTCTACCGGCACCGCCAGCTCCAGGCCCAGCGGGACGCCCTCGTCCAGGCGTACGCGATCACACCCGACGACCGGCTGGTGGCGGCGTTCGCGCCCTTCGCGCTGTACGGCCCTGCGCTCGGCATCGCCTCCGTCGTCCCCGACATGGACGTCACCTCGCCGGCCACGCTCGAAGCCACCGCGCTCGCCGAGGCCGTCGAGGCGGTGCAGGCGACCCTGGTATTCAGCTCGCCGGCGGCGCTGGTCAGCATCGAGCGAACCTCAGACCGGCTGACCCCCCGGCACCACGACGCGCTGCGAGGCGTCCGCCTGCTGCTCTCCGCCGGTGCGCCAGTGCCGGCGTCGTTGCTGCGCCGCGTCGCGGGGCTGATGCCGTCGGCCGAGCCGCACACGCCGTACGGCATGACCGAGGCCCTGCCGGTCAGCGACATCACCCTGGCCGAGATCGAGCAGGTCAGCTCCGATGCAGCCGCGAGTGCCGACCCGAGCGCCGACAACGGGATCTGCGTCGGCCACCCGCTGCACGGCGTCCAGGTGACCGTGCTCCCACTCGACGAGTTCGGCCGCCCTGAGCCGACAGACTCGACAGACCCGACAGACCCGACCCCCACAGACAAGGCCGGCGTCACGGGTGAGATCTGCGTACGCGCGGCGCACGTCAAGGACCGGTACGACCGGCTCTGGGTCACCGAGCAGGCCAGCCGTCCCGACCTCGACGACAATGTCGACGACGAACCAGGCTGGCATCGCACGGGCGACGTGGGGCACCTGGACGATGACGGCCGGCTCTGGGTCGAGGGCCGGCTCGTGCACGTGATCGCCACCGCCGACGGCGTCGTGACCCCCGTCGGGGTGGAGCAGCGGGTCGAGACCCTGCAGTCGGTCCAGATGGCCGCAGTCGTCGGTGTGGGCCCGGTGGGCACCCAGGCAGTCGTCGTCGTGGTCGTCCCCACCGCGCCGGGCAGCGGGAGCAGCAGGAGCAGCAGGAGCAGCAGCGCCGGCACCCGCCCGGGCCGCTACGGCGGGCTGGCCGACGAGGCACTCGCCGCGCAGGTCCGTACCCTCGCCGCGATCGAGGTCGCCGCCGTGCTCGTGGCGCCGGCCCTCCCGGTCGACATCCGGCACAACTCCAAGATCGACCGCGCCCGGGTCGCAGCCTGGGCAGACCGCATCCTGACCGGCCGACGCGCCGGCCGGCTGTGACCATGCGCAGCCGCACGGCGAACCACCGATGAAGGTTCTGGTGACCGGCGCCAGCGGCATGCTCGGCGCAGCCGTCGCCCGTGCGCTGCACGAGCGGGGCGACGACGTCACCGTCTTCCAGCGACGCCCGTCCGGGCTGCCCTGCGTGGAGCGGCTCGGCGACGTCACCGACGCGACGGCCGTTCGCGCGGCGGCCGCCGGGTCGGACGCAGTCGTCCACCTCGCCGCGCGGGTATCGGTGACCGGCCGGTGGGCCGACTTCGAGGCCACGAACGTGGACGGTACGGCCAACGTCCTGGCCGCGGCGCGGGCCGGCGGCGCGGGCCGGCTGGTGCACGTGTCGTCGCCGTCGGTCGCCCACAGCGGTCGCTCGCTGGTCGGGGCGAGCGCGACCCCGGCCGACCCCGACCGCGCGAGCGGGCACTACGCCCGCAGCAAGGCGATGGCCGAGCGGCTCGCTCTCGCGGCACCGGACCTGGCCGTCGTGGCCGTACGCCCGCACCTGGTCTGGGGTCCAGGCGACACCCAGCTGGTCGGCCGGATCGCCGAGCGCGCCCGCTCCGGCCGCCTCGCGCTCGTCGGCAGCGGTGCCGCGCTCGTCGACACGACGTACGTCGACAACGCGGTCGACGCCATCGTCGCCGCCCTCGACCGGGCCGGCGACGCGTCGGGTCCGGCCGGGCACGCGTACGTCGTCTCCAACGGCCAGCCCCGACCCCTGGCCGAGCTCGTGGCCCGCATCTGCGCCGCCGTCGGCGCACCACCGCCGCGCCGGCACGTGCCGTACCGGGTCGCCAGGGCCGGCGGCGCCGTCGCCGAGCTGCTCTGGGCCGGGCTGCAGCGTACCGACGACCCGCCGATGACACGGTTCCTGGCTGAGCAGCTGTCGACCGCCCACTGGTTCGACCTGCGCGAGACCAGGTCCGCGCTGGGATGGGCGCCACGGGTCGACCTCGACGAGGGGTTCCGACGGCTGGCCGCCGCCAGTGCCGGCGCGGAGGCCGGGATTTCTTAGCCAACTCCCAGGGTCTGGTTCGTCCCTTCGGGGCGGCCCGGGCTACCGTTGTCGAACTCCACCTTCCCCGATGACCTGAGGTTCACCGTGCGTCGCCCCTTGATCCCCGTCGCCTCGATCGCGCTTGCTCTGTCCGTCGCCCTCGTTCTGGCCGGCTGCAGCAGCAAGTCCGGCGCAGCGAGCACCAGCACCCCGACCCCGACCCCGACCCCGAGCTCGACCGCACCGGTCGTCCCAGAGGACTGGACCGGCGACTCGGTGCCGACGATCAGCGGGGTCTACGGCGACAAGCCGACGCTCACCTTCCCCAAGGTGAGCGCGCCGACCAAGCTCGAGAAGAAGATCGTCAGCGAGGGCTCCGGCCCCGCGGTCAACAAGGGTGACCTGCTCGTGGCCGACTACTTCGGCCAGATCTGGGACGGCAAGCCCTTCGACAACTCCTACGACCGCGGCCAGCCGGTCGGCTTCGCGATCGGAACCGGCAAGGTCATCGCGGGATGGGACGACACCCTGGTCGGCGTCAAGGCCGGCAGCAGGGTCCTGATCAGCCTGCCGCCGGCCGAGGGCTACGGCAAGGACGGCAACACCAGCGCCGGCATCAAGGGCACCGACACCCTGGTCTTCGTCGTTGACGTCGTCTCCTCGTTCTCGGGCAGCGCGACCGCCGACGCCACGGCCGCGGTCCAGCCCGTCGTCGCCGGGACCCCGACCGTCACCGGCGCGCTGGCGACCAAGCCGGACATCAAGATCCCGGCCGGCCTCGCCAAACCGACCAAGGCCCGCACCGTGGTACTGGCCAAGGGCAGCGGCGCTCCTGTCGCCAAGTCCCTGGTCATCGTGCAGTACCAGGTGATCGACTGGACCGGCAAGACGGTCGCGTCCACCTGGGCCGACCAGGCCCCCTCGGGCGTCAACGTGGGCCAGACGAGCGCGCCCGGCGTCTTCGACGGCCTCCTCGGGGTGCCCATCGGCAGCCGCGTGCTCATCGAGATCCCGGCCGCGTCGGGCCAGGGTCCGTACGCCGCAGTGATCGACATCATCGGCGTCGCCAAGAGCGCCAAGGAGTCCCGAGGCTAACGGCTGTCGCTGCCACCGCTCCTGGTGGCAGCGCGGCCGGCCTCGAGGCGCGCGACCGGCACCCGGAACGGCGAGCAGGACACGTAGTCCAGCCCGACGTCGTGGAAGAAGTGCACCGACTCCGGGTCGCCACCGTGCTCGCCGCAGACCCCGAGCTTGATCCCCGGTCGCACCGAGCGCCCGCGTTCGCAGGCGATGCGCACCAGCGCCCCGACACCGTCGATGTCCAGGGTCTCGAACGGCGACACCGCGAAGATGCCCTTGTCGAGGTAGTCGGAGAAGAACGCCGACTCGACGTCGTCGCGGGAGAAGCCCCACGTCATCTGGGTGAGGTCGTTGGTGCCGAACGAGAAGAAGTCGGCGGCGCGAGCGATCTCGTCCGCGGTGAGCGCGGCCCTCGGCAGCTCGATCATCGTCCCGATCTGCGCCTTGATCTCGACCCCCGACTCGGCCGCCACGTCACGCAGCACGCCCTCGGCCTCGTCCCGTACGAGCACAAGCTCCTCTACCGCGCCGACGAGCGGGATCATGATCTCGGGCCGCGGGTCGCCACCGGCAGCCAGCCGGATCACGGTCGCCTCGGCGATCGCGCGTACCTGCAGGGCGAACAGCCCCGGGACGACCAGGCCGAGGCGTACGCCCCGCAGCCCGAGCATCGGGTTCTGCTCGTGCAGGCGCTGGCTGGCATGGAGCAGCTTGAGCTCGAAGTCGTGCGGCTCGTGCCGGGCCTCGGCCACGGCGACACGCACCGACAGGTCGGTGAAGTCGGGCAGGAACTCGTGCAACGGCGGGTCCAGGAGCCGGATCGTCACCGGCAGGCCGTCCATCGCCTCGAGGATCCCCACGAAGTCGTCGCGCTGCATCGGCAGCAGGGCCGCGAGCGCCGCGGCCTGCTCGGCCGGGTCCTCAGCCAGGATCAAGTGCTCGACGTACTCGCGCCGGTCACCGAGGAACATGTGCTCGGTACGGCAGAGCCCGATGCCCTGGGCGCCGAACCTGCGGGCGCGCAACGCGTCCTCGGGGGTATCGGCATTGGCGCGCACGGCCAGCCGGCGGGAGGCGTCCGCGTGCTGCATGAGCCGGTCGACCGCGGCGACCAGCTCGGAGTCGACGGTGCCCGACCCCTGCACGCCCTCGAAGTGGTCGACCACGTTGGACGGCACCACCGGGACGTCGCCGAGGTAGACCGCACCGGTCGTCCCGTCGATCGAGATGACGTCGCCCTCGCGGACCAGCACCCGGCCGGGCGCCAGCATCCTGCGCATCCTGATGTCGACGTCGAGCTCCTCGGCGCCGCAGACACAGGTCTTGCCCATGCCACGCGCGACGACAGCCGCGTGCGAGGTCTTGCCGCCCCGGCTGGTCAGGACGCCCTGCGCCGCGATCATTCCGGCCAGGTCGTCGGGGTTGGTCTCGCGCCGGACCAGGATCACCCGCTCGCCGGCCTCGGCCCATGCGACCGCCGTGTGGGAGTCGAAGACAGCCTTGCCGGTGGCCGCTCCCGGGGACGCGCTCATGCCCGTGGCCAGCAGCCGACGCTCCGCGCCCTCGTCGAACCGGGGGAACATCAGCTGCATCAGCTGGTGGCCGGTCACCCGGGCGAGCGCCTCGTCGAGGTCGATGACACCCTGGTCGACCAGCTGCGTCGCGATCCGGAACGCGGCTCCGGCCGTGCGCTTGCCGACCCGCGTCTGCAGCATCCACAGCTTGCCGCGCTCGATGGTGAACTCGATGTCGCACAGGTCGCGGTAGTGGTTCTCCAGCGTCGACATCACCGTCATCAGTTGGTCGTAGGACCCCTGGTCCAGCGCCTCGAGGTCAGCGAGCGGGACCGGCGTACGGATGCCTGCGACGACGTCCTCCCCCTGGGCGTTCTGCAGGTAGTCGCCGTAGACGCCCTGCTGGCCGGATGCCGGGTCACGGGTGAACGCGACGCCCGTACCCGAGTCCATGCCGAGGTTGCCGAACACCATCGAGCAGACGCTGACGGCCGTACCCAGGTCGGCCGGGATGTGTTCCTGCCGGCGGTACAGCACGGCCCGCTCGCCGTTCCACGAGTCGAAGACCGCGTGGATGGCCAGCGCGAGCTGCTGACGGGGGTCGGAGGGGAACGGCAGCCCGGTGTGGTCGGCCACGATGCGCTCGAACTGCGTCGCGAGGTGGCCGAGGTCGTCGACGTCGAGCTCGAGGTCCGTGGCCACCCCCTTGGCCTTCTTGGCCGCGGTGAGCGCGTCCTCGAAGGCTTCGCCCTTGACGCCTAGCACCGTACGACCGAACATCTGGACCAGGCGGCGGTAGGAGTCCCACGCGAAGCGCGCGCTGCCCGACTGGCGAGCCAGCCCCTCGACCGAGGTTCGGCCCAGCCCGATGTTGAGGACCGTGTCCATCATCCCGGGCATCGAAAACTTGGCGCCGGAGCGCACCGAGACCAGCAGCGGGTCGTCGGCGTCGCCGAGGCGGCGGCCCATGGTGGTCTCGAGCGCGACCAGGTGCTGCTCGACCTCGGCCGCCAGGGCGGCGGGCGCGCTGCCCGAGGCGAGATAGGTTCGGCAGGCCTCGGTGCTGATCGTGAAGCCGGGGGGGACGGGCAGACCCAGGTTCGTCATCTCCCCGAGGTTCGCGCCTTTGCCGCCGAGGAGGTCCTTCAGGTCCTTGCCGCCCTCGGCGAAGTCGTATACGTACTTCGTCATGCGGGTCCCCTCGCTGCGGCGGGGCGGCGCCCCGGGTGAGGCGCAACACTGTGGCACGGCGCTGTACCGATCGCTCGGGTACCCCCGATCTGCGCGCCTAGTGCGACACCGAGCCCAGCCGGCGCGAGATCTCGGCCGCACCGGTGCGGACCGCGGCGGCGATACCCGGGATGCGGTCCCGCTCGAGCCGGAAGACGGGGCCGGACGCGCTCAGGGACGCCACCACGTTTCCGCTCAGGTCACGGATCGGCGCGGCGACGGCGACAAGCCCTTGCTCCAGCTCCTCGAACGCGGTCGCGTAGCCCTGCTCGCGTACCGTCGCCAGCTCCTTTAGCAGCAGGTCGACGTCGGTGATGGTCGAGTCGGTGAAGCGTACGAGCGGCTGGACGAGCAGCTCGCGCTGGCGGTCCTCCGGCAGGAAGGCGATCAGCGCCTTGCCGTTGGACGTGCAGTGCAGCGGGATCAGCTGGCCGACCCAGTTGTGCATCTGCAGGGCCGAGGTCCCGGCCACCTGGTCGAGGTAGAGCGCGTCGTGACCGGACAGGACCGCGACGTTGATCGTCTCGCCGACCTCGCGGGCGAGCGCCTCGCACACCGGCCGGCCCTGCTGGGTCAGGTCGAGCTTGGCGGTGGTCGCCCCCGCGAGGCGGACCAGCCCGAGACCCAGCCGGTACTTGCCGCGCTCGGAGTGCTGCTCGACCAGGCCGCGCTGCTCCAGCACCGACACCAGCCGGAACGCGGTCGACTTGTGCACGCCGAGCTCGATGGCGATCTCGGTGACCCCCGTGTCGCCCCGTCGTGCCAGGATCTCCAGGACCGTGATCGCCCGGTCGACCGACTGGACCGCCGCTCCGGCCGAGGCCGCGCGGGCCGCCACACCGGGGGTGTTGCTCATGGGGCAACCGTACGCGCATGGCGAAGCGACGGCATGCTTCCGTACCGGGGGGTCCATCAGGCATGCTTGATCCTGAATGACTAGTCAGATCACCGCCGGCTGAGGAGAACAGGCCCAGGATGTCCGCACCGTCCGCACCGTCCGCACCGTCAGCACCGTCAGCGAGCCCACCCCACCTGCCCGAGTTCGTCCTCACGCTGTCCTGCGAGGACGTACCCGGAATCGTGTACGCGGTGTCCAGCTTCCTGGTCCAGCACCGGTGCAGCATCATCCAGAGCCAGCAGTACGGCGACCGCGACAGCGGGCTGTTCTTCATGCGGGTGCACTTCGAGAGCTCCGACACCGCCGCCGAGCTGGGCGCGCTGCGGGGCGACTTCGGCTGGGTGGGCGACTCGTTCCACATGAGCTGGCAGCTCCAGGAGGCCGCGGCCAAGCAGCGTGTCCTGATCATGGTCTCCAAGTTCGGCCACTGCCTCAACGACCTGCTGTTCCGCCACAGCGTCGGCGCGCTGCACATCGAGATCCCCGCGATCGTGTCGAACCACCGTGACTTCGAGGGGCTCGCGGCCACCTACGGCATCCCGTTCCACCACCTGCAGGTCACGTCCGACACCAAGGCCGAGGCCGAGGCCGCGCTGCTGTCGCTCGTCGACGAGAAGTCCATCGACCTGGTCGTGCTCGCGCGGTACATGCAGGTGCTGTCCAACGACCTGTGCAAACAGCTCGAGGGCCGCGCCATCAACATCCACCACTCGTTCCTGCCGAGCTTCAAGGGCGCCAAGCCCTATCACCAGGCCCACGACCGCGGGGTCAAGCTGATCGGCGCCACCGCGCACTACGTCACCGCCGAGCTCGACGAGGGCCCGATCATCGAGCAAGAGATTGCCCGCGTCGACCACTCCCTGGACGCCGACCAGCTCGTCGCCGCCGGCCGCGACGTCGAGGCACAGGCGCTCGCCCGGGCGGTCAAGTGGCACACCGAGAGCCGGGTCCTGCTCAACGGCAACCGCACCGTCGTCTTCCGCTAGGCCGCTGGCCTCGTCCGCCGACAAGGTGGACGCTTCGTTTGATCTATGCCCTAAAACCGTCGTCGCTATCTGCCTTCGGCTCCGTCCACCAGCGCGGCCTCGGCCAAGGCCGCCATCGACGCGAACTCCCAGTCGGGCGTCACGGCGTCGGGGGGCGGGGTGGCGCCCCAGCCAGGACGGTCGCTGCGACGGTTGATCCAGACCGTTGGCAGCCCGAACGCCTTGGCCTGCACGTGGTCGTGGAACAGGCTCTGGGCCACGTGCAGCAGCCGCCCCTCGCCGATCCCCATCTCCCGCGTACGCAGGAGCAGCGCCTCGAAGTTGCGCGGCGACGGCTTGTACGAGCCGACGTCCTCCGCGGTGATGACAGCGTCGAAGTCCACGCCCAGCCGCCGATTGCTGGCCGCGAACGACGTGCGGTCGATGTTGGACAGGATGATCAGCCGGTACCGGCCGGCCAACGAGACGAGCGCGTCGTGGGAGTCGCCGAAAGCGGGCCAGTCGGGCACCGACGCCCCCAGCCGAGCGGCGTCGGCCACGGTCACCTGCGCCCCGAGCTCACGCCCGGTCGCAACGAAGCTGTCGGCCAGGATCTGCGGGTACGGGTGGGTCGGCGCGCTGCGCTCGGCTGCGGCCTCGTGCCCCGCGTACGCGGCCAGCAGCACCTCGTCGTCCAGGTCGAGCCCCTGCGCACGCGCCCACGGCCGGAGCACCGCGGCGATCCCGGCCTCCCAGTCGATCAGCGTGCCGTAGCAGTCGAAGCTGAGCGCGTCGTAGTCCGAGAGGTTCACGTCGACAACCTTGCCAGGCCCGCAGCCGATCCTGGCCGTGCGGAGCCTGACCTACCATGAGCTGACTCGACGAGAGGCTCATCATGGACTGGAAGCTCGAGGTCATCGTCCTTCCCGTGTCGGACGTCGACCGGGCCAAGGCGTTCTACACCGAGCAGGTCGGCTTCACGCTCGACGTCGACCATCGCGACGGCGACTTCCGGGTGGTCCAGATGACCCCGCACGGCTCCGGGTGCTCGATCACCGTCGGCACGGGGCTGAGCGCTTCCGAGCCCGGATCGGTCAAGGGCCTGCAGCTCGTGGTCAAGGACATCGACGCCGCCCGCGTCGAACTGGTTGAGCGCGGGGTCGACGTCACCCCGGTCCGGCGGATGGAGTCCGGCCAGTGGATCGACGGCCATGGCGGCGACTGGAACTCGTTCATGTTCTTCGACGACCCCGACGGCAACAGCTGGGCCGTCCAGCAGAGCCCCGGACGCGGCTAGGCCGGTCAGTCGCCGAGCTCGGCGCGGCGCCGCGTGACGTACGCCTCGAGCTCGGCGCGTACCGCCTCGTCGAGCTCGGGTGCGACGTAGTCCTCGAGCTTCTTGGTGTAGATGTCGCGGGCCCGGACCGCCGCGTCCTTGCTGCCGTTGCGGGTCCAGCGGTCGTAGTTCTCCGAGTTGGACAGGAGCGGCCGGTAGAAGCAGGTGCGGAACCGCTCCATCGTGTGGGCGGCACCGAGGAAGTGTCCGCCCGCCCCGACCTCGAGGTGCGCGTCGAACGCCAGCGACGCCTCGTCGATCTCGAGCGGGGTGAACTCGGCCATCAGCATGCGCAGGATCTCGATGTCCACGATGAACTTCTCGTAGCCGCTGACCAGGCCGCCCTCGAGCCAGCCCGCCGAGTGCATGACCCAGTTGGCGCCGGCCAGGAACGTCGGCATCATCGTCATCATCGCCTCGTACGCCGACTGGGCGTCCGCGGTCTGGCTGGAGTTGAGCCCGCCGCCGGACCGCCACGGCAGCCCGAAGTGGCGCGCGATCTGGCCCGTGCACAGCAGCCCGACGCCGGACTCCGGCGTCCCGAACTGGGGCGACCCCGACTGCATGTCGATGTTCGACAGGAACGACCCGAAGATCACCGGGCAGCCCGGCCGGACCAGCTGGGTCAGGGCGATCCCGGTCAGCGCCTCGGCCATCTGCTGCACCAGGGTCGCGGGGATCGTCACCGGCGACATCGCGCCCATGAGCAGGAACGGCGTCATGACCACCGGCTGCATCGCGAGGTTGTACTCCCACATCGCGTCGAGCATCCGGTCGTCCCAGCGCAGCGGCGAGTTGCAGTTGATGAGCGAGATGCAGACCGGGGTCTCCTCGATCGCGGCCCGGCCACCGAAGAGGATCTCGCTCATCGCGATCGTGTCGCGGGCGTTGACCCCGGAGACGACGTTGCCCATGTAGATCTTGTCGGTCAGGGTCATCAGCGCGTAGAGCATGTCCATGTGCCGCGAGTCGAGCGGGGTGTCGTTCGGCTCGCAGATCACACCGCCTGCGCTGTCCAGCTCGGGGAACGACTGAGCCAGCTTGGTGAACCGGCGGAAGTCTTCCATCGTCGCGTCGCGGCGTACGTCGCCCTCACGCACGAACGGCGGGCCGTAGACACAGCTGAAGACCATGCTGTCGCCGCCGATGTGCACGGTGTTGGCCGGGTTGCGGGCCTGCACGTCGAACTCGCGTGGCGCCTTGGCGACCTGCTCCAGCACCCAGTCGGGGTCGAACTTCACGTTGTCGCCCTCAACGGTCTGCCCCGCCGCGCGGAAGAGCTCGAGCGCCTCCGGCTTCATGAACTCGATGCCGATCTCGGACACGATCCGGCGCCAGCCCTTGTCGAGGACGTCCATCGCATCGGCCGAGAGGATCTCGTATCGCGGCATCTTGTTGAGGAACATCCACCCCTCCAGGGTCATCCGCTCTTGACGCTCGATTCGGCGCGATCCTACTATCAAGGCCTGGAACAGTAGTTCCATCATGTGGAACATTTGTGGGGAGGCGAGGAGCAGGTGGTGGCAGCACAGACCGGCACCCAGGCGGTCGACCGCGCCGCCCAGCTGCTCGTACGAGTCCTCGAGGCCGGCGAGCCCCTCTCGTTCGGCGCGCTGACCGAGGGTGCCGACCTCCCCAAGAGCACGTCCTCGCGGCTGCTCAACGCCCTGGAGCGGCACGGGCTGGTCGACCGCGACCGCGACGGCGCATTCCGGCCCGGGCCGGTCGTGACCCGTTTCGCCCGGCGCAGCAGCAGCACCGACGACCTGATCGAGGTGTCCGCGCCGTTCCTCGAGACGCTCAGCCGGCGCACGGGCGAGACGGTCAACCTGGCCATCCCCGGCAACGACGTCGTCGAGCAGATCGCCCAGGTCGACAGCCGCTACATGCTCGGCGCCACCAACTGGGTCGGCCTCGGCGTCCCGTTCCACTGCTCGGCGCTCGGCAAGGTCTTCCTGGCGTACGGCGCCGCCGTTGTGCCCAAGGGCCGCCTCGAGCAGCGCGGACCGCGGACGCTCACCACCCGCGAGGCGCTCGCCGAGGACCTCGAGCTGGTGCTGCGCCGGGGCTACGCGGTAGCCGACGAGGAGCTCGAGCCCGGCCTGGTCGCCATCGCCGCGCCGGTGCGTGGCAACGACGGCGCGGTCGTCGCCTCCGTCTCGGTGTCCGGGCCGTCCGTACGGCTGACCCCTGATCGCACCGTCAAGATCGCCGCCATGGTGGCCGGCGAGGCTCACGCCCTCTCGGTCGCCCTGGGCTTCCAGCCGCTCAAGACGCTCAAGGAAGGCGCCGCATGACGCACGAGGAGATTCTCAAGGCCCTCTACGACGAGACGCTGCTGGGGAACGCGCCCGCCGTTCTCAGCCTCACCAACGAGGGGCTGGCCGCCGGGCTCGGTCCGGAGTCGATCCTGTTCGACGCGCTCATCCCCTCGCTCGAGGAGGTCGGCGCCCGGTTCGAGCGTGGCGACTTCTTCGTCCCCGAGATGCTGATCGCGGGCAAGGCGATGGCCGGCGCGCTCGAGGTGCTGCGGCCGCTGCTGGCCCTGACCGGCGCCCAGACGATCGGCAAGTTCCTCATGGGCACCGTCAAGGGTGACGTGCACGACATCGGCAAGAATCTGGTGAACATCATGCTCGAAGGGGCCGGCTTCGAGGTCATCGACCTCGGGGTCCAGGTCGCGCCGGAGAAGTTCATCGCGGCCATCGAGGAGCACCAGCCAGACATCGTCGGCTTCTCCGCCTTCCTCACCACGACGATGCCGATGTTCAAGGCCAACATGAACGCCCTCGAGAAGGCCGGCCTGCGCGACAAGGTCATCGTCATGGTCGGCGGCGCACCGGTCACCCAGGAGTATGCCGACGCCGTGGGCGCCGACGGGTACGCCTCGGACGCGTCGCAGGCGGTCAAGCTGGCCAAACAGCTCATCGAGCAGCGTCGCGCGCTGGCGCACGTCTAGCCGGCCCGACCAGACAGCCGACAGGGCCAGCATGAAGTTCCTTCCGCTCATCGAGCACGCCGTCAAGGGACCCGTGTGGGGGTGCCAGATGTGCGGCCAGTGCGTGCTGCACTCGACCGGCATGACCTGCCCGATGAACTGCCCGAAGACACTGCGGAACGGGCCGTGCGGCGGCGTACGCGAGGACGGGCACTGCGAGGTCGCACCCGAGATGAAGTGCGTCTGGCTCAAGGCGTACGAACGCTCCGTGTCGATGCCCGGGCTCCCACGGTCCTGGCGCGAGGAGTTCAACCACCTGCGCCCGCCGGTCGACAACCAGCTCGAGGGCGACTCATCCTGGATCAACTTCGCGACCGGCCGCGACAAGCAGACCCCGCCGGGCTGGGCCGACTGATGGGCCGCTTCGAGCGGCTGGTCGGTGCCGGTCCGTCGTCGGGTCGGACCATCGTCACCGCCGAGATGCCGATGATCGACACGGGCGGGTTCGCCGCCGTGCAGAGACACCTGGACAACCTCACGCCCTGGGTCGACGCCATCAACGCGACCGACAACACCGCCGCCCACGCGCACGCCTCCAACGTCGCGATGGCCGTGGCGATGACGCGTCTCGGCGCCGAGGCGATCATGCAGGTGGTCTGTCGCGACAAGAACCGGCTCGCCCTCCAGGCCGACATCGTCGGCGCCAGCATGTTCGGCGTCGAGAACATCTGCTGCCTCACCGGCGACGACGTCACGGCCGGCGACGAGCCGGAGGCGCGCCGGGTCTTCGACCTGGACGGGCCGCAGCTGGTCCGGCTGGCCACGACGCTCGCGGCGGGTACGTACCTGTCCGGCCGCAAGCTCGAGCCGCCCCCGCACCTGTTCGTCGGCGCGGTCGAGAACCCGGGTGCCCCGCCGTACGCCTACCGAGCCGAACGTACGGTCAAGAAGCTCAATGCCGGGGCCAAGTTCTTCCAGCTGCAGATCTGCTTCCACCCGGACCGGCTCGAGGCATTCATGGCTGAGGTGGTCCGCCTCGGCGTCGCCGACAAGGCCGCGTTCCTGCCGACCGTCTGCCTCATCCGCGGGCCCCGGGCGATGCGGTTCATGCGCGACCACGTACCCGGCATCGGCGTGCCGGACGAGGCGATCCGGCAGGTCGAGACGGCCACCGACCAGAAGGAGGCGGCCTACCAGTTCGTCCTTGAGCAGGCTCGGCACGCCCTTTCGCTCCCGGGCGTACGCGGCATCCACATCGCCGACTTCAGGCACGACGAAAGTGTTGGCCGACTGGTCACCGACCTCGGCATCATCCCCCGGCACGAGGAGCACGATGCACACGATCCTGCGGTCGCTGTCTAAGACGGTCACCATCGGGCACGACCAGCCGTTCTGCATCATCGGGGAGCGCATCAACCCGACCGGGCGCAAGAAGTTCCAGGAGCAGCTGCGGGCAGGCGACCTGTCGCAGATCGAGGACGACGTCGCCGCCCAGGTCGCCGGCGGTGCCGACGTCCTCGACGTCAACATGGGTGTGCCGCTCACCGACGAGGCCGACCTGCTGGCGCGGGCGATCAAGTTGATCCAGACCGTCACCGACCTGCCGATCTGCATCGACTCGTCCGTGGTCGAGGCGCTCGAGGCCGGGCTCGCCGCCTACCAGGGCAAGGCGCTGGTCAACTCCGTCACCGCCGAGGACGAGCGGATGGAGCTGATCCTGCCGCTGGTCAAGAAGTACGGCGCGGCCATCATCGCGCTGCCCAACGACGAGACCGGCATCCCGGCGACCGCCCAGGAGCGGGTCGACCTCACCGGCAAGATCATCCGGGTCGCCACCGAGAAGTACGGGATCCCGGTCGAGGACATCGTGATCGACCCGCTGGCCATGACCGTCGGAGCGGACACCGAGGCTGTGGTCATCACCCTCGAGGCGATCGCCCGGATCCGGGCCGAGTACGGCGTTAACATGACCCTGGGCGCGTCCAACGTGTCCTTCGGGCTGCCCAACCGGCGCGCCCTCAACGCCGCGTTCCTGCCGGTCGCCGCGTCCCACGGGCTGACCAGTGCCGTCATGGATGCGCGTACGCCGTCTATCGTCGAGTCCGTGCGCGCCGGTGACCTGCTCCTTGGACGCGACCCGTGGGGCGGCAACTGGATCGCCGAGTACCGCCGCCAGCAGGCGGCAACCGCCTCGGCCGCAGGTGGCGCGTGAGCGATCCGAACACACCGCCGCCCGTCGGGCGGGTGAACTACCGCCGCGAGGGGCTCAGCGTGCCCGACGCGGTCAAGGTGGAGGCTGCCGAGGCGGCGCACGAGGCTGCCGGTCGCGTGCATCTGCGATTCCAGCCGGCCGACAAGGAGTTCCGGGTACCCCCCGGCGTGACCGTCTTCGACGCGGCCAGCTGGAACGGCATCGCCGTCGACTCGACCTGCGGCGGGCACGGTACGTGCAAGAAGTGCAAGGTCCGCATCATCGACGGCTCGGTGCCCATCTCGCGCCTGGACGTACGCGCCTTCAGCCCCGACGAGCTCAGGTCGGGG
>JANMWN010000252.1:0-15325 GCA_031394045.1 Sporichthyaceae bacterium
ACACTGTCGCCGCCGACGCGGCTCTACCCTGGGACACGCTCGTGGTCCTGTCTGTCGGCCTGGATGCCTCGTAACACCCAGACTCGCGCAGGACCACGAGCACCTACATCAACGACACTCCACGCTCAAGATCGAAGAGCCCGGTTGTGGCCTTCGGTCCGGGCGTTGGTCACCCCGAGCCGCAGAAAAGCTTCAATCTCGGGCCACCACTTGCGGCGCATCTTGGTCATCGCCAGGTCGGTTCTCGCGGCCGGGTCCCGTTCGCCGTCGACCAGGGCTGTCAGCATCTTGCGGGCCGAGGTCCCAGTGATGTTCGAGGCCGCCACCAACAACTTGATCGAGGCGTCCTCCAAGAGCTTCTCCAACCAGGTCGCGTGCCGGGTCCGGTCCCCGTGCAGCTGGACCCAGTAGCGGGTCAGGTTCCGCAGTTGGCGGATGTCCGGCGGTGGCACGAACGAGGGCCGAACCATGCCGTGCTCAAGCAGTGCCGCGTCGGATCACTTGACGGGTGATGATCCCGAAGAAGAGTGCCGCGACATCGATGTTTGGGAGCCCGGATCATCAGGGAGCGCCGCCGTGACGTGCGGGTTGGCCATCCTCAGCCAGGGCTCACAGCGCCTGGCAACGCCGGGAGCTGGCGATCCCAGTCCCGTGTGGAGCCGCCGCAAGCAGCAAAGTCATCGGGTGGCCGGAACCTTCTTGTCGGCGGCTCGTGTCGCTGTCCGTATGGCCGCGACGGCAGCGCGGTAGTCGTTCGTGCCGGTGAAGAGGCTTGTGGTGCCACAGACGAAGAGGGAAGCGCCCAAGTCGGCCGCTAGGGCTGCGTGGGCGAGGGAGACGTTCCCGTCGACGCCGACCGTGATGTCCGCTGTTAGCACGTCGCGGAGTCGACGCAACCGGTCCGCCGTGACGGGTTCCCAGGGCTGACCTGCGAACCCGGGCTCGACGGACATGAGCAGCACGTGGGCCACGTCCAGCCCGCGGAGGAAATCCACAGGCGTACCGGGATTGATGGCTACCCCCGGGGTCATGCCGCGTTCCCGGATCTGCCGGATCAGGCGGTGGGGAAATCGCGTCGCCTCGACGTGGAAGACGTACACATCGGTGCCTGCCTCGGCGAAGGCATCCACGAAAGCCGCCGGGTTGCTGACCATCATGTGCGCGTGCAGAGGCAGCGTGGTCACCTCGTTCATGGCGGCGACAAGGTCGGGACTGAAGCCCAGGTTCGGGACGAAGTGGCCATCCATGACGTCGACGTGAATGGAGTCCACGCCGGCGGCCTCCAGCGCGTTGAGATCCGCCGCGATGTCCGCCAGACGCCCGCACATGATTGACGCAGATACGTGTGACGCCGTCACTTGGCCCTCCCCTCGCTCAGGTTCCCACCGGCTGGCGACGTGTCGGGCGTCATGATCGGCGTTCCGTCGGCTGGTGGAGCGACGCCCAGCCAGGCGCAGACCGTTGCGCCAACGTCAGCCAGCGTCGCGCGGGTGCTGAGCGGACCAGGCTGGATGCGTGCACCGCTGAGAAGGATCGGCACGAACTCCCGGGTGTGCTGGCTCGTCCCGATCGAGGGGTCGTTTCCGTGATCGGCGGTAATCAGCAGCAGGTCCGCTCGGGTTAGCAGCTTGCTAACGGATTCCAACTCGTGGTCCACGAGCTCGAGAACCCGTCGATAGCGATGGCTGTCCTGCTCGTGGCCGGCTAGGTCGGTCTCCTGCACATTCGCGATGATCAATCCGCCCGTGAAGCCTTCGAGTGCGCCTCGCGCAAGCCGGAACACTTCCTCGGTATCGATTGCGTTGTTGCTCAAGGTGGGATCCGGACAGGCCAGGACGTCGGCCGCTTTGCCGATCAAGGCGACCTGCAGGCCCGCTGCCCGCGCAAGCGAGGGTGCCTGCCGGTCAGTAGCGACGGGGAATCCCAGGTGCCTGACAATGTAGTTCTCGTCGTAGACCCCAAGGGAGGGGGTATCCACACCTACGTGGCCATCCGGGTGACGACGGACATGACTAAGGATGTCCGCCAGGGTGTAGCCACGCCCACCCACCGGAATTACACGCGTGACTCGAGTGGCGTCGCGGACCGCGAGGCCTATCTGCTCGATCCGCTCGAACGGCATTTCGTCCAGAGATCCCGTGACATTGATGTTGAGCCCGCGTGCCGCCTCGATGTTGTCGGCGATCACCGCATTGTCGGACACCAGAACGCTGCCCGTGCCCGATAGGTGTCGCCAGTGCGCAGCGATTCCGACCTTCCCAAGAGACGCGATCAGCGCGTCGCCCACCTCGTCCATGACCGGTCGCTCCGGAGCAGGGGGGATGGTGCCCATCATCTCCTGGTGGCCGAGATAGGTGTCCGCGCCAGGATGCGCGATCCGCGACTTACCCCATGCGGCTCCCGTCTCCCGTGGAACCCCTGGTGCGGGGTCCCCGAGGAGGCGCAACAGCCCCATCTTGGCCAGATTGGGGAGATGCGGCTTACCCGCGACTCGCGCGATGCTGGCGAGGGTGTTTGGGGTACTCGCGCCCTCCATGTTGCCGACACCGAGGCCGTCGAGTACGAGGACGAACGCCCGCGCGGAGCCGGTCACGACTCGGCCAGCAACGTGCCGGTGCTGTCGTAGATGCCGCTGACTCGCGGTGTCGACGATCGCAGTCCTTCGACGACAGCGACTCTGGCCCGGGTCACGAATATCTGGTTGCGGAAGGCATACAGCGCAGTGTCGCCGGTGCGCACGTCCTGATCTGTTTCGTTGCCAAGTTCGCCGTAATAGTCGATGGCTTCGGGTGGCGCGTCGACGACCTTCAGGCGCATGATTGGTAGTTTGCCATCGCGACCCAACAGGGCTCCTTGGGCGCGTCCCCTTGGGTAGAAGCCGCCACCGAACGTGAAGACCCGCTCATGGAATGTATGCGACACCTCAGACACGTAGACGACTGCGGGGAGTTCTGGTTGCTCGCTGTGGGCGTGCAGCGGGGTCGTCCCGGTGAGCGCACTACCCGGTTCGCCGGTCGTGAGCCCCTCGCCGGCTAGCAGAGGAATCGTTGCGACACAGGTCACGCCCGGGCTATTGATCTCGACGGCCGCCCCGGTGGCGGCGCGCACCTTGTCGGCGCCGGCCAGCAGCAGGTCCACCTTCGGTGTCCGCCAGCCGGCGCCTGTGTCGTAGGACACCTCGAGGGCAGGATGTGTCGTCACTCCGGTCACCGCGACGTTCGCGCGGCCGGCCATGGCCTCCAGGGTCGCGTCTAGGTCCCCGAGCGTGAACCCGCCGTGCTGGCATGGGTGATAGGAGAGGTCGGGCTCGTACAAGCGCAGGAGGAGGTTCTGTCGCAGGCCGAGCTCGCCGGCCACCCGGTTGATCCGATCGGCCTGGGCGATATCGAAGACGGTGATGGCTAAGGGTCGGTGCTGGAGGACCTCCCTGAGGTCATAGGCCGCGCATCCGACGAGGTGTCCCACGTGGGCCACGTGGAGTCCGGCGCGCCAAAGAATCCGGGCCTCGTCGACATCGACCGCGACAAACCGGTCCAGCCCGGCCTGTTTAATCAGCTGTGCGACGCGGGGGTTTCGCCCGAACTGTTTGGTCATCACGTTGAGCGTCACGTGATTGGCGTGGCCGGCCCTTGCGATCAGCTCCGCATTGTGAACAATCGAGTCGGCGTCGAGCACGTAGGTGTTGGGCGGGATCCTCTGCTGCTGGTGCAGCCACGCGGCGTGCTCGAGCAGCCACGGATTCCGCCGGGCCGTGAGCTCGAGGAACATTGATCTACCCGACTTCAAGCCGAGACGATGACGGGCACCGTGTTGCGGAACTCGCCGGCGGTGAATCCGTTCCGCTCGGCGAGCTGATGAGCCAGGAGCTGCATCGGAATCATCTCGGTG
This sequence comes from Sporichthyaceae bacterium, assembly GCA_031394045.1. Lineage (GTDB taxonomy): Bacteria > Actinomycetota > Actinomycetes > Prado026 > Prado026 > JANYIP01. The sequence goes on from JANMWN010000252.1 coordinate 3,889, forward strand.
ATGGCTCGAAGTTGCCCGGAAACCGTGGGAACGCGGATCGACACAACGTCGGCGGGGAGTGTTGGGTAATCGTCGTCCGACACGACAACGACCCGGCTGCCGTATCTGAGTAGCTCTGCGATCAGGTTCTGGTCGAGCCGCGTTTGTCCGGACGCGCTGTCCGCGAAGACGATCACGCCACTCGACGCGCTCACCACCTCAACGGCTCCGTGCCGGAACTGAGCCGAGCTCGACCCTTCACAGTCGCGCTTTGCAGCCTCCTTGAGCAGGAGCGCGGTGCCCAAGGCGCTGCCGAACGACGATCCGCGACCCAGCGCATAGAGGTGTGCGGCGTCAACTAGGCGGTCGGTGGTCTCCGTCAAGGGCATAACGAGGGAACCGGGCAACTGATCCACCAGGTCTGCGCAGCGCCGGATCGCGTCCAGAACGGGGCCTATCGGTTCGCCCGCAATTCGGGTTGCCAGCAGGGTCAGCACAGCGATGGAGGAGGAGTATGACTGGACCGCGACTGAGAGGTCGTCGCCACAGAACAGCGGAAGCACGAGATCAGCACTGTCGGCGATGGTGCTGCCTGGATGTCCGGTGATCACGATCAGGGGCACATCGGTCAGCTGGGAAATCAGCGCCTTAGCCTCCACTGACTCACCCGACTGGGAGACGAGGAGCACCGCCTCGAGCGGGCGATTGAGCGTGTTCAGGTGCTCTGAGAGATAGCCGGTGTCCTCGATCCAGTGCCTCAGGGGACCGGAGTCCAGCGCATGACGCGTGGCGTGCAGGGCGAAGTATGAAGCTCCCATACCAGTGGATGTCACCGACCGACCAACGAGCAGTCCCGCTGCCTGGTCGAGCAGCGCTGCCCCCGCCTCGGAGCCGTACGCATGGGTGAGATCGCGGAGGGAACGCGCTTGACCGTAGACGTTGTCCAGATAGGTACCCGCTGCCATGTCTACGTCCTGACGTAAGGCGGTTGTTTGACCGAGCCGAGCGTCTGCCCCAGCTCCGTGCCTGGTTTGGAAGAGGCTAGACTAACCGAGCATCTCTAGTCAACTTCGAGCATTCTTGGTGCTTGGATTTGCCCGCGACTACGCACCCATTAGGGTGTTGGCCCCAAGTAGTGCTTGATCGGAGCTCGTGCGGCACGCCGGAAGCGAGGGGATGGCAGATGCGCAAGTCAGCTCGGTGGCCCGTCATCCTCTCCCAGCTGGCCAAGGATGGCGACCTGGACGTGACGACCCTCGCGAGGGATCTCGCCTGCTCGCCGGCCACCGTCCGTCGGGATCTGCGCGAGCTCGATGAACGCAATCTGCTCTCGCGCGTCCACGGCGGTGCGGTGCCGAACGGCATCCTCCATGAGCTGCCGCTGCGCCAGCGCAGGACCCAGCAGGAGGAGGAGAAGCGCTGCATCGCGCAGGAGGCCGCCTCGAGGATCGAGACGGGCATGGTTGTGGGGATCACCGGCGGGACCACCACCGCAGCGTTGGTACGCGACCTCATCAACCGCCGACTCAATGACGTCACCATCGTGACAAACTCGCTGGGCTTGGCCCACGATCTGTCCCTCCACACGAACTACCGGCTCGTCGTGACCGGCGGATTCGTCCGGGCTGCCTCGCTCGAGCTGGTCGGACCGTTGCCTGAGTACGTCATGAGCAAGATCAACCTGGACCTGGTCTTCCTGGGCGTCGACGGTATCGACGTCAATCACGGCCTGACTATCCATAACGACCTCGAGGCACGCACGAATGAGCTCCTTGCGGGACGAGCGCGACGTGTGATCGTCGTTGCCGATCACACGAAGCTAGGACGCGCGGTCTTCGCCCAGATCTGCCCGCTCGGGGTGATCGACGAGCTGATTACTGACGACCTAGCCACACCGGAACAGATCGAGCCGATCGCAACGGCAGGGCTGCACGTAACGAGGGCCGCCCTGGCTTAGCTCTGGGCTTAGTCCGGGGCTAGCTCACGGGCCAACCCGGCTCCGTACCGCTGGAAAGTGCGTGGTCTGTGCAAGACTGAACTTCGGAACCGATCATTCCTGCACTACCGTGGGTACTGCCAGCATCGGGAGGGTGCCTCGTGCTCGAACGGACGGTGATCGTCACGGCCAAGGACGGTCTTCACGCTCGGCCGGCTGCACGCTTCGTTCAGCGGGCGAGCACATCGTCCGCGGCGGTGACCCTGCGAAAGGACGGTGGCGACCCGATCGATGCCAAGAGCATGCTCTCAGTGCTGGCTCTCGGGGTTCGCGAGGGCGATCAGGTCATTCTGGCTGGTGAGGACTCTGCGGGGCAGTTGCTAGATGAGCTGGCAGCGCTGCTGTCCCCGCAGGCGGAAGCGACCTGACCTGGAGTGCCTGATTCCCGAAAGGTTACCGCCCGTCCCTTCCCATGCTCATCGCCGCGAGGTGCAGGGCTACGAACAGCGTCTCCCCCTCCGGCAGCTCAATCCGATGGTCTCGCCTTGCTCGTTCAGCCAGCTGAGTGGCCGCCTGAACGGCTGCCGGAAACTCTTGAAGCTCGGCGGCGACAGCGTCGACGTTCAGGCTGGGATCCAGCGTCTCACCAGTTCGACAGCGTTGCAGAGCCATCATGAGGTGGGTTGCGAATGTGCCGACCGTGTCGTCCGTGACGGTCAGCCCCGAAGCGGCCATGCCCTCCAGCTCGGCGTGCACGAACATTACGAGATCCGAGTCGACGACGTCGCTACTCTTGAAGAGATCTATCCGCCGGGCTAGCTGCTCCTCCACCGTGACCCTCTCCGTCGTCAGATTTCTGGCACCTACCGGTAGACGAATCGCGCTACCGCCAGCCAGCCCTGCGGGCGAGCCCGGCGACCACGGCGACGCCGAGGTATGCCACAACAGGTAAGGCAGTGGGCGTGATCCTGCGGCCGTGATTCTCGTTCACGGTGTGGGCGACAACGATTGCCCCGGCGCCGGCGGCGCCCGCTGTCGCAAATGCGGCGATGACGCCTCCGGCAAGGAAGCCCACCGCTGCAAGGGTATCCATCGAATCACGGGTGGCTAGACCGAGTGAGACTACGCCTGGTCGTCTGGTCATGACCTTGCCGACCCAGGTGAGGGAAAGCAGCTCGACCATCATGAGGACCGCTCCGCCGCAGGCCGCGATGGCCGGATTGGCTGTGGCGTAGCCGGCACCGAGCAGCCAGTCTGGATAGCCGTCCTGGTTCCAGACGCCGCTGACGAGACCCGTCATCCCCTGGGTCGGAAAGAAACCGACCAAGGATACCAGCGCGACAGCTAACGCGGCATCTCGATGGTCTGTGGCAATCCCTGCCACCTGTAGGGGCGCTCCGGCAAGCCAGCCCTGGGACGCCGCCAGGGAGATGACCGCGGCTAGCGGGACGAGGATCAACCCTTTGCGCCGGATGCGCCTGATCTTGTCCTCGAAAAATTCTGTGCCTGGAGGCGACTCAGCGACCTCTCTGAACGCAATGACCAAGAGGACAGCGCCTACCACTGCCAACGCCCACAGCCCAGCGGTCAGCGTCGGATCCGCGGTGTGGCCGACGTGACCAAGAACCACCCGGAACGCAGCCCAGACTGCTGCCGTCCCCGCGGTAGCCATGACACCCCAGCGGGTGCCGTGCTGATAGCCGGCGGCTAGGGCGGCGAGAAAGGGGAACCCGTACAACACGGGCCTCCAAAGGAGCGAGAGATCACCGGGGGGTGTTGGCAGCTGGCGCACGCCATGAATGAAGAGATCGGTGGCCGCTGTGACGGCCACGGCGAAAGCGAACCCAACCATGGCGGAGGCGAGCACGGAGTTCATCCGGATTCCGATCACGTCCGCGCCAAGGCAGATAACACTGATCAGCATCACTCCGCTGGCTAATGGGAAGGGCAAGGCATAGGCCAGGATGTATCCGATGCTGATCGTGTACGCGTACCTGCCGAGCTCGCTTCTGGTCTTCTCACCGAGCCACAGCTCGGGGACGGAGGTGCGTAGCCCATCGTGATAGACCGCGACAGTGCGGTGGGCGGCGACGGTCGAGAGCAGTCCGAGCAAACCAAGGGTGAGCGCTTTGGCCCACTCGGAGTGCAGCAGGGCGTTCATCCAGAGTTGACCGGCTTGTCGAGCAAGGCGCGCACCAGCACTGGGACGACCTCCTCGATATGGGGGCGCGCCAGTCCGAATCCCCGCTTGCCGGACGCGACCGCAGCCTTGACTGCGGTCGCGTCCGGGACCGAGCCCGCTCCGGAGAGGCGCACGACTTGGGCTGAGCCGAGAATCGCGTTGGCCACCCCAAGGGCCGCTCCCGCGCCGGTCTGACAGGCCCCGATGTAGTAGTCGGCCCGGCCGTCCTTGACGGCGAGCGCCGCCTCGTAGTCGCTCCGCGTTTCTGCAGAGACCTCAGCGGGGTCCACCAGCCGAGCAAGCTCGGCAATGCGGTCCTTGCCCATGCCACTTACGGCGATCCTGATGATGGCAGCCTCCAATTATGGCGAACACCGGAAACCGCGGCGTCCTCAGACAACTCCTAAGTTGACAGCCACCCACCAGCTGGGTCTAGGGCTGGGCCAGCGCGGCGGCGACGTCGGCCGGCAATGCAGTGTTGTAGTACTGCGTCCAGGACGCGGCAAGGTTCGCTCGGGTGACGGGGAACGCCGGGGAGATTACCAGGCTCGGTGTGGTCTTGCCGAGGACGAGGTAGGCCACTAGGTCCGCTTCGAGCGCTCCCTCCTGGTAGAACCCCACACCACCCACGCCGGGGACCTGCTTGCGACGGGCGATGGCCAGGGCCGTTGACTGCCCCATGCCCACGCAGGTCGCCGGGATGTTGGTCTTGCCCGCTGCTCGCAGCGCAGCGAGAGCTGAGTCCAATGGCTCCTGCCAGCTGGCGTAGAGCCCCTTGAGGTTGGGGTTGCGAGTGATGAGCCCGGCGGCGACTTCCTGGGCCTTCGCAGGGTCGGCGAAGCCTGCCTCGACCATCACAATGTTCGGGTACTTCTTTGTGATGGTGTCCTTGAACACCTTGTCCCACGCGTTCACGATGTAGAAGTTGGCGTTGTAGTAGAGGAACCCGAGCTGCCCGGCGCTGCCCATCGACTGAGCGATGATGTCGGCCGCGTAAGTGGCGGCGGCGGCATAGTCCTGGGCGACAGAGCCGGCGTACTGCTGGCCGTACTTGAACCCCGCGGGAATGTTCTCCTCGAAGATCAGCGGGATCTTGGCGTCGACGAGCGGCTGGAAGTTCTTGGCGGATGCGGCGCTGTCGACGATGAGCGCGAGCACAACATTCGGCTTCTTGGCTAGCATGACCTGTACCGCGTCGTGCTCCTTCTGCAGGTCGAAGTTGGTGTCCACCTCTGCGGCGATCCCGATGCCGAGCTCCTTGAGCGCCTTGCGCGCGGTCACCCCGTCGTTCGGGTCCGCCCAGATCAGGCCCACGGTGAAGTTCCCGGCCTTGATACGCGCCAGCTCGTCGGCCGTGAACTTGATACTCGATGCTGAGACCGGGACCTCACCGTTCGGGCCGCGCTGCAAGCTTGACAATGTCGGCGCGGCCGTGATCGTGGGGGCCGCAACAGTTGCACCGCCCCCAGCCCCTTGAGCGGACGTGCATGCGGTGAGCGCGATGGCGGCCAAGGCCGTTGCAGTGAACCTGTGTGCACCCTTACCCATCGAACTCTCCTTATGGCGAAGCAGGCTGGCCGGCCCTGAGCGACGACGGACTGAGGACGTGCTTTCAGCTCGCGCCAGGCATCAGGCAGCCCTTATGCCCGCAGTTGCTTGTGCCGAGCGACTGAGCCCGACCCCTGTTGCAGGAAACGTAGAGAAGGAGAAGACTTCTGTCAAGAGTGATCGCAATTCTTGTCCATTCGTGATTGCTCAGGTCGGTGACCTTGGCCGTCACGCCGGGTCCTCAGGGCGCCACCCGAGCCATTCGCTGCCAGGCGCCCCGGCGCGTGGCTCACGCCAGGCTCCTGCGGTCGCAAGGGGTCCGCCGTCTCGCTATGGTCAGTCAGAAACGAGCAGAAATTGCGCTCGCTCTTGACACCAATGCGGGCAGCGTTCTAGAGTCCGATCGCGATCTGAGCCGGTTGAGCGTCCCGGCTCGGTTGCCACGTCCACCAAGTCGTGTGTCAGGAGACTCGAGTGAGCAGCCCGCCGCCCGTCGACGCGTACCGATGCCGCCCGGTCACGGTCCCCCACAACTTGGCAACGCTCGTCTGTTCATCGGGCCAGCGATGAAGGGACCCGCAACACCATGGCCGGACGCTCGGAAGTCTCCCCGGATGTGGGGACGGAAGTGACGACAGGCGTCTTGAGCCCGTCGGCTCGGAGCGGATGGAGCCTCGGCCGTCTGGATCCTCGCGGCGCTATCGTCTACGTGAGCCTCGGCTTGCTTTTCGTCGTCTTCAGCATCCTGCTCAGGAACCAAGGCTTCTTGAGTCAGAACAACCTCTTCAACATCGTGCTCCAGGCAGCGACCATCGCGGTGATGGCCTGTGCCTACGTCTTCGTGCTGGCTGCCGGTGAGATCGACCTGTCCATCGGGTCGACGGTTGCCCTGAGCGCCATGGTCACCGCCGCCGCACTTCAGTCGCATGGCCTGCTGTTCGGCATACTTGCTGGGCTGGGTACGGGGCTTGCCGTGGGAGCGGTCAACGCCGCGCTGGTTACGGTGGCCGGCATACCAAGCTTTCTAGCAACACTGGCCACTTTGTCCATCGGGCAAGGGTTGGCCCGCTCCATCAACAACCTCCAGACCCTTGATGTCAGCAGCAATGCCTATGACACGATCTTCGGATCCGGCGCGGTCGCAGGGGTAAGCACCCTGTTTATCTGGATGGTGCTCGTGGCTGCAGTGGCCTGGGTTGCTTTCCATTCGGCACGGCTGGGGGCGCACGTACGAGCGACTGGCGACAACAGGAAGGCCGCGGCCGCCGTGGGAATCCGGGTTCGACGCATCCGTGCTTCCGTCCTCATCTTTAGCTCCCTCGCTGCCGCGCTCGCGGGAATGCTCTATGCCGGACGCATCCAAAGTGCCAGCTATACCCTGGGAGAGACCGATCTGCTCACCGTCATCGCGGCGGTGATCATCGGGGGCACGAGCCTCTCCGGAGGGCGCGGCACGATCCCCGGTGCGCTAGCAGGATCTGTGCTACTTGCCATGCTAAATAACGGACTCATCCTGGCCGGCTTGAGCGTGGCGCAACAAAGCGTCGCACTCGGAATCATCATTGTCTTGGCGGTCATCCTGGGCCGGGACAGGCAGGCGTCGTCATGACAAGAACAGCGACGGGCGCCAACGACGGACATGCGGACGTGCGCATTCCCGCGCTCACGGTCAGCGCAGTCGGCAAGGACTTCGGCGGAATCGTCGCGCTCAGTCAGGTCAGCCTGGACGTCCACGACGCAGAGATCGTGGCGATCGTGGGCGACAACGGAGCTGGCAAGTCCACCCTGATAAAGATCATCGCTGGCGCTGAGCAGCCGACCCGCGGTGAGCTCTTGATCGATGGAAACCGCGTCGAGCTTCATCGACCGAGCGACGCTCGGCGTCACGGGATCGAGGTGGTCTACCAGGATCTGGCCCTGGCCGACAGCCAGGAAGTGTCTATGAACATGTTCCTTGGACGTGAGATCACTCGGACGCCACTCAAGCTCTTGCAGAAGCGTCGGATGCGCGCCGAGACGACTTCTATCCTGGCCGAGCTGGACGTTCATATCCCGTCTCCGCGGAGCATCGTCAGGACCCTGTCCGGCGGCCAGCGGCAGGGAGTGGCAATCGGGCGCGCAGTGCACTGGGCCGGGCGGCTGGTTCTGATGGACGAGCCGACAGCCGCTCTGGGAGTGCAAGAGACCGCTCGGGTGGAACAGACGATCTCGCTGCTGCGCGAGCGCGGACAGGCGGTGCTGCTGGTCAGCCACAACCTGGACCAGGTCTTCCGGCTGTCCGACCGGATCTATGTGCTGCGACGTGGATCGGTCGCTGGGCATGTCCGCACTGCCGAGAGCTCCCCGGAATCGGCGATCGCGCTGATCACCGGCGGGCAATGAGTCTTGCCGTGCTCCACTATCGAAGGGGAAATTGTGGACGCTGAACTTGCTGCCGCCCTCGTCCTTATCCCGGACATGCCGTTCGGGGACGTGGCGGTGGCCAGGGAAGACCTCAATAAGCTAGTCGCCGCCGCACCTCCCACCGACGCCACCGGCGTCCGCATCGAGGAGCGCTTCATACCAGGCCCCGACGGTGCTCCCAAGGTGCGGGTCGAGATCCTTACCCCCGACAGTGGAGCGACCGATCGCCCGGGGGTGCTGGACATCCACGGAGGCGGCTTCGCCATCGGCAGCCCGAAACTCGATGAGGCCCTGAACGTCGCGATTGCCCGCGAGATCGGCGCGGTCGTGGTTTCGGTGGACTACCGGCTGGCCCCCGAGCACCCTTTCCCGGCGCCGGCCGAAGACTGCTACGCAGCCTTGGTATGGTTCGCCCAGAATGCCAAGCAGCTTGGAGTCGACCCGAACCGCATCGCGGTACTCGGCGACAGCAGCGGGGGCGGGTTAGCTGCCACAACGGCCCTGCTCGCGCGAGACCGCGGCACGCCGCCGCTGGCCATGCAGGTGCTCCTCGAGCCAGAGCTCGACGATCGGCTCGAGACCGAGTCGATGAAGAGGGGGACCGACACCCCTGTCTGGCGGTACGAGAAGGCAGTCCAGAGTTGGGACTACTACCTGGCAGGTCAAGAAGCGACATCGTACGCGGCCCCAGCCCGCATGCAGGATCTGTCGGGCCTGCCTCCCACCTATTTGACCGTCAACGAGCTCGACCCCCTGCGGGACGAAGGCCTGGACTATGCGCATCGGCTCCTGCGCGCCGGGGTCTCCACCGAGCTGCACTGCTGGCCCGGTGCCTATCACGGCTTCAACCTGGTCATCGAAGCGCAGATCACGCAGCGTGCGAACAGGGCCCTCATCGATACGCTTCGCCGCGGTTTGTCCGCGTCCTAGCCCAGTCAGGTCGAAGGGAGCCACGACGTTGAATACGCTCGGCTGCTCGCTGAGCAGGATGGCCTCGCTGGGCTTCGAATGGATCGAGATGGCTGTGGGCGCCCGGTCCGGCTTGGCGGTTCAAGCTGCTCAACCACGACCTCGACGCGGGGTGGAGCCGTGACCAAGTCAGCGCTGCCCGCCGAGATTCTAGGCCTCGGCGTCAGCGCCGGTTCTGTGATCGGCCGAGTCGTCCGGGTTAACCCGCCCGTACCGGTGCCGTCGGACGAACCGGGCGCGGTCGATCCGCTGGCTGCCACCGAGGCCGTCGGCCGCGCGCTCGAATCGGTCGCCACCGACCTCGATCGCCGAGTCAGTCTGGCGTCCGGTGACGGTGTGGCCATCCTCCAAGCCACCGCAATGATGGCCCGCGACCCGGCCCTGCTAAAGAGCGTGGAAGTAAAGCTCGGACTCGGGTCAGGCCCGGCAACAGCGCTGGACGCGGCGATCCGCGAGTTTGTCGAAATGTTCACGGCCACGGGCGGCTACCTTGCCGAGCGCGCAACCGACCTCCTCGACGTCCGGGACAGAGCAGTGGCCCGGCTGCTCGGTCTCCCCGACCCCGGCCTGCCGCCGCTCAACGCCCCAGCCATCATCGTGGCCCTCGACCTGGCTCCCTCCGACACAGCGATCCTGAACTCAGCGCTCGCCCTGGCCCTGGTGACGGAGGCCGGCGGGCCGACCTCCCACACCGCGATATTGGCGGCACAACTCGGAATCCCAGCGATAGTTCATGCCATTGGCGTGCTGCAGATCGAGCCGGGGACAGAGATCGCTATCGACGGAACCTCCGGTCTCGTGGTAATCGCCCCCGACGCCACGTTTCGCGCGCAGTTCCAGGCTCGCGCCCGACGGCGGGAGGTGCTGATGCGCCAAGGCGGGGGGCCGGGCCGGCTCGCGGACGGCAGCACAGTCTCCCTCTACGCCAACGTCGGCACGGTGGCTGACGCTGAGCACGCCGGCGCGTCGGATGTCGAGGGTGTGGGGCTGTTCCGAACCGAGTTCATGTTTTTGGACCGCACCACGGCGCCGACCTTCGACGAGCAGGTTCTCAGCTACTCGGCGGTGTTCGAGGCGTTCGGTTCCCGTCCGGTCACGGTCCGCACGCTGGACGCCGGTGCCGACAAGCCGATGCTGTTCGCTGAGCAGGGCAAGGAGGCGAACCCGGCTCTCGGGCTACGTGGGATACGCCTCTTACAGCATCGTCCCGACCTACTGCAGACCCAGCTGAAGGCGATCGCGATGGCCGTGGAAACGACCGGCGCGCGTGCACGGGTGATGGCCCCCATGGTCGCCACGTCGGAGGAGGCAGCCTGGTTCGCTGACCTGGCGCGCACTGTGGGCCTAACCACCGTAGGGGTGATGATCGAGGTCCCGTCGGCTGCGCTCCGCGCCAGGCATGTACTCGCACCGGTCGACTTTGCCTCGATCGGGACGAACGACCTCACCCAGTACGTGATGGCCGCCGATCGAATGTCGGGTGGACTCGCGGCGCTGCTGAACCCGTGGCAGCCAGCCATTCTCGACCTCATCGCGGCGACAACAGCAGCAGCAGCCCAGTCTGTGGAATCGCCGAGCTCAGCCGGCCCCGACACCCTCCCGGGTGTCGGTGGGACGGCAAAACCGGTGGGTGTTTGCGGAGAGGCCGCCGGCGATCCGCTGTATGCCCTCGTGCTGGTAGGCCTCCACATCAGCAGCCTGTCGATGGCGTTGCCCAAGATCCCGGCTGTCCGGCTAGCGCTCTCGCTGCACGATCGAGGGACGTGTGTCGCGATGGCCGAGGCCGCCCGTGTCTCCACCACAGCTGCCGACGCGCACAAGGCAGCGCAGCGCCTCGCCCACCCGGACTTGCGGTCCTTGCTAGCAAAGCTGTAGTCGACACTCCCGGGGGCTGTAGTCGACCAGCGCGAACACGCAGGGCTTGCCCCCGCCGACGCCGCGCAGATGGCGCTGCTGACCCTGGGCGAGTCCGAGCTCGGCAAGCGCTGCCCCAGGGCACTGGCGGTATGGGAACGGGCCTGCGACCGGTTCACCCCGTTCCTGGCCTTCCTTCTCGGGCCTGGTAGCCAAGTCGTTCCGCGGCCTGGCCGATCCGGGTGCCTTCAGGGCTCGGGCCAGGTAGGCCAGGTCGCTAGAAGCGGCTGCTCACGCCCTGCACGCCGGCCCGCCGCAGCCGCCTCGTGCGCCTTATATCGGACCCAACCCGCACGCCCACACCCCAAAGAAGATCAACACGCAGCCAGGCAGGAACCCGTCCTACGAAACGGTGGATCCGGGCTGAGCCCTTCCCAGTGCCGTTCCGCACCGCCACCCGCTCAGGGATGCGGCGCCCCTTCGGCCCCGTCACCGCGGAGACCTCGGCCTCGAACATCGCCGCGATAACCGCCATCCCCGCCGCGACACTCATCGCCAGTAGCCGC
>JANMWN010000273.1:0-3234 GCA_031394045.1 Sporichthyaceae bacterium
GCCGGCCAGCAGACAACGAGAACCGACATTGCCGCGCCAAGGATCCGGGCGACCGCCCCGCGGTTCATCGGGGCTCCACCTTGTCTCTGTCGAACTCGGCGAGCCGCCAGACCCCAGCGTCCAGGACGAATTGGCTGAACACGGTCACCCGGTCCGCCCCGTACCGCGACTCCACCTTGCCGTCCTTCACGACGTCGTAGGCCGCTTCGTCGAAGACAAACGAGATGGTCGCAACGCCGCCGTGAGTCTCGACGATATGAGTGCTCTTGAGCGTCCACGCTGCCCCACGAATGCTTCCGTGAGACCAAGCGTTCTCGACTGTCTTGGCAAGCTTCAGGCAGGTACAGGCCCTGGCTGTGAACTTTCGGAGCATCTGCGTGTCACCGGTCGCGAACGCCTTGTTGGCGCCGTCAATGAACCCTTGCACTGCCTGCTCAACTTGTAGGACAGCTCCAGATCTGAGCGTCGAGGTAGCGCTCGGCCCTGGTGTCGACCCCGGTGAAGTCAGGGAGGAACTGGGGCCGGTAAGCACGGGGGCGTCGGGCGAGCCGGAGGAACAGGCCGCGACGCACAGCGCCATCGCGCCGAGGAGGAGCGGCAGCCGCCGCCCAAACGAAGTGATCATGGTCGACGACGCTAACCCGACCGAGACCGTCCAGCACCGCTGTCCACCTGACCGACCTACGCCATGTCGTACATCGGACAGCAGGCACGAGGGCCGTTCGAAGGACGCTAGGAAGGCCGCGTCGGGGCGTGAAGAAGTCCGAGCGTCACCGACGGGGGATGCAGTGACGCTCGGACTTTGCACAGCCTAGCCATGAGCCCCGTGCTCACAAAGCAGGACCCGAAAAATACTTTCGGACCGATACGGACGGTGAGCAGACCGGCACAACTAGCGCAACGTCAGCTGCCGAGTGAGCAGCCCGGAGCGGGCGTGCCGCTCTCCGGTAGACAGCGGCGTGGTGACCGAGAGCGCGTCGTCGAGCCGGCCCCGGAAGGCCGTGGCCGCGTGCTCCACGTCGTCGGCCTTGGTCCCCGTCGGCAGGTCCCACACCGGTACGAGCAGGCCGTGCGCGCGGAACGTACCGATGAACCGGGTGCCCTCGCCGAGCGCCAACCCACCGGACCCGTGCAGCCGGGCCAGCCCGTCGAGCAGCGGCTCCTCGGCCTCGGGCAGCACCCAGCGCAGGGTGGCCCGCTCAGGCATACCCGCCCAGTACGCGGCATCGACGCTGACCAGCCGCACCGTCGGGACGACGCCGGCGTTGGCCCGCTCGAGCGACGAGGCGACCTCGGCGTCACGCTCGTCGCCGACCATGCCGTCGATCCAGTACTCGAAGCCCTCGTGGACCGTGACGGCCAGCGGAGCCGAGGGGTCGAGCAGGTCCTGCAGCCGTGGGCCCGGCCCGGGCAGGCCGCCGGAGGGAACGATCGTGCCGGCGTCCGAACCCAGGGCTGTGATCAAAGCGGCGGCCACGTCCCGGCTGGCGTCCCCAGAGCCTCCGGCCACCTGCAGCCCGACGAAGACCGCACCGTCGAGGCGCACCATTGAGGGCGACGCCATGGGCAGGACCGTGGACAAGGTGGCGGCCCGTCCTGCGTGCTCACCGACGAGCATCAGCGGCGCGGTCGCGGCCGGCACGATCTCGCGCAGCGCGACCCAGTCGCCCTCGCCGGCCAGCCCCTCGAACGGCCGCAGCACCAGGGTCTCGGCGGACCGCGCGGCGGACCGTCCGTGGCAGGCCTTGTACCGCCGGCCGGAGCCGCACGGGCACGGTTCGCGCCCACCGACTACTGGTACGTCACCCTCGACGATGCGGGCGGGCGGGACGGACGGGGACGACGGACGCGCGGACTTGGCCATGTGGCGGGAGCGTACCGGCCGCTAGGACGAAGGGTCGGGAGCCACCGGCAGTCCCGGGCGCGGCACCACCGCCCACACCAGCTGGTTGTGGGTGCCGGCACCCTCGACCCCCCACGACCCGGCCAGGGCGTCCACGATCCCGAGCCCCCGGCCCGACAGCGCGGCGAACGGCGGGCGCTCCGCCCTGGGCTGCGTCAGGGCTCCGCCGTCGGCGACCGCGACCTCGACCTCGTCGGCGCGTACCCGCCACAGGACGCGTACCCGCCCGTTCTCGAGCGGACGGGCATGCCGCACGGAGTTGCCGAGCAGCTCGGACAGGACGACCAGGACGTCACCGCGCTCGGGGTCCGCGACCTCGGCGGCGGCCAGCTCTTGCGAGAGGGTGCGGCGCGCCTCGCGGACGCTGCTGAGCACGAACGGCAGCTCGACCGACCGGGTGGCCGGTCGTGACCATGCGGGATGCACCGCCGTCACTCCATCGCTCCAGACTGTGCTCTGCCGGCTAGCAGAGTGCTTGCCTGCTAGCAGCGCGCTTGCTCGCTTGCTGGTGTTGCCCCATCTTGGCCGTTCTCAAACCGTGTTCGCGCGCGCTGTCGTTTCGTGTCGGTAACTATCCGGTCGAGGCCGCACCGGTTCCGTACGCCATCGCGAGGACCTCAGCCGGTCGGTTGGTGATGATCGCGTCGACGCCCAGCCGCAGGCACAGCTCGACGTCAGCGGGCTCGTCGACGGTCCACACGTGCACCGCTCCGCCGGCCCGATGAACCTTCTCGACGTACTTCGGGTGCGCCCGCAGGATCGCGATGCTCGGCCCCGCGATCGCCACGTGCCCCGGCAGGGTGCCGTCCCACATCCGCAGGGGCACCCGCTCCATCAGGTAGACCGCCGTGACGCTCGGCGCCAGCTCACGCATCCGCCGCAGCGACAACCACGAGAAGCTCATGACGCGTACGGGGACCCGGGTGCCGAGCCGCGGGTGCGCCCAGCCGTACCGGTCCAGCGTCTGCACCAGCCGGCGCTCGACCAGGCCCGCGTACCGCGTCGGGTGCTTGGTCTCGATGGCCAGCTCGACCGGGCGGCCGCAGTCATGCACGTACGCCAGCAAGGTGTCCAGAGTCAGGACGCTGCGTTCGTGGGCGACGGCCGACTCGGCCAGGTCAGCTGATGCCGCTGCCTCGTCCGCAGCCTTCGCGCCGCGCCACGAGGCGAAGTCCAGCTCGGCCAGCTCGGCCAGCTCGAGGGCCGAGACGACGCCGCTCCCGTTCGACGTGCGGTCCACCCGGCGGTCGTGCACGCAGACCAGGACGCCGTCCGCGGTCAGCCGTACGTCGCACTCCAGGGCGTCGGCCCCGACCTCGACGGCTCGGCGA
>JANMWN010000313.1:0-4234 GCA_031394045.1 Sporichthyaceae bacterium
CAACCTCTTCTTCGAGGACTCCACGCGCACCCGGATCTCGTTCGAGGCGGCGGCCAAGCGCCTCAGCGCCGACGTCATCAACTTCTCGGCCAAGGGGTCCAGCGTGTCCAAGGGCGAGACGCTCAAGGACACCGCGCTGACCCTGGAGGCCATGGGCGCCGACGCCGTGGTGATCCGGCACGGCAGCAGCGGCGCACCGCACCGGCTGGCCAACTCCGGCTGGATCGGCGGCTCGGTCGTCAACGCCGGCGACGGTACGCACGAGCACCCGACGCAGGCGCTGCTCGACGCGTTCACGATGCGCCGGCACCTGGCCGGCGGCAGCGGTGACCTCGCGGGCCGCAGGGTCACGATCGTCGGCGACATCCTGCACAGCCGGGTCGCGCGCTCCAACGTGCTGCTGCTGGCCACGCTGGGGGCCGAGGTCACCTTGGTGGCCCCGCCGACGCTGCTCCCCGTGGGCGTCGACACCTGGCCGTGCGCGGTCTCGTACGACATCGACACCCCGTTGCCCAAGAGCGATGTGGTGATGATGCTGCGGGTGCAGCGCGAGCGGATGACCGACGCGTACTTCCCGAGCGCGAACGAGTACAGCCGCCGGTACGGCCTTGACGTGGCGCGCGCGGCGATGCTGCCCGACCACGCGATCGTCATGCACCCGGGCCCGATGAACCGGGGCCTGGAGATCGCCGCCGAGGTGGCGGACGGGGTGCGCTCGACGTTCGTCGAGCAGGTCACGAACGGCGTGAGCGTACGGATGGCGGTGCTCTACCTCCTGCTCGGTGGCAGCGAGCCCGCGATCGGGTCCGGGTCGCCCAGCAACGACAACGCGGGAGCAGCACTGTGACGACCTGGATCATCGCGAACGCCCGGATCCTCGGCGGCGACCCCGCCGACGTGCTGGTCAGGGACGGCGTCATCGCCCAGATCGCTGCCCCAGCAACACTTGTTGCCACTCTTGGAGAGGGCGGCGAGGACACCCGGGACACGGAGGTGCTCGACGCGGCCGGGCTGGTGCTGCTGCCCGGACTTGTCGACCTGCACACGCACCTGCGCGAGCCCGGCCGCGAGGACGCCGAGACGGTCGAGACCGGCACCCGCGCGGCGGCGCTCGGCGGGTTCACCGCGGTCCACGCCATGGCCAACACGGACCCGGTCGCCGACACGGCCGGCGTCGTCGAGCAGGTCTGGCGGCTGGGCCGCGAGGCCGGTCACTGCGACGTCCAGCCGGTGGGCGCCGTAACGCTCAGGCTCGAGGGCCAGCACCTGGCCGAGCTCGGTGCGATGGCCACCTCTGCGGCAGCCGTACGCGTCTTCTCCGACGATGGCAGGTGCGTCTCCGACGCGGTACTCATGCGCCGCGCCCTCGAGTACGTCAAGGCGTTCGACGGTGTCGTGGCCCAGCACGCGCAGGAGCCCCGGCTGACCGAGGGCGCCCAGATGAACGAGGGTGTGCTGGCCGGCATCCTCGGCCTGCGCGGCTGGCCGGCCGTGGCCGAGGAGGCGATCATCGCCCGCGACGTCCTGCTCGCCGAGCACGTGGGATCGCGCCTGCACATCTGCCACGTGTCCACCGCAGGGTCCGTGGAGCTGATCCGCTGGGCCAAGGGCCGCGGGGTCGACGTCACGGCTGAGGTCACCCCTCACCACCTGCTGCTGACGGACGAGACGGCGACGACCTACGACCCGACCTTCAAGGTCAACCCACCGCTGCGTACCAAGGTCGACGTCGAGGCGCTGCGGGCAGCGCTGGCCGACGGCACGATCGACGCGGTGGCCACCGACCATGCGCCGCACCCGGTCGAGGACAAGGACTGCGAGTGGTCCGCGGCTGCCTTCGGCATGATCGGGCTCGAGACCGCTGTCGGCGTCGTGGCCGAGGCGATGGTCGCCACCGGCCTGCTCGACTGGGCCGGCGTCGCCGACCGGATGTCGGTACGCCCGGCCCGCATCGGTCGGCTGACCGGGCACGGCCGCCCCATCGAGGTGGGGGAGCCGGCCAACCTGGTGCTGGTCGACCCGGCCAGACCCTGGACGGTCGAGCCTTCCGGGCTGGCCTCCAAGAGTCGCAACACCCCGTTCGCCGGCCACGAGCTGCCGGCCTCGGTGGTGGCCACCTTCCTCCGCGGCCGCCCGACGGTCCTCGCGGGGGCGCTGGTATGACGGCACCGGCCCCTGTACCGGCCGCAGGCCCCGCGCTGCTGGTCCTCGAGGATGGCCGTACCTTCCGGGGCGAGTCGTACGGCGCGACCGGCGAGACGTTCGGCGAGGCGGTCTTCTGCACGGCTATGACCGGGTACCAGGAGACGCTGACCGACCCCTCCTACCACCGGCAGGTCGTGGTCATGACGGCTCCGCACATCGGCAACACCGGGGTCAACGACGAGGACGGCGAGTCCAGCCGGATCTGGGTCAGCGGCTACGTCGTACGCGACCCGTCGCCACTGCCGTCCTCGTGGCGGGCGCGGCGCAGCCTCCCGGACGAGCTCGTGCAGCAGGGCGTCGTCGGCATCAGCGGCGTGGACACCCGCGCGCTGACCAGGCACCTGCGCGACCGCGGGGCGATGCGGGTCGGGGTCTCCTCGGTCGAGACCGACCCAGCGGCGCTGCTCGAACGCGTGCTGGCCTCGCCGCAGATGGCCGGCGCCGACCTCGCCGCCGAGGTGTCGACCCGGGAGCCGTACGTCGTACCGGCCATCGGCGAGCGCCGGTTCACGGTGGCGGCGCTCGACCTCGGGATCAAGTCGATGACGCCGCACCTGATGGCCACCCGCGGCATCGAGGTCCACGTGCTGCCGTCGTCGACCACTGCAGAGCAGCTGCTCGTGACAAGGGCTGACGGCCTGTTCGTCTCCAACGGCCCCGGCGACCCGGCCACGGCCGACGGCGCCGTCGCCCTGGTCCGCTCGGCACTGGACCGCAGGCTGCCCGTGTTCGGGATCTGCTTCGGCAACCAGGTTCTCGGGCGGGCGCTCGGCTTCGACACGTACAAGCTGAAGTTCGGGCACCGCGGCACCAACCAGCCGGTGCAGGACCGCGCCACGGGCAAGGTCGAGATCAGCGCGCACAACCACGGCTTCGCCGTGGACGCGCCCACGGACCGGGTGTCGGAGACGCGCTACGGCCGGGTCGAGGTCAGCCACGTCTGCCTCAACGACGGCGTGGTCGAGGGGCTGGTCTGCCGCGACGTACCCGCGTTCTCGGTGCAGTACCACCCGGAGGCCGCCGCCGGACCGCACGACTCCGCCTACCTGTTCGACCGGTTCGCCGACCTGCTCTCCGCCTCGAGCGAAGGGGCGCGCTGATGCCCAGGCGGACCGACATCGCGAGCGTGCTGGTCATCGGCTCCGGCCCGATCGTCATCGGTCAGGCCTGTGAGTTCGACTACTCCGGCACGCAGGCCTGCCGCGTGCTGCGGGCCGAGGGGTTGCGGGTGATCCTGGTCAACAGCAACCCGGCCACGATCATGACCGACCCCGAGTTCGCCGACGCCACGTACGTCGAGCCGATCACGCCCGAGGTGGTCGCCAAGATCATCGAGCGCGAGCGCCCCGACGCCCTGCTGGCGACGCTGGGCGGCCAGACGGCGCTGAACTGCGCGGTCGCTCTGTACGAGCGCGGCGTGCTGGCGCAGTACGACGTCGAGCTGATCGGCGCCGACTTCGACGCCATCCAGCGTGGCGAGGACCGGCAGAAGTTCAAGACGATCGTCTCCGGGCTGTCGCCGCACCTGGTGGCCGAGTCAGCGCGTTCGGTGATCTGCCACTCGATGGAGGACCTGTTCACAGGTGTGGCCGAGCTCGGCTTCCCGGTCGTGGTGCGGCCGTCCTTCACCATGGGCGGCGCGGGGTCCGGGCTGGCCTACGACGAGACCGACCTGCGCCGCATCGGTGGCGCCGGGCTCCAGGCGAGCCCGACCACCGAGGTGCTGCTGGAAGAGTCGATCCTCGGCTGGAAGGAGTACGAGCTCGAGCTCATGCGCGACCGCGCCGACAACGTAGTCGTCATCTGCTCGATCGAGAACATCGACCCGATGGGTATCCACACCGGCGACTCGATCACAGTTGCCCCGGCGCTGACCCTGACCGACCGGGAGCTGCAGCGGATGCGCGACATCGCCATCGAGGTGATCCGGGCTGTCGGCGTCGACACAGGTGGCTGCAACATCCAGTTCGCGGTCAACCCGACCGACGGCCGGATGGTGGTCATCGAGATGAATCCCCGGGTGTCGCGG
>JANMWN010000196.1:0-5626 GCA_031394045.1 Sporichthyaceae bacterium
GCGCGGCGGCTGGCCTGCGACGCCCGGGTCCTGCCCGCCGTCCTTGGCGGCGCCAGCGTGATCCTGGACCTGGGCGCCAACCGGCGCACCGCCAGCCGCGCCCAACGCATCGCCCTCGCACTGCGCGACCAACGATGCACCGCACCGTTCTGCGACAAGCCCGCCACCTGGTGCGAAGCCCATCACCTGGTCCCGTGGCAGGTCAGCCCACGAACCGACCTGGACAACCTGGTCCTGGTCTGCGACGCCCACCACGACCTGCTCCACCACGACGGCTGGACCATCACCCTGGAGAAAGGCAAAGCGATCTGGCACCCACCCCCGCGACCCGAACCGCTACCCCCTGAACCACCCCACACGCCGCCCTGACCTGCCAGCTCAATTCTGGCGACGCACCGGCCGCGGCGAGCCCACCGGCGTCGGAGCCAAGCGGGGGGTGCGGTGGCGGACGGGTGTCTTGATGAAAGGGCGGGTCAGACGTCGCGGAAGCGGTTGATCTCGTCCAGGTGCTTGGCGCGCAGCTCGGGGTCGCGGACGCCGAGACCGTCGTGGGGGGCGAGGGCGAGGACGCCGATCTTGCCCTGGTGGGTGTTGCGATGGACGTCGTACGCTGCCTGCCCCGTGTCGGCGAGGGCGTACGTGCGCGACAGGGTCGGATGGATCCGCCCACGCTGGATCAGCCGGTTGGCCTCCCACGCCTCGCGGTAGTTGGCGAAGTGCGAGCCGACGATCCGCTTCAGGCTCATCCAGAGGTAGCGGTTGTCGTACTCGTGCATGTAGCCGGACGTCGAGGCGCAGGTGACGATGGTGCCGCCCTTGCGCGCGACGTAGACCGACGCGCCGAAGGTCTCGCGGCCCGGGTGCTCGAAGACGATGTCGACGTCGTCGCCACCGGTGAGCTCGCGGATCTTCTTGCCGAGCCGCTGCCACTCCTTCGGGTCCTGGGTGTGCTCGTCCTTCCAGAACTTGTAGCCCTCGGCGGACCGGTCGATGATCAGCTCGGCGCCCATGCGCCGGCAGATGTCGGCCTTCTCCTCGCTGGAGACCACGCAGATCGGGGTTGCGCCACCCCCGAGCGCCAGCTGCGTGGCGTACGAGCCGAGCCCGCCGGAGGCGCCCCAGACGAGCACGACGTCGCCCTGCTTCATGCCGGCGCCGTTGCGCGAGACGAGCTGGCGGTAGGCCGTGGAGTTGACCAGCCCGGGGACCGCGGCCTCCTCCCACGTCAGGTGCCCGGACTTGGGCAGCAGCTGGTTCGCCTTGACCAGCGCGAGCTGCGCCAGCCCGCCGAAGTTTGTCTCGAAGCCCCAGATGCGCTGCTCGGGGTCGAGCATCGTGTCGTTGTGCCCCAACGGGCACTCGAGCTCGACCGAAAGGCAGTGCGCCACCACCTCATCGCCCGGCTTCCAGGCGTGCACGCCGGCCCCGGTGCGCAGGACGACACCGGACAGGTCGGACCCGATGACGTGGTACGGCAGGTCGTGGCGCTTGGCCAGCGGCGAGGTCCGCCCGTACTTCTCCAGGAAGCCGAACGTCGAGACCGGCTCGAAGATCGAGGTCCACACGGTGTTGTAGTTGACCGAGCTGGCCATCACGGCGACCAGCGCCTCGCCGGGGCCGATTTCGGGAGTGGGGACTTGCTCGACGTGCAGCGACTTGCGCGGGTCCTTGTCGCCGGACCGCATGCCCGCGAACATCTTCTCCTCGTCCTTGTGCACCGTGACCGCGAGGTAGGAGTCGGGCACGGTCAGCGCGGCGTACGCCTCGCCCGAGGTGTCGCCCGCGAGGATGGCGTCGCGGATCTCGTTCATGCCAGCTCCTTCTGCTCGCTGCCGTGCTGTACGAGCTCGACGAGCACGCCCCCGGCGTCCTTGGGATGGATGAAGTTGACCAGCGAGCCGGCCGTGCCGACCCGCGGCTCGTCGTAGAGCAGGCGCAGCCCCTTGGCGCGCAGCTGGTCGCTCACGTCCCTGACGTCGAGCACGGTGTACGCGATCTGCTGGATGCCTGGGCCGCTGCGTTCGAGGAACTTGGCGATCGTCGACTCGGGAGTGAGCGGGGCGAGCAGCTGGATCCACGAGCCCGAGTCGCCGACGGCCATCATCGCCTCGCGGACGCCCTGGGCCTGGTTCTCCTCGACGTGCGTGCACGTCATGCCGAAGGTGCTCTCGTAGAACGCGATCGCGACGTCGAGGTCGGGGACGGCGATGCCGACGTGGTCGATTCGAGTGAACAACCGAAGCCGCCTCCTGCCGATCAGCCGGGCCCCGCCCGTGGGTATCGTTGCAGCACACCGTATGGCCCGATCCTCGGGCCCTGGCAGGAGGGTCGTCCCGTGGCTTCGTCGAACAGGTCTGTGGTCGTCGCCGGGGCTCGTACCCCGATGGGAAGGCTCCTCGGCTCGCTCAAGGACTTCTCGGGAGCCGACCTTGGGGGCTTCGCGATCAAGGCGGCGCTCGAGCGCTCCGGTGTGACGCCCGAGCAGGTCGACTACGTGATCATGGGACAGGTCCTCCAGGCCGGCGCCGGGCAGATCACCGCCCGCCAGGCCGCGGTCAAGGCCGGGATCCCGATGAGCGTGCCGGCGCTGACCATCAACAAGGTCTGCCTGTCCGGGCTGGACGCGATCGCGCTGGCCGACCAGCTGATCCGCGCCGGCGAGTTCGAGATCATCGTCGCCGGTGGCATGGAGTCCATGACCAACGCCCCCCACCTCCTGCCCAAGTCCCGCGAGGGCTACAAGTACGGCGACGTCACTCTCGTCGACTCGATGGCCTACGACGCCCTGTTCTGCGCGTTCGACCAGGTCGCGATGGGTGTGTCGACGGACCGGTACAACGAGCGGTACGACCTGTCGCGCGAGGATCAGGACGCCTTCTCGGCGCGGAGCCACCAGCGCGCCGCAGAGGCACAGAAGAACGGCCTGTTCGACGCCGAGATCACTCCGGTCGACATCCCGCAGCGCAAGGGCGACCCGATCGTCTTCAGCACAGACGAGGGCATCAGGGCCGACACCACGGCCGAGTCGCTGGCCCGGCTGCGGCCCGCGTTCTCCAAGGAGGGCACCATCACTGCGGGCTCGGCCTCGCAGATCTCTGACGGCGGCGCCGCCGTGGTCGTCATGAGCCGGGCCAAGGCCGAGGAGCTCGGGCTCACCTGGCTCGCCGAGATCGGCGCCCACGGCGTCGTGGCCGGCCCCGACGCCTCACTGCACGAGCAGCCGGCCCAGGCCATCGAGGCCGCGCTCGCCAAGGAGGGGCTGGCCGTCGGCGACCTCGACCTCGTCGAGATCAACGAGGCGTTCGCCGCCGTCGGCCTGGTCTCGCAGCGCCGGCTCGGTGTCGCCGACGACCGCATCAACGTCAATGGCGGCGCGATCGCGCTCGGCCACCCGGTCGGGATGTCGGGCGCCCGCCTCGTCCTGCACCTGGCGCTGGAGCTGCAGCGGCGCGGTGGTGGCGTCGGGGCTGCGGCACTCTGCGGCGGTGGCGGCCAGGGCGACGCGCTGGTCATCCACGTACCCAAGCGGTCGTGACCGACGTAGCCGAGCTGGTCGAGCGCGCCCGAGGCGGCGAACCCAGGGCCGTGGCCCGCCTCATCTCCCTCGTGGAGGACGGGTCCGGCCAGCTGCGCGAGGCGATGGCGCTCCTGGCCCCGCACGCAGGCCGGGCCAGGGTGATCGGACTCACCGGCTCGCCCGGCGTCGGCAAGTCGACGGCGACCACGGCCCTGGTGGGGGAGTTCCGCCGTCGCGGCGAGCGGGTGGGCGTGCTGGCCGTCGACCCGTCGTCGCCCTTCTCCGGCGGCGCGCTGCTCGGTGACCGCGTACGCATGCAGGAGCACGCCACCGACCCTGGTGTGTTCATTCGGTCGATGGCCACGAGGGGCCACCTGGGCGGGTTGGCCTGGACCACGCCCCAGGCCTTGCGGGTGCTCGACGCTGCCGGCTTCGACGTCGTGCTCGTCGAGACGGTTGGGGTGGGGCAGTCCGAGGTCGAGGTCGCGGCTACGGCGGACACGGTCGTGGTGCTGCTCGCGCCGGGGATGGGTGACGGGATCCAGGCGGCCAAGGCCGGGATCCTCGAGATCGGGGACGTCTACGCCGTCAACAAGGCCGACCGCGAGGGGGCCGACAACACCGCCCGCGAGCTGAGGCACATGCTGACCCTGGGTCGCAGCAGCGGTGACGAGTCCTCGTGGCGGCCGCCGGTGGTCAAGACGGTCGCGTCGCGCGGGGAGGGCATCCCCGCGCTCGCTGAAGCCCTCGACCAGCACCGGGTCTGGCTCGAGGCCACCGGGGGGCTGGCCGCCCGCAGGCACGCGCGGGCCACCGCCGAGATCGAGGCGATCGCCCTCGCGTCCTTGCGCAGCCGGATGAGCGACCTGCGCGGCGGCGTGCGACTCTCGGACCTGGCCGCGCGGGTGGTCGGCCGGACGCTCGACCCGTACACGGCAGCGGACGAGCTGGTCGCGGGTCTGACCACCTGACCACCTGACCACCTGACCGCTACCTGCGGTGCCAGGCCGCCTCAGACTCGGTCAGTGCGGCGACAGAGCTGGGCAGGTCACCGGAGACCAGGTCCAGCAGCGTCACACCTTCGAGCACGCTGCGGACGGCGGCTCGCAAGGCCACCCAGACCCGGGGCAGGGCCTTGGCCGCACCGTCGTACTCGGTGTCCTCGGGGCGAAGGCCGCGTACCGCCGCCAGCGGTCCGTCGACGGCGCGGATGACGTCGGCGACCGAGATCTCGGCGGGCGGGCGGGCCAGTCGGTAGCCCCCGTCGACACCGCGCCGGCTGATGACGACGCCGTCCTTGCGCAGCTCGGTGAAAATGGTCTCGAGGAACTTGACCGGGAGCCCCTGCTCCACGGCCAGCATCTCCACCGTGACGTAGCCGGGCTGGGCCGCCGTCCTGGCGGTCAGCTCGACGAGCGCGCGGACCGCGTAGTCCGCCTTGGCCGACACGTGCATGGCGTCATCTTGTCAGGCTGCGGCCGCAGCTGAAGCCTCCACCTCGAGCAAGGACACGCTCGCGCGCTGGTCGTGGTACGCCTGCGCGCCCCCGCGTACCCCGAAGAGCCGTTTCGACACGACGAGGTAGACCACGAGCAGCAGGTTGATCAGGAAGGCGGCGATGCGCAGCCAGGTGATCTTCTCGGTGAGCTCGTAGACCTCGAGCGGCAAGAAGATGCTGGTGGCCACGACGGCGAGGTACTCGCCCCAGCGCTTGAGCGACCACAGCCCGATCCCCTCGGCGAGCTGGATGGCGGCGTACGCGAACAGCGCCAGCGCGATCCACTTCAAGGTGCTCGGGTCGGCGCCCAGGATGCTGCGGATGCGGTGGACGGTCGGGCTGCTGTCGAGGTCGAGGTTGAGCACGTCCGCGAGCGGTTTCGCGGCGGGCAGGGCTTGATCGAACAGCTGGCGCAGCGAGGTCTCCGACGAGCGGAACCGGAACACGGCCACGCCGAGCAGGATGAGGATCGCGGCCCGCACCCAGCGCTCGACCGCGAAGAGCCGCAAGATCGTCGCTTCGCGCAGGGCCTTGCCCCGCAGCACCAGGGGGGCCTCGTCGGCCGGTCCCCCGCCATGGACCGGACCGACCACGAAGTCGCCGCAGCGCAG
>JANMWN010000082.1:0-2387 GCA_031394045.1 Sporichthyaceae bacterium
GTCGAGCGCGACCGCTACCGCGTCGTCCTGCTCGACGAGTACCAGGACACCTCGGTCGCCCAGAAGCGGCTGCTGGTGGGGCTGTTCGCCGACGGCCATCCGGTCACGGCCGTGGGCGACCCGTGCCAGGCGATCTACGGATGGAGGGGCGCCTTTGTCGGCAACATCGACGCCTTCCCCGACGAGTTCCCGCGGGTCGACGGCACCCCGAGCCGGCGCTACGGCCTGGCCCAGAACAACCGCAGCGGTGGTCGGCTGCTCGACCTCGCCAACACCCTGTCCGTACGCCTGCGCGAGCGGCACCCCGGGGTCGCCGCGCTGCTCCCCCGGCCCGAGGTGGCGACGGCGGGCGAGACCGTGTGCGGCCTGTTCGAGACGTACGAGCAGGAGGTCCGCTGGGTCGCCGACAGCATCGGCGCCGAGATCAAGGCGGGCCGGCCACCCAGCGACATCGCCGTACTCGTGCGTGTCCGCAGCGACTTCCCCGCCTACCACGACGCGCTGGTCGCCCGCGGGATCCCGGTCGAGGTGGTCGGCCTCGGCGGGCTGCTCGCGCTGCCCGAGGTGGCCGAGCTCGTGGCCATGCTCGGCGTGCTCGACGACACCACCGCCAACCCCGATCTCGTCCGTCTGCTCAGCGGCCCGCGCTGGCGGATCGGCCCGCGCGACCTGGTGATCCTCGGCCGGCGTGCGGTCGACCTGGTCCGCGGGGACGCGACCCGCCCCGGTGCTGACGCCGGGGACGCCGGGGACGCTACGTCGGTCGAGCGGCTGCTCGAGGAGGCCGTCGCGGGCGTCGACCCCGCCGAGGTGACGTCGCTGTCGGAGGCCCTCGAACGCCCGGGGAACGCCCCCCGGTACCCGTACTCCGAGCAGGCACGCGCCCGCTTCGCCCGGCTGGCCGCCGAGCTGCACGAGCTGCGGCGCAGCCTCGGTGAACCCCTGCTCGAGGTGATCCACCGCGTCGTCTCGATGTCCGGGCTCGATGTCGAGGTCGGTGCGGGGCCCGGTGGTCCGCCAGCCCGCCGGAGCGCGGCGCTCAGTGCGTTCCTCGACCACGCCGCAGCCTTCGCGGACCTGGAGGGCGACCCGAGCGTGCGCGCCTTCCTGGGTTACCTGCGCGCTGCCGAGAAGTTCGAGCGCGGCCTGGACACCACTGCGCCCTCACCCGGCGACAGCGTCAAGCTGCTCACCATGCACAAGGCCAAGGGGCTCGAGTGGCCGGTCGTCGTGCTGCCCGACCTGACGGCTGGGGTGTTCCCCGGTCGCAGTACCCGGTCCACCTGGGCGACGTCCGCGGCGATGCTCCCGCGCGCCCTGCGGGGGGATGCGGCCGAGCTGCCCGACATCGGCGACTACTCCGCCAAGGCGTTCAAGGCGTACGAGGACGAGCTCAAGGCGCTGGACTCGATCGAGGAGCTGCGCCTGGCGTACGTCGCCGTCACCCGGGCCAAGTCGTTGCTGGTCGCGTCGTCGCACTGGTGGGGTCCGGCGCAGCTGAAGCCGCGAGGGCCGTCCGACTACCTGCTGGCGATCAAGGCGCACTGCGAGAGCGGCGCCGGCCGGGTTGTGGCCTGGCAGCCGACACCGGTCGAGGCGACGAACCCCTACCTCACCGCGTACGCGCAGTCGGGCTGGCCGCTGCCGCTCGACCCGACCGCCCTGGTGGAGCGGCGCCGGGCTGCGGCGTGGGTCCGCGAGTCGCTGCTCGACGCCACCGGCCGCCCGGGGCAGCTCGAGCTCGAGCTGCCGTCGGTGGCGCGACCGGACGGCCTCTCGGCGGGTGAGCGCTCGCTGGTCTCGAGCTGGGACCGCGACCTGGCGGCCCTGCTCGAGGAGGCGCGTGTCGCGCACCGGGTCGACCTCGACGTACCGCTGCCCGGTTCGCTGTCCGCGTCGTCGCTCGTCCGCCTCGCGGCTGACCCCGACGGGCTGGCCCGCGACCTTGCGCGGCCGATGCCGCGCCCGCCCGCACCGGCGGCCACCCGGGGTACCCGCTTCCACTCATGGGTCGAGTCCCTGTTCGGCGAGCGGCCGCTGCTGGACCGCTTCGACCTCGAGGGGGCCGCTGACGACGACCTCGTGCCGGACGAGTCGCTCGGCGGCCTGCAGGCTGCCTTCTTGGCCGGACCGTACGCGACCGAGCCGCCGTACCGGGTCGAGGCGCCGTTCCAGCTCGTGCTCGGTGGGCGGGTGGTCCGTGGCCGCATCGACGCGGTCTATCGCACCGCCGAGGGCTACGACGTCATCGACTGGAAGACCGGGCGCGGAGCCGCAGACCCGTTGCAGCTAGCCATCTATCGGGCCGCCTGGGCCAGGATCGCCGGCGTCCCGGAGAGCGCGGTCGGCGCGGCGTTCTACTACGTCGGCACCGGCCAGATCGACCG
>JANMWN010000027.1:0-11871 GCA_031394045.1 Sporichthyaceae bacterium
GCCCGCCGAAGGGGGTGATGACGTCCGAGGGTCGCAGCGCCGCGGCACCAGGCATGTTCTCGGCGATGGCCAGCAGTCCGGTCACCCGGACGTCCACGTCGAGGTCGCGCAGCGCGGTCATCACGCCGAGGACCGCGGCCGCTCCGGCCATGTCGGTCTTCATCAGCTCCATGCCGGCCGCCGGCTTGATCGAGATGCCTCCGGAGTCGAACACGATGCCCTTGCCGACCAGGACAAGATGTGGGAGGTGCGGGCGGTGCGGGCGGTGCGGGCGCCTCGCACTGCGCGGCGGCCGGTACGCCAGCTCGACGAAGCGGGGCGGGCGCGCCGATCCCTGGCCGACGCCGATCAGCCCGCCGAAGCCCTCGGCCGCCAGCTCGTGCTCGTCCCGGACCCGGACCGTGAGCCCGGCCGCCGTACCGGCGCTGACCGCCTGCGCGGCCAGCCACTGCGGCGACTTCTCGCCCGCGGGGGTGTTGGCCAGGTCGCGCGCCAGGTGCACCGCGCGGGCCGTGACCTCGCCGCGGCGGACCTCGGCGGCGAACTCGTCTGCGGCAGCACCGGTCCGGCGACTGGCCAGGTCCACCTGCTGGGCCGGAGCCGGTTCCTTGCTGCCCGCCTTGCTGGTGGTTCGCCTGGGTACGGCGTAGGCGGCCAGCGCGTACCCCTCGACGAACCGGCGGACCCCCGCGCTGTTCCTGGTCGGCCCGGTCGTCCCGGTCGCGGCCAGAGCGCTGAAGACCGGCCCGGAGCCTCCGGCGGCGCGGGCGGCAGCCGCACCTGCTCGCTGCAGGCTCGCAGGCGAACCGTCACCGAGCCCGACGATCAGGACGGTCGTGGTCGAGACCTGGTCGGTGGGGACGAGGGGTACGAGCGTCACCTCACCGGCTGCCCCGGTCGCCTTGGCCCGCCGCAGGTGACCGACCACGTCGACGCCGAGCTTCGCACCGAGCGCGACCGCGCGCGGCAGGGGCACCGGTTCCGCCTCGTCCCCCACGCCCGGGCGGCAGCCGAGCAGCACCACGGGATAGCCGCTGACGGTCGCGCTGCCAGCACCGTCTGCGCTGTCGGTGCCGTCGGTGCTGTCAGGAACCACGGCGAACGAGGGGAGCGGCATCAGACCTCCGGCTACGGGCGTACATGGAGCAGGCCCCGGCGCCCACCCTCGCGGATGCGGCACCGGGGCCGGCGGCCGTACGACACGATGCTCAGCCCGCGACGGACTTGAGCGCATCTCCCAGGGCGTTGGCCTCGATGGCGGACAGCTCGACGACCAGGCGCCCGCCGCCCTCCAGCGGGACGCGCATCACGATGCCGCGTCCCTCTTTGGTGACCTCGAGCGGACCGTCACCTGTCCGCGGCTTCATCGCCGCCATCTGTACTCCCCTTCCTCGTTTCGTCCCGTCGCGAGCGGTGGCCACACGCACGTGAGCCGGTGGGCTCTGCGTAAGTGCGGGGGCTCGCGGCGGCTCCGATCTGGTCCCATTATCCCGTACCGCGTGGCCTGCCACCGACCACGGCCAGCTCCGAGGGTGCGCAAGGCTCCTCAGCGCGACCGCGCGTGACAGCCGACCAGATGGTCGTCGACCATCCCGGCCGCCTGCATCAGCGCGTAGGCGGTGGTCGGACCGACGAAGGTGAACCCCTGCTTCTTCAGCCCCCTGGCCATGGCCGTCGACTCCGGCGTCACCGCGGGGACGTCGGCGAAGGTCCGCGGGGCCGGCCGGCCCGGACCTGGGGCGTACGCCCAGACAAGCGCGGACAGCCCGCCCGGCAGCGCGACGGCAGCGCGGGCGTTGCCCATCGCCGCAACGATCTTGGCCCGGTTGCGGACGATGCCGGTGTCGTTCATCAGGCGTACCTCGTCGGCCGGTCCGAACTCGGCCACCGCCTCGATCGAGAAGCCCGCGAAGGCCGCCCTGAAGCGCTCGCGCTTGCGCAGGATCGTCAGCCAGGACAGGCCAGACTGGAACGCCTCGAGCGTGAGCCGCTCGTACATCCGGTCGTCACCCTCGACCCGGCGGCCCCACTCGCGGTCGTGGTAACCGGCGTAGTCGGGCGCGGAGGCACCCCAGCGACAGCGGGCCAGCCCATCGTCCCCGAGCACGAGGTCATCCGTGGTCAGCCCTTGGGGAGGCTGGTTCACCCCGGCGGCCGCTGCTCGGCCTCGACCGCCCGCGCCAGCTTGCCGAGCGACGCGCGTACGCCGGCCGCGAAAGCGGGCTTGACCACCGGCCAGCCGAGCCGTCCCGCCAGGCCGAGGGGCAGGTCGAGCCCTTCGGTCCACACGAAGCGGGACCGGTCGCCGGGCAGCGCGAACACCTCGAAGACGCCGTAGCCCCGCACCACCCGGCCGGTGTGCCGGACCGTGCACCGGTACGGCGGCTCCCACTCGGTGATCACCATCGTGTCGAGGAACCCGAGCCGCCCGACGCCGGTGAAGGCCTCGAGCCCCCCGCCGAGCCCCACCCCGCCGTTGGTCGTGGCCCGAACGACGGTGCCGAGCATCCACTCGGACTGCCGGTCCCAGTCGACGACAGCGGCCCATACCGCGTCCACCGGGGCGTCGACCACCACGTCGACCGTGATCACCGAGGGCGCCCGGCCGGCAGCGTCAGCCATGCGCCTCGTCCTGCACCGGCTGCTCTGCCGCGTGGTCGGTCATGAACGGCTCGAGCGGGACCAGGAGGGTACGCGCCGTCGCCACATCGGTCTCGACGCCGGCGGCAGGCACCAGCGCGGCACCCTCGACCGCTGCCACCGGCGCTGGAGCCGGCTCGGTCGTCACGGCTGCGGACAGCTCGGCCGAGGTGGCGGCGCGGCCGACGAGCTGGCCCTCAAGGTAGGCGATCATCGCATCGCGCAGCACCAGGTCACCCGCCAGCCGGTCGAGCACGTCGTCGACCTCGTCCATGCGGTACCCGCGCAGCCCGACCGAGAACCGCAGCCGGTCGACGTCCTCGCGCACAGCGGGCCGGTCGGCCGGCAGACCGACGTCCGGCCGGTCCGGATCAGCCGGCGCCAGGCCGTCCCCACGGCCCGAGGCCACCACGGCCACACCGCAGAGGACAGCGATCCCCAGCAGCACCCAGAACACGGTCACGTGCTGATCCTTCCTCAGCGACGGGCGCCTCGACGGGCGGCCTGACACGATCGTGCCACGCTGGGGGGCCCGACGACTGGACAAGGAGACAAGGTGCACCTGCGGCTGGGCACGCGCGTCTTCGCGCCGGACGACCTGGTGATCATGGCGATCGTCAACCGGACCCCCGACTCCTTCTACGACAAAGGCGCGACCTTCGCCGACGGAGCCGCCCTCGAGGCGGTCGACCGGGCGGTGGCCGAGGGCGCCGCGATCGTCGACATCGGGGGCGTCAAGGCCGGTCCCGGCGACGCAGTGGACGCCGCGGAGGAGATCCGGCGTACCGCCGCGTTCGTCGCTGCGGTCCGCGACCGGCACCCCGACACAGTGATCAGTATCGACACCTGGCGGCACGAGGTCGCCGAGGCCGCGTGCGAGTCCGGTGCCGACCTGGTCAACGACGCCTGGGGCGGGGTCGACCCGCTGCTGGTCGACGTCGCGGCCCGGTACGGCGCGGGGTACGTCTGCACCCACGCAGGCGGCCAGGAGCCGCGTACCCGTCCGCACCGGGTGGAGTACGAGGACGTGGTGGCCGACATCCTGGCCCGGACCGTGGGCCTGGCCGAGCGGGCCGAGCGGGCAGGGGTGGCCAGCGAGTCGATCCTGATCGACCCGGGGCACGACTTCGGCAAGAACAGCCGGCACTCGCTCGAGGCCACCCGCCGGCTCGGCGAGCTGGTGGCGACCGGCCGGCCCGTGCTGGTCTCGTTGTCCAACAAGGACTTCGTCGGCGAGACGCTGGACCGTACGGTCGACGACCGGCTGGTCGGCACCCTGGCCGCGACGGCCGTCAGCGCCTGGCTGGGCGCCCGGGTCTACCGGGCCCACAACGTCGCCGAGACCCGGCAGACGCTGGACATGGTCGCGGCGATCCTGGGTACCCGGCAGCCGGCCGTCGCCCGCCGCGGGCTGGCCTGATCGAGCCTTACGTTGCCCGAACATCTCCGGTACCCGAGCCGCACGAGCGGGGCGCACCTTGGGGTCCATCAGGATCGCGGGGATCACCCCATCAGCTCGGAGGACACCATGAGGACCAGCAGGCGTACCGCGGCGATCGTCGCCGCATGGGTCACGGTCGGGGTGGCCGGCGCGGCCGCCCTCACCGGCGTCGCGATGGCCGCGGACCCGGCACCGGCACCCAGCTCGACCAGCACGACCGGCACGGACGCGGCGGCTGGCGCCGACGGGGCGCGGGCCAAGGCCGGCGAGCTGCGCAAGCTCGGCAAGCGGGTGCTGCACGGGGAGTTCACGGTGCAGGCCAAGGATGGCGTCAAGATCGTCGACACCCAGCTCGGCGTGATCACAGCGGTCTCGTCGTCCTCGCTCGACG
This sequence comes from Sporichthyaceae bacterium, assembly GCA_031394045.1. Lineage (GTDB taxonomy): Bacteria > Actinomycetota > Actinomycetes > Prado026 > Prado026 > JANYIP01. Next base: position 4,473 of record JANMWN010000027.1, read on the forward strand.
TCAAGAGCAGCGACGGCTACACCCAGACGTGGACGCTCTCCGCGGACAGCAGGGTCAGGGCCGACAAGAAGGCCGGCACCAGTGCGGACCTCACGGTCGGCGAGACGGTACGGCTGCTGGGCCCGAAGTCCGGCGGCGCCGCGACCGTACGCCTCGCCGTCGTCGTACCCGCTGCGGCTGCCGCGTCTGCCGCGTCTGCCGCGTCTGCCGCGTCCAGGGGCTGACCCCCACCGCCCCCGGGCATCAACCCGGGGGCGCCAGGGCGTCGAACGCCTCGGCCACCGTGCTCACCCAGGTCACGTGCGCCGCTGCCGCGGCCCGGACGAAGCCGCTGACCACCAGGGCCTCGACGTGGTCGCGCAGCGGAGCGAGCACGCCGTGCGGGTCGAGCACGACGAGCGGCTTGTCGTGCATCCCGAGCGAGCGGGCCACCCAGATCTCGAGCAGCTCCTCGAGCGTCCCGATGCCACCGGGGAGCGTGAGGAAGGCGTCGGCGCGGCTGTCCATCAGCCCCTTGCGATGGCGCATGTCGTCGGTGACCAGCAGCTCATGGGCATCGTGGTCGGCGACCTTGAGGTCGACCAGCGCCTGCGGGATCACGCCGAGCGTCCGACCACCGCCGGCGCGTACGGCCCGCGCGACAGCGCCCATCATCCCGACCGAGCCGCCCCCGGAGACCAGCGACCACCCCCGGTTCGCGATCTCGGCGCCGACCGCCGTCGCGAGAGCGGCGTGCGCGGGGTCGATCCGCTCGCTCGACGCGCAGAACACGCAGACCGCCCGGGGGCGCACGACCCCCACAGGGATCGGAGTGGCCCCGCCGGTCATCGCGCCGAACGGCCCTTGTCCGCGCGTACGACCGCCGCGACCGCCTCGTCGACGTCGTCGGTGAGCTGGACCAGGCTGAGGTCGGGGAGCGAGATCTTGCCGGACGGCTGGACGGTCGAGCGCAGCCACTCCAGCAGCCCGCCCCAGTAGTCGGTCCCCACCAGCACGACCGGGAACGCGGTCACCTTGCGGGTCTGCACCAGGGTCAGCGCCTCGAACAGCTCGTCGAGGGTGCCGAAGCCGCCGGGGAGCACGACGAAGCCTTGCGAGTACTTCACGAACATCGTCTTGCGGGCGAAGAAGTAGCGGAAGACGATGCCGATGTCGACCCAGTCGTTCATGCCCTGCTCGAACGGCAGCTCGATCCCGAGGCCGACCGCCTTGCCGCCGGCCTCGCAGCAGCCCTTGTTGGCGGCCTCCATCACGCCGGGCCCGCCGCCGGTGATGACCGCGTAGCCGGCGCCCGCGAGGGCCGCGCCGAGCTTCTCGGCGAAGGCGTACTCGATGTGGTCGCGAGGGGTACGCGCGCTGCCGAACACCGAGATGGCCGGGCCGAGCTCGGCAAGCATCCCGAAGCCCTCGACGAACTCGGACTGGATCCGCAGCACCCGCCAGGGGTCGGTGTGCACCCAGTCGCTGGGGCCGCGCGAGTCGAGAAGGCGCTGGTCGGTGGTGCTGTCGGTCACCTGGGACCTGCGCAGGCGTACGGGGCCTCGCTGGCGCTCTGCCGGGGCGTCCTTGTCGGAGCGTTCGGTCGTCACGCGCTCACGCTAACGGGTCGGTCGGAGGGGCGCCCGCGCTCCGCGCCGCGACTCCAGCACGAAACCCGGCAGAAGAACTTGCGCTTTCAACTGTTCTATGTTCAACTAAAGAAGTTGAGACTTCAATCAACATCTTCGAGCAGCGGAAGGCGTCATCATGACCAACCTCGGCACCACCACCGGCACCTGGGCCCTCGACCCCTCCCACACGCGCCTCGGCTTCGCCGCCAAGCACGCGATGGTCACGACCGTGCGCGGCGCCTTCCTCGAGTTCGAGGGCTCCCTGACACTGGATGGCGACACACCCGCGAACTCCTCGGCGAACCTGGTCATCCAGGCCGCGAGCTTCGACAGCGGCAACGGCCAGCGCGACGGGCACGTCAAGGGCGACGACTTCCTCGACGTCGAGCACTACCCGACGCTGACCTTCATCTCCACCAGCGTCCGCCAGGACGGCAACGACTTCGTCCTCGTCGGCGACCTCACGATCCGCGGCACCAGCCGCCCGGTCGAGATCGCGGTCGAGCTCGAGGGCGTCGACAAGGACCCGTTCGGCAACGAGCGGATCGGCTTCTCCGGCGAGACCACGATCAGCCGCAAGGACTTCGGCCTGACCTGGAACGTCGCGCTCGAGAGCGGTGGCATCCTGGTCTCCGACAAGGTCAAGATCACCCTCGACGTCTCGGCGATCCGGGTGCTCGTCAACGCCTGATCCCCTGCTCCACTGCTGCCGTGCTGCCCTAGTCAAGTGCGTACGACCGTGGAGCGGATGCTCAGCTGCCGAGCCAGCCGAGCATCCGCTCTTCGCACTCGCGGATCTCGGCCTCCGGCACGCTCTCCTCGCGGGTGTGCGCCAGCTGCGGGTCGCCCGGTCCGTAGTTGACGGCCGGGATCCCGAGCTCGGTGAAGCGAGCCACGTCGGTCCAGCCGAACTTGGGCCGCGGCTCCTTGCCGACGGCCGCGACGAACGCGGCGGCGGCCGGCCGGTCCAGCCCGGGCAGGGCCCCCGGCGCGCCGTCGGTCACCCGTACCGGATAGCCCTCGAACACCTCGGCCACGTATGCAGCAGCCTCGGCCAGCGAGCGGTCCGGCGCGAACCGGAAGTTGACCGTCACCGTCGCCTCGTCCGGGATCACGTTGCCCGCGACGCCCCCGCTGATGCCGACGGCGTTGAGCCCCTCGTGGTACTCCAGCCCATCGATGGTGACCAGCCGGGCCTGGTACGCCCGCAGCCGGTCGAGCACTCCCCCGGCCTCGTGGATCGCGTTGACGCCGAGCCACGAGCGAGCACTGTGGGCCCGTCGCCCGCCGACGACGACGTCCGCGCGGAGCGTGCCCTGGCAGCCGGCCTCGACCGTGGCCCCGGACGGCTCCATGAGCACCGCGAAGTCGGCGGCCAACCAGTCCGGGTGCTGGATCTGCAGCCGTTTGAGCCCGTTGCGCGACTCCTCGACCTCCTCGCCGTCGTAGAACACGTACGTCACGTCCCGAATCGGGGCGGGCAGATGGGCGGCCAGCCGCAGGCCCACGGCCACGCCACCCTTCATGTCGCACGACCCGAGCCCGGAAAGGAGCCCGTCGGCCCGGCGTGAGGGCAGGTTCCCAGCCTCGGGCACCGTGTCGATGTGACCGGCCAGGACGACGCGCTCGGCCCGGCCGAGGGACGTACGTGCGACGACCGCGTCCCCCACCCGGTCGACCTTGAGGTGCGCCACCTCGCGCAGCGCCCCCTCGATCGCGTCGGCGAGCGCGGTCTCCGAGCCGCTCACCGAGAAGATGTCGACGAGGGCCGCGGTCAGGGTCGGGCCGTCCTGGCTGAGGTCGAGGCTGGTCACGCCCGTTACGGTAGCGCCGTGGACGAGCAGCGCAGCTACGCGTCAGGAGTCGGGCTGGCGACCTACGACGGGCAGGGCCATGTCCTGGACGTGCTATACCCGGAGCCGGTGCTCGGTGTCGACCCGCCCGTACCCGCCGGCCTGGCCGACCTCGCCGGCACCGACCCCGCCCGCGGCGTGCGTACTGAGGTCGTCGTCGTGACGATCGACCTGGACGCCGAGCCCGCTGACGCGACCGACATGTACCTGCGCCTCCACCTGCTCTCGCACCGTCTGGTGGCACCGCACGCCCTCAGCATGGTCAATGCGTTCGCCCTGCTGTCCAACGTCGTCTGGACCAACTACGGCCCGTGCCCGGTGGACGGCTTCGAGGCGACCCGGCTGCGGCTGAAGGAGCGCGGGCCGGTACACGTCTTCGGCGTCGACAAGTTCCCCCGGATGCTCGACTACGTCGTCCCCACCGGCGTACGCGTCGCCGACGGCAACCGGGTGCGGCTGGGTGCGCACCTTGCCGCGGGCACCACCGTGATGCACGAGGGCTTCGTCAACTTCAACGCCGGCACGCTGGGCACCTCGATGGTGGAGGGGCGGATCAGCGCGGGGGTCGTGGTCGGTGACGGGTCCGACATCGGCGGCGGCGCCTCGATCATGGGCACCCTGTCCGGCGGCGGTCAGCAGATCGTCAGCGTCGGCCAGCGGTGCCTGGTCGGCGCCAACGCCGGCATCGGCATCTCGCTCGGGGACGACTGCGTGGTCGAGGCCGGGTGCTACGTCACCGCCGGGTCCAAGCTGACGCTGCCCGACGGGAACATCGTCAAGGCGGTCGAGCTGTCCGGGGCCGACAACATGCTGTTCCGGCGCAACAGCACCTCCGGTGCGCTCGAGGCGCTGCCCCGCTCCGGCACCTGGGGCGGGCTCAACGCAGCCCTGCACGCGAACGACTGAACCCGAAAGCACCACCCGTTCGGCCTAATGCGGGGCCCCCCGCGAGCCGATATCACCAGGGTGAACCAGGCCCGTTCCGGACGCGTGCCGCCGACTCCTCGGCGGTCGTCGCTGCTGGCTGCCTTCCACCTGGTCCAGGACGTGCAGACCCCCGAGGCCGAGCACGCCCGGCTGACGATCGACGCGACGCTGCGTCAGGCCGAGACCTGGGGCTGGTCCGAGGTCGTGACCACCCTGCTGTACGCACGCGCGGTCGACGCCGACGCCAACCTCCCCGCGCAGGTGCACGGCGCCGTCCACGAGCTGATCACGCGGGCCGAGCAGGAGTCCGACTCGGCCATGCTCGCCGCTGGTCTGGGCATGCGCGCGGAGCTGGCGGGGCGGTCGGGAAACCTGGGGACCTTCGGGCCTGACGCCAGCCGGGCGATGCTGCTGCTCGACGCCGAGGCCGATCCGCTGTCGCTAGCGAGCGCGATGATCTGCGTCGCCCTCGCGTACGAGGCGCTCAACCTGTGGGAGCTCGGCGACGAGCTGTACACCAGCGCAGAGGAGCTGCTGCCCCTGTGCGAGGACCGGCTGCTGGAGCCCGTCATCGGCATCAACCGGGTGCAGACCCGGTTCTGGTGGACGGCCGCCCTGCTCGAGGTCGGACGTACCGACGAGGCCGTCGCGATCGCCATCGACGGCCTGACCGGTGGCGCCGAGCCGGTCGACCGCGACTCGACCGCCGTCCCCGAGTCGTGGGCCAACGAGCTGCGGGTGAACTGGCTCTCCCAGCAGGTGCTCGCCGGCCACGCCACGGACGACGACCTCGAGGACCTGGTCCGCCTCACCGACTCGCTCGGGACCAGCAGCTGGCTGGCCCGCGCCCAGATCCACCTCGCCCTCGCTCACGCGCACCTGCGCGCGGGCCGGGTCGACGCGGCCGGTACGGAGTCGGCGCGGGCGCTGCTGCTCAGCGGCTCGTACGGGACCACGTACCAGCACTCGTTCGCGCTCTGGACCGCCCAGCTGGTCGAGCAGGCCACGGGACCCGGTGTCGGCACGGCTGTCCGCGCGTACGCCGAGGCGATGGCACTGCAGCGCTGGGAGGACCGGATGGGCCGGCTGACCACGGCGCGCGAGCAGGTGCACGCGGCACGGCTGCGCGGCGAGCACGACCACCTGGTCCGGCGGACCCTCGAGGACCCGCTGACCGGGCTCGGCAACCGGCGCGCGCTGGACGAGCGGCTCGACTACCTAAGGGCCACGGTCGGCGACGGCGAGCCGGTCTCGATGCTGGTCGTCGACATCGACTGCTTCAAGGGCGTCAACGATGCCTTCGGCCACGAGGTGGGCGACCAGGTGCTGCGTCGGGTGGGTGCGGCGATCATCGCCGTGCTGCGCAGCGACGACCTCGCGTTCCGGTTCGGCGGCGACGAGTTCGGCGCCGTGATGGCCGGCGCTCCGGCCGACGTCGTGCAGTCGCGGGCCGACCAGGTCTGCCGGCTGGTGCTGGCCGAGGACTGGGCGCAGGTCCGGCCGGACCTGCGGGTCACGGTCAGCGTCGGGGCCGCCTCTGCCCTCGGCATCGCGGACATGGACGGGCTGTACGCCCGCGCCGACGCCGCGCTCTACGCCGCCAAGTCAGCCGGCCCCGGCCTCCTGCGCATCGCCCTCTAGGCGCCGCCCCCCACTCCGTCAGGCGCTCGAGCCCAAGCGGTGGGCGACGTCGGCGACCCGCTCGTCGGTCGCGGTAAGGGCCACGCGTACGTGCTGCCCCCCGGCGGAGCCGTAGAACGAGCCCGGCGCCACGAGCACACCCCGGTCGGCCAGCCAGCGCACCGTGTCCCAGCAGTCCTCGCCGCGACTGGCCCAGAGGTACAGCCCCGCCTCGGAGTACGTGACCTCGAAGCCGGCCGCCTCCAGGGCCGCGAGCAGGGTCGCCCGCCGGGCCCCGTAACGCTCGCGCTGCTCGACCACGTGCGCGTCGTCGGTCAGAGCGGCGACCATGGCCGCCTGGACCGGCCCGGGTACGAGCATCCCGGCGTGCTTGCGTACGGCCAGCAGCTCCGCCACCAACGCAGGGTCACCCGTCACGAAGCCCGCGCGGTAGCCGGCCAGGTTGGACCGCTTGGACAGCGAGTGCACCGCGAGCAGCCCCTCGTGCGACCCGCCGCACACGTCGGGGTGCAGGATCGAGACCGGCGTAGCGGTCCACGGCAGCTCGACGTAGCACTCGTCCGACACCACGATCGCCCCGCGCTCGCGCGCCCACGCCACGACCTTCGCCAGGTGCGGCACGGGCAGCACCTGGCCGGTCGGGTTGGACGGCGAGTTGACCCAGACCAGCGCGACCGGTCCCGGCCCGAGCGCGGTCAGCGAGTCGCTGGCGACCACCTGCGCGCCGACCATCTGCGCGCCCACGGCATAGGTCGGGTACGCCAGGGCCGGCACGACCACGCGGTCGCCAGGCCCGAGGCCCAACAGGGTCGGCAGCCACGCGACCAGCTCCTTGGAGCCGATCGTCGGCAGCACCGCGACCGGGTCGACGCCAGGGACGCCGAGCCGGCGCTCCAGCCAGCCGACGACGGCATCGCGCAGCGCCGGGGTCCCGTGCGTGAGCGGGTACCCCGGAGAGTCAGCGGCCGCCGCCAGCGCAGCCATGATGACGGCGGGCGTGGGGTCGACGGGGGTGCCGACGGACAGGTCGACGATCCCGTCCGGGTGCGTACGGGCGCGTACCGCAGACGGCTCGAGCAGGTCCCACGGGAAGTCGGGCAGCCGGCCGAGCAGCGAGGGAGAACGCCTGGTCAGTGCCGTCAGTGCTCCGCCGCCTGCGGCGGGAGCGCCGCGACGATCGGGTGGTCCTTGTCGATCTTGCCGAGCTTGGAGGCGCCGCCGGGCGACCCGAGGTCCTCGAAGAACTCGACGTTGGCCTTGTAGAAGTCTTTCCACTGCTCGGGGACGTCGTCCTCGTAGAAGATCGCCTCGACGGGGCAGACCGGCTCGCACGCACCGCAGTCGACGCACTCGTCGGGGTGGATGTAG
>JANMWN010000059.1:0-9074 GCA_031394045.1 Sporichthyaceae bacterium
CATCTCCCGCATCATGAGCCTGCTTGTCGACCACACCTCAGAAGAACTCGCCGCGCAGCAACAAGTCAGCGCCTTGCTCGCCAAGACAGCGACCAGACGCTGAGCGCGGAGGTGCCCGCAGCACGGCCCCGACTCGTGGTCACGTACGGTGCGTTGCCCGCCCACGCGTTGCTGCGCGCCGAGGCCGCGCGATTCCATCAGGTCTCACCAGCACACATAGTCCTGGTGCACGAGTGCCCCCGCTGCGGCAGTGCCGCGCACGGGCGGCCGCTCCTGTTGGCCACCCGGGCGGTCCGGCACCCGGCCTTCGTCAGCCTCGCCCGCGCCGGTGACATGTCGGTGGCCGCCATCACCGACGCCGGCCCGGTCGGAGTCGACATCGAGGCCGAGCGCGCAGCCGACTTCGCGGGCTTCGAGGACGTCGCCCTGCACCCGAGCGAACGCACCACGACCTCGGGCGACCTGACCCGAGTCTGGGTGCGCAAGGAGGCGCTGCTCAAGGCGTACGGGCTCGGACTCGCCGTCGACCCGCGTGAAGTAGGGCTCGACGAGGACGGGCTGGCGATATGGGACTCCCGCCACCGGTCGCCTGGTGCGGCCTGGCTGCGTGACCTAGCCGTGCCCGGCCACGCCATCGCCATCGCCGTCGCGGTCCTGCCCCATGATGATCATGACGTCGCAGGTCTGTCGGCCACGGTGCGACCCGCAACAACGTGACCGACGGGCACGAGGCGGCGACTCATCGGGCGCCGGGCGGCAGGCCGGGCAGCGGACGCTGGCGCAGCCAGACTTGGAAGAGGTCGACGAGCGGCTCACCTGCGACCTCGGCGGCGAGAGACTCGAACATCGCGCTGTTGACCGAGCCGTAGCGGTGCCGCTCGACCCAGGTCCGCAGCAGCGAGAAGAAGCAGTCGTCGCCCACCACGAGGCGCAGCGCGTGCAGCAGAAGCGCGCCGCGTTTGTACACCCGGTCGTCGAACATCAGGTCCGGACCGGGGTCCCCGAGCAGCAGGTCCTGCGGCTTGGCGGCGAGCCTGCTCCAGTGGTCGCGCGCCTGTGCGTCCGCGGAGCGGCGCCCTGACTCTTCCGACCACAGCCACTCGCAGTAGCAGGCGAAGCCCTCGTGCAGCCAGATGTCACGCCAGGAGGACAAGGTCAGGGCGTTGCCGAACCACTGGTGCGACAACTCGTGCGCGACGAGGCGCACGTTGTCCCAGTCGGAGCTCAGGAAGTTGGACCCGAAGATCGACATTCCCTGTGCTTCCAAGGGAATCTCGAGGCGGTCGTCGGTGATCACGACGGTGTACGCAGCGAACGGGTACGGCCCGAACAGCCGGGCGTAGAAGTCCAGCATCTCGGGTTGCCGACCGAACGCGGAGTCATAGCGGCGGAGCAGCCGCTCCGGAAGCACCGCGCTCATGGGCACCTCGGACCCGACGATCGGGTGCACCACGTAGCGGCCGAGCTGCACGGTGGCGAGATAGGTCGCCATCGGCTCGCGCTGCTCGTAGACCCACGTGGTAGCACTGGCCGAGCGCGACTGGCTCGTACGCACGCCGTTGGCGACCACGTGGTACGCGTTCGGCGCCGTCAGCTCGATCCGGTAGGTCGCCTTGTCGTCCGGACGGTCGTTGCACGGGAACCATGACGGCGCCCCGTTGGTCTGGCCCGCCACGAGCACACCGTCGGCGAGCTCCTCCCAGCCGCATTCGTCGTCACCGTCGGGCACAGGTCGTGGTTTCCCGTTGTAGGCCACCGTCACACTGAAGTCCGCACCTGCCCTGATCGGGTCCTTGGGTCGCACGAGTACGTGCTGCGACTTCGTGACGAACCGGGCCCCGGCACCGTCGACGGTGACCCGCGTGACCCGTAGCCCTGAGAGGTCGAGCCGCAGCTCGCGCAGGTCGCTCGCGGCCACCGCGGAGAGCACCGCCTTGCCGCGCAGCTGGTTCGAGTCGAGGTGGTAGGACAAGGTCAGGTCGTAGTGCGCCACAGCGTAGGAACGGTCACCCCGGTGAGGGAAATACTCCTGCGCCTTCACGCGTCACCCTCGGTGTCGATCAGTTGCCACGGGCCGATCGGGTTGCCGATCCAACGGGACTTGTCGGGCACGAACTCGCCGCGCATCACCAGCGACACCGGCCCGACGGTGGCGTGCCGACCCAGCGTCGCCGCGGGCAGGATCACGCTGTTGGGACCGAGCGTCGAGCCGGTCCGCAGCGTGACCGTGTCCATGCTCAGGACCCGGTCGTGGAACAGGTGGGTCTGGATGACGCAGCCCTTGTTGACGGTGACTCCTGCCTGAAGGTCGATGAGGTCGGCCTCGGGGAGCCAGTACGTCTCGCACCAAACCCCGCGCCCGATCCTCGCACCCAACGACCGCAGCCAGAGGTTCAGGACCGGCGTGCCGATCGCGGGGCGAGCGAACCACGGTGCGGCCACCGCCTCGACGAAGGTGTCCGCCAGCTCGTTGCGCCACACGAACGAGCTCCAAAGGGGGTGCTCGCCGACGCGGAGCCGTCCGACGAGTACCCACTTGGCGAGCGTCGTCACGACGGCGGCCACCGTCGCGGCCGCGATGACGACGAGCCCACTGAGCAACGCCGCCACCCACCAGCCGCGGGCCGCCGCTAGAGCAGCCAAGGCGGCGACGACACCGAGCCCGACCGCGACTGCGACCATGACAGGGACCAGCCGACACAGCTCGACCAGAGCTCGCGCGACGACCAGACGGGTTGGCGGGTCGTACGTGCGTCGCCGGTCGACCCTTTGTTCCACCCGGCGCAGCTTGGTCGGAGGGCTGCCCAGCCATGATGTGCCGGCCTTCGCCTTCGTCCGACGCGGGGCGGCGGACAGAACTGCGACCAGCCCCCGTTTGGGAACCTTGCGGCCGGGAGCGGCCATCCCGGAGTTGCCGACGAACGCGTGCTTGCCGATCTCCACGTGCTCCACGCGCAACCAGCCGCCGCCGAGCTCATAGCTTCCGAGCAGGGTGTCGTCGGCGAGGAACGCCCCCTCTCGCACGGCCGTCAGCCTGGGGATCAGCAGCACCGTCGACGCCTCGACCCGTGGCCCGACGTCCGCACCGAGCGCCCGTAGCCAGGCCGGCGTCAGCGAGCTGGAGTAGAGCGGGAAGAGCCAGGTGCGTGCCTCGTCGAGGACCCGCAGGGTCGCCCACGCCTGCCAGGCGCGCAGCCCGTGCACCGGGTGGACGCCGGGCGCCAGGCCGAGCCCGAGCAGCCGCACTGTGAGCCAGATCAGCAGGGCAAGCACGAGGACGCCGACGATGGTGCAGATCGGCAACCAGGCCAGGCTGCGCAGGGCGGCGGTCGACACCGAGCCGGCGTCCCGCAGATGCGGTGCCACGACGGCGAGGGCCACAACGATGGCGATCCCGGGCAGCGCCGCGATCAGGACCGCGACCAGCGCGTACCCGAGTGCCCACACCGGTCGCTGGCGCGGCCGCTCGTCCCACGGCCCTCGGGCGGCCTTGCGCGGCCGGGCCGGTGCCCCCGTCCACAGCTCTCCGCCGGGAACCTCGCCGAAGACCGCCGAGCCGGGCGCGATCTCCGCGCCGGCGCCGACGACTGCGCCCGGTGCAAGTGTGCTGCGCGCGCCGATGCGGGCGTCGGGACCGATCTCGACTGCGCCGACGTGCAGCACGTCGCCGTCGAGCCAGTGCCCCGACAGGTCGACCTCGGGCTCGACCGAGCAGCCGTCGCCTAGGACCAGGTGGCCGGTGACGGGAGGTACCGAGTGCAGGTCGACGTGGCGGCCGACGCGTGCGCCGAGCAGGCGCGCGTAGAGCCGCATGAGCGGCGCGCCGGCGAGGTTGGCGGCGCCCAGCTCGTCTGCCAGCCGCTCGACGAGCCAGACCCGCAGGTGCACGGCGCCGCCGCGGGGGTACCTGCCGGTGCCAATTCCGGCGAGGATCGCGCGCGCGCCAGCAGCCGTGAGCAGCATGCGGCCGGGGGCGGACACCAGCATCAGCCAGGCGAGGGCCACCACGACCCACGGTGCGGTCGGCAGCCAGCCGACCCCGAACCACCGGGCGGCCGCCGTAGTGCCCAGCGCGACCCAGGTCAGCCACCGCAGCCCGGTGATCGTGCGCAGAGGCACGGTCAGAAGGAGCTGGGCGACCTGCGAGAGACGGGACACCGGACGGACCGTGCGGTCGATGTACGCCGCGGGGGTCGCGAGCTCGTCCAGCGCGGCGGCGAGGTCGCCGATCCGGGGGTGGTCGTAGACGTCGGCGACGGTGACCTCCGGGTACGTCGCGCGCAGCCGCGACACCAGCTGGGCGGCCGCGAGGCTGCCACCGCCCAGGTCGAAGAAGTCGTCCTCGGCCCCGGTGACGGTCGCCCCGAGGATCTCGGCCCAGATGTTCTGAAGCTCCCCGGCCGTCCCCTCGAGCGGCGTCGACTCGCTGGTCTCGGTGGTGACAAGCGGCCAGGGCAGGGCGTCCCGGTCGATCTTGCCTGAGGTACGGGTCGGGAGCGTGTCGACCTGCGCGAGCCGCGGGACGAGCGCCGCTGGCATCGAGGCACGCAACGTCGCGAGTGATGCCGCCGCGTCGAACTCCTCGGTGGTGGCGACATACCCGACGAGCAGCGCGTTGCCTGAGCCAGTGCGCCGTACCGCTGCCGCGGCTCCCGTCACACCCGGCAGCGCCAGCAGCGCGCTGTCGATCTCGCCAAGCTCGATGCGGCGTCCGCCTACCTTGACCTGGTCGTCCGCGCGGCCGAGGAAGAGCAGCCCCTCCTCCTCGTAGCGGACGAGGTCGCCGCTGCGGTAGGCGCGCTCCCAGCCCAGCGTGGGCATTGGCGCGTACTTCTCCGCGTCCTTTCCGGGGTCGAGGTAGCGGGCCAGACCGACACCACCGATGATCAGCTCGCCGGTCCCGCCCGGTTCGATCTGGGTGCCGGACTCGTCCACAACGGCGAGGTCCCAGCCGTCGAGCGGCAGCCCGATCCGCACCGGCGCCTCACCCGTCAGCCGGGCACCGCAGGCGACGACCGTGGCCTCGGTCGGACCGTAGGTGTTCCAGACTTCCCGGTCGTCCTCGACCAGCCGGGCAGCCAGCTCGGGCGGGCAGGCCTCCCCGCCGAGGATGAGCAGCCGGACGGCGGCGAGCGCGTCGGCGGGCCAGAGCGCCACGAGTGTCGGCACGGTCGAGACCACCGTGACGTCGTTGGCGACCAGCCACGGCCCGAGCTCCATGCCGCTGCGGACGAGCGAGCGGGGCGCCGGCACCAGGCACGCGCCGTACCGCCACGCCAACCACATCTCCTCGCAGGACGCGTCGAACGCGACCGACAGCCCGGCCATCACGCGGTCACCGGGCCCGAGCGGCTCCTCCTGCAAGAACAGCCGGGACTCGGCATCGACGAACGCCGCGGCGCTGCGGTGCGACACCGCAACCCCCTTCGGCGCACCCGTCGAGCCGGACGTGAAGATCACCCACGCGGCGTCGGTCGTGGCCGGCACGCTGCCTTCGGCGACCGGCGGCTTCGTGCGACGGACGGTCAGCTCGAGGTCGTCTGCCAGCACAGCGGCGACGTCCGCCTCGCCGAACACCATGCGGGCCCGCTCGTCCGGGTCGTCGGCATCCACCGGTACGTACGCCGCACCGGCCAGCAGGGTGCCGGCAATCGCGACGTACAGGTCGGTCGTGCCCGAGCTGATCCGGACTCCGACGTTGTCGCCCGGCCCGACGCCGATCGCGTGCAGCTCCTCGGCGACCTCGTCGGCCGCGCCGACGAACTCCTCGTAGGTCAGCACCTGCGCGCCGTTGTCGATCGCCGGCTCGTCTGGGTGGTCCGACGCGGTCTGCCGCAGCACGTCGACGAGAGTCCGCGGCGGGGCTGCCAGCCGACCACGCAGCAGGGTCATGCCCCAGTCTCTCGGACCGCGTATCTGTCGCGCGACTCACCGCCGACAGCGTCGGACGCGACGTGCCGGCCTTGCGCCCCGCAGTCTGCTGCCGAGCGCGGCAGCTGTGTACGCAGCCGCAGAACTTGGCGCGCGGTCCCAGTGTGACTCTGCGCCCAAACGAACCACCCCTCCTACTCTGTCGTCCAGACCAGCCGAGTGAACCTGCTGGACTTGTCGTGTTGCCGCGTTGACGCCGTCAACAAGGGTGCCTGCGCCTCAGCACATTGGCGGAGCTCGAAGCACCACTCGGCGAAGAAGGCTCGTAGGCGGTCGATCTCGGCGTGAGCCAAGGGGAGGTCGTCATCGGTGAACCTGTCGAGGGTGGTGATCTGCGCGGCCAGGAGCTCAGCGGTGAATCCCGCGTCCAGGGCAGCGGCCTCGGCAATGAGCAGCTGCTTGCTGTAGTGGTCGCTCAAGGCAAGTACGTCCACGAAGTCACGTGCGGCCGCCCTGTCGAACAGAGTGAGCAACTTTCGGCCTGCGAGTTCGTCAGGCGCGAAGGTGGGCCCGACGAAGCTAGCGGTTGCAGGGTGTCCCGGCGGGGAGTCCACAGCGAGGTCGATGAGCAGGTCCTCGGGTCCGTGGATGACCAGCCGGCAGAAGGTCGCAGTGTCGGTGATCCGCTCACTCACTCAACCTTGTGTTGCCATCAGGGCTTCGAACCCGTCGCGTGCCAGCGCGACGTCGCCAGGCTGTCGGGTGGAGAAGTCGAGATCCTGGGTTGGTCGCTCGCTGAGGTGCTGAGCGACGAGCGCCGCGCCGCCCGCCAAAAGGAACCGCTCACTTGAGGGCAGGGTAAAGAACAGTCGCGCGAGGGTGATCTGGAAGCCCGTCAGCGCGGACTTGATGTCATCGCTGCTTGTCGTGGACATCAGGGGCCACCGCCCAGCGCGGCTGCGACGACCGGCGCCCATGCGTCACGGACGTCTCGTGGCAAGACCAGTTCGTCCCACAGGTCCACCAGCAGGGCACCATCAACGTGCTCAAGAATGTCGGCCGGTCGCCCTTCACGAAGCAAGACTTCGTAGACCCTCGCACGCTGGGCACGATCCGCCAGGTGCGACAACCGGCCGGGCTCGGACCAGCTCACGTGTAGTGGGAGGGTGATCGTCGCCATCGCGCGACTCACCGGAAGCCGCGACAACCGGTCCGGAACTGCAAACACTCGCCCTCGGCGGGAAAGCCGTTCGGAAAACGTCACCACCGGGACGGCCACCAGCTCATGCCCGGTGGCGGCCAGCACTCGTTGAGCTGTGTCCATGGTTGGAGAGGTGCGGCCGTGCTCGTAGGCCGAAAGCGTCGGACGCGACGTACCCGCGCGGCGCGCGACCTCGCTCTGGGTCAGGCCGGACTCGTCCCGCGCCTGAGCCAGCAGAGTCGCGGCCATCCCATGCCTCCTTGGTATCTGATCCGATACACTACCAGGGAAGAGGTCGTAGGTCGGGCCTTGATCTTGACTTCGCTGCGCGCCATCCGCTACGTCGAGCGGCTCCCACTTCCTCGACGCGCTTGGCACGCGGAAACCGTTGCCCCGCAAGGGAGGTGGCGGGAGCGAGGCTTGATCAGAGTGGAGGTGGCGGGAATCGAACCTGTCCCAACCGTCTGGAACCATCGGGAACCGTTGGTTCCCCGCGCAAAGTGTCGGCTCGCGCGCTGAAAGTTCTGGACTCGTCGCGTTGCCGCGTTGACGCCGTCAACGTGCCACGAGCTGTCAGCCGGTGTCGACCGCGACGACCGTGAGGGCCGTGATCCCCGAGAAGTCATCGACATTCATCGTGAACAGGGGAAGCTCGTTGGCCACCGCCGTTGCGGCGATGAGTGCGTCGTAGGCGCGAGCGCTCGTCTTGCGGCCCGACGAGCGGAGCTCCGCTGAGACCCGTCCAAATGCTCGGGCAGCTCGGTCGTCGAACGGGATCGCCTGGAAGTCAGCCTCGACCTGTTGCAGCACGCTCTGGCGAGCGATTTGCTCGCGATCCGTCTTGGCGACCAGGGGTCCCGCCGACAATTCAGCCAGGGTGATCGCCGAGATGAAGCATCGCGCGGGAAGAGCGTCGAGGTCAGTCAGCCCTCCGAGGCTAACGACGACGCTGGTATCGAGAAGGCCACGTAGATGCCGCGCGGTCACAGTGTCGGATCCAGAACCTCGTCCAGATCGGACCGCAGGGCAGAAAGGTCGAGGACCGGTATCGCGTGCCACCGCTCGAGCAACGTCGCGGCCAGCGTTCCCACGGCCGCGATCGGCCGCAGCTCCGCGACCGGCTTCCCCTGCCGGGTCACCGTCACACTCTCACCCCGCATCACAGAGTCGAGCACGTCTCCCCCGTGGTTGCGCAGGTCTCGAACACTCACCTCGGTCATAAGCTCAATGTCTCACGCGTGAGACCCCGCGTCAACGGACACGGTACGTGATCGTCAGATGGTGTGGACACGAGCCGTTCGACGCGCTCATGGGCTTGCAGCACACGCGGGCGCGCTACGAGCGGCGGCGGGTGCCTGTCAACGCAAACGGCGCCCTAAGGGGCGCCGCCTGGCGTTCGTGGACCTCGACGGACCTGCTAGCCACCGCTCTTGTGGCCAGTGGTTCTAGTAAGGCGGCCATGGTGGAGGTGGCGGGAATCGAACCTGTCCGAACCGTCTGGATACGTCGGGAACCGTTGGGTAGCAGCGCAAAGTCTCGGTTGACGGGGTGAACCTTCTGGACTTGTCGCGTTGCCGCGTTGACGCTGTCAACGGGGTGCCCGCGCCTCAGTTCATTGGCGGAGCTCGGAGCACCACTCGGAGAAGAAGGCTCTGAGGCGGTCGATCTCCGCGGGAGCAATGGGGAGGTCGTCGTCGGTGAACCTGTCGAGGGTGGTGATCTGCCCGGCCAGGAGCTCAGCGGTGAAGCCCGCGTCCAGGGCAGAGGCCTCGGCAAGAAGTAGTTCCTTGCTGTAGTGGCCGCTCAAGGCAAGCACGTCCACGAAGTCACGCGCGGCCGCCCTATCGAACAGGGCGAGCAACTTGCGCCCGCCCAACTCTTCCGGCGCGAAGGTGGGTCCAACGAAGCTAGCGGTTGCAGGGTGTCCCGGCGGCGAGTCCAGAGCAAGGTCGACGACCAGGTCCTCGGGTCCGTGGATGATCAACCGGCAGAAGGTCGCCGT
>JANMWN010000092.1:0-56404 GCA_031394045.1 Sporichthyaceae bacterium
CCCGCAGGTGGTCGGCACCAAGGCAGTCGCCGGCACCCGGCGGCCGTCGAACCCCCGGGCCCCGCTCGGGGGGGACGGGGCTTTCGACTGCCTTCGATGCGTACGCGTGGCTGGGACGCCGTCAGGAAGCGACGACGTCCAGCGCGATCCGAGCAGCGACCTCCGGGTGCAGCCGGATGGTCACCGCGTGCGAACCCACGGTCTTGATCTGGCCGGGGAGCTCGATCCGGCGCTTGTCGATGTCCGGGCCGCCGGAGGCCTTGACGGCCGCGGCGACGTCGGACAGCGTGATCGACCCGAAGAGCCGGCCGCCGGCACCCGCACGCGCGGGCACCTTGACGACGAGCTTCTCGAGCTGGCCCTTGATCTCCTGGGCGTGGCCGAGGTCGCGCACGTCGCGGACCTCGCGGGCCCGCTTGATCGTCACGATCTGCTTCTCGGCGCCACGGGTCCACCCCATGGCGAACCCGCGTGGGACGAGGTAGTTGCGGCCGTAGCCGTCCTTGACCTCGACGACGTCGCCAGGGCCACCGAGCCCGGCGACCTCCTGGGTGAGGATGAGCTTCATCTGTGCCTCTCCCTCAGCGCGCAGTGCTGGTGTAGGGCAGCAGCGCCATCTCACGAGCGTTCTTGACCGCCTTGGCGATCTCGCGCTGCTGCTGGACCGAGACCCCGGTGACCCGGCGGGCCCGGATCTTGCCGCGGTCGGAGATGAACTTGCGGAGCAGCGCAGTGTCCTTGTAGTCGACGTACGTGACCTTTGCAGCCTTGAGCGGGTTGGCCTTCTTCTTGGGCTTCCGCACTGGAATCTTCGCCATGTGGTCTGTCCTTCGAGTCTTGTGACGTCAGTCGTGTGAAGTCTTAGAAGGGTGGCTCGTCGAAGGACGCGGGAGCAGCAGCGCCGCCCCAGCCCCCGGACGAGCTCGAACCGGCAGAGCTGCCGCCGGCACTCGAGCCGGACGTGGCCCACGGGTCCTCGGCCGGAGGCACGTCGCCACCGCCGGAGGGGCCGAAACCGCCACCACCAGAACCGCCGGAACCGCGCGAGACCTTGGTGACCTTGGCCGTGGCGTAGCGCAGGGCGGGACCGACGTCGTCGACCTCGACCTCGTAGACCGTGCGCTTCTCGCCTTCCTTGGTCTCGTACGACCGCTGCTTGAGCCGGCCGTTGACGATGACCCGCATCCCACGCTGGAGGGACTCGGCGACATTCTCGGCGTACTGGCGCCACACGTTGCAGCGCAGGAACGTCGTGTCGCCGTCCTTCCACTCGTTGGTCTGCTTGTCCATCACGCGCGAGCTCGAGGCCACGGTGAAGGACGCGACCGCGGCACCGCTGGGGGTGAACCGCAGCTCGGGGTCCCCGGTGAGGTTGCCGATGATGGTGATCAGGATGTCGCCCTGGGCCATGGCCGCTACCTCAGATCCGGACGGATGACCTTGGTGCGCAGCACAGCCTCGTTGAGGTTGAGCTGCCGGTCGAGCTCCTTGACGGTCGCGGGCTCGGCCGTGAGGTCGACGACGGCGTAGATGCCTTCGGTCTTCTTGGCGATCTCGAAGGCCAGCCGGCGGCGGCCCCAGATGTCGACCTTCTCCACGCTGCCGCCGCCCTGACGGACGACGTTGAGGAACTGGTCGATGCTGGGGGCGACGGTGCGCTCTTCGAGCTCAGGATCGAGGATGATCATCAGTTCGTAACGACGCATGCGAGCAACCCACCTCCTTTGGACTAGGCGGCCACGGTCTCTCCGTGGCAGGAGGGTGAACAGAGCGTCTGTGCTGAGCTGTGCTTTGCGCATCGCTCCGGCGACTGGGCGCCGAGGCAACCTGCCGAGAGTACCGGCCCCCTCCCGCAGCGCCCTAATCGCCGTATGGTCGGGCCATGACCGCGCTGAGCATCGGGGCCCACGTCGACCCGCTCGACCCGATCTCCGAGGCACGCGCCCGCGGCACGGACGTCGTCCAGATCTTCCTCGGCGACCCCCAGGACTGGCGCGCGCCCAAGCTCGCCTACGCCGGTGGCGCCGCAGGCCTGCGCTCCGACGCCGCGGCAGCCGGCCTCACCGTGTACGTGCACTCCCCGTACACGATCAACGTGGCAACCTCGAACAACCGGATCCGGATCCCCTCGCGCAAGCTGCTGCAGCAGAACGTGGACCTGGCGGCCGAGATCGGGGCGGCCGGCGTCGTCGTGCACGGCGGGCACGTGCTGGCCGCCGACGACCCAGCGGTCGGCTTCGACAACTGGCGCAAGACCTTCGAGCGGCTCGACCAGAAGGTGCCCGTACTCATCGAGAACACCGCAGGCGGCGACCAGGCGATGGCCCGCCGCCTCGAAGCCATCGGCCGGCTCTGGGACGCGCTGTCCGGCCACGACGTCGGCTTCTGCCTGGATACCTGCCACGCCTGGGCCGGGGGCATCGACCTGCCCACCGCCGTCGACCAGGTCAAGGCGATCACCGGACGGATCGACCTCGTGCACGCCAACGACAGCAAGGACGGGTTCGACTCGGGGCGCGACCGGCACGACAACTTCGGGGCCGGGAGCATCGACCCGGCCGAGCTCGTAGCGGTGATCGCCTCGGCGGGCGCGCCGGTCATCTGCGAGACCCCTGGCGGGGCGCAGAGCCAGGCCGCGGACATCGCGTTCCTCCGCGAACGCCTCCCGCGCTGACAACGACGACGGTTGTGGGCAGTAGATCAAACGAGATGTCGAGTGGAGCGGGTCGTAGGCTGATCCCCATGCCGCTCGAGGTCCGACCGCTGTCGGTGGCCGACCATCTCGCGTTCGTGCAGACCCAGTCCGGCAGCTTCCTGCAGACGCCCTCGTGGGCCGGGGTCAAGGCCGAGTGGGGCTCCGAGCGACTCGGCTGGTACGACGGCGGGCGGCTCGTGGGCGCCGGCCTGGTCCTGCTGCGGCAGACGCCGAAGGTCAAGCGCTACCTCGCGTACCTGCCCGAGGGGCCGGTCCTCGACTGGGTCGCCTACCCTGCGGCCGACGTGACCGCCCCGATGCTCGAGCACCTGCGCAGCCGTCGGGTGTTCACGGTCAAGATGGGGCCACAGGTGATCGCCCGCCGCTGGCAGGCCGAGACGATCAAGGCGGCGATCGCCGCGGGGGCCAAGGGTCGGCTCGGCGACCTCCCGGCCGACGAGGTGGTCGCAGGCGCCACGGCGCTCGCCGAAGGGCTGCGCGCGGCCGGCTGGGAGCAGAACCCCGACACCGGCGCGGGCTTCGGCGACTTCCAGCCGCGCTACGTCTTCCAGGTGCCGCTCGCCGGCCGTTCGGAGGCGGACCTGCTCGGCGGCTTCAACCAGCAGTGGCGGCGCAACATCAAGAAGGCCGACAAGGCCGGCGTCGTCGTCGAGCAGGGCGGCTACGAGGACCTGCCGGACTTCCACGCGCTGTACGTCGAGACGGCCCACCGGGACGGGTTCACCCCCCGCGCCCTGCACTACTTCCAGCGCATGTGGGAGGCGATGCGGGCCGAGGACGCCGACCGGATCCGGCTCTACCTCGCCCACCGCGACGGTGCGCTCCTGGCAGCGACCACCTGGGTACGCGTCGGCGGCCACGTCTGGTACTCGTACGGTGCCTCGAGCACCGACGGCCGCGAATACCGGCCGAGCAACGCCGTCCAGTGGCGCATGATCGCCGATGCCGCCGCGGCCGGCGCCACCGTCTACGACCTGCGCGGGATCTCGGACACCCTCGACGCCGACGACCACCTGTTCGGCCTGATCCAGTTCAAGCTGGGCACGGGGGGCGAGGCGGTCGAGTACCTCGGCGAGTGGGACTACCCGCTCTCGCCGTTCCTCCACAAGGCTTTCCGGCTCTACCTGGCGAGGCGCTGATGACCTTCACGCTGTACGTCGACGGCCGGCGCTGGCGGGCCCATACCGACCAGGTGCTCGCCGGTACGCCGGGGCTGGTCCCGGTGATCAAGGGCAACGGGTACGGGTACGGCGCCGACCTGCTCGCCGCCGAGGCGTCCCGGCTGGGCGTCCAGACGGTGGCGGTGGGGGAGCCGCACGAAGTGGCCGCCGTCCGGGCCGGCTTCGCCGGGGACATCGCCGTGCTGCGCGCGCACCTGCCCGGCGTCGACGGGGTCCCCGAGCCGGACGACCGCGTGATCCGTACCGCCGCCACGCTGGACGGCCTGCGCGCGTTGGCCGGGCACCGGGTCGTCGTCGAGCTGCTCACCTCGATGCAGCGCTTCGGTCTCGAGGAGCCCGAGCTCGCGCAGGTGGGCGGGCTGCTGGCCGATGCCCGCCTCGAGGGGTTCGCGCTGCACCTGCCCATGGTCGGCTCGGGTCGGCCCGCCGAGGTCGAGGCTGCCCTGAACCTGCTCGAACGCACGGGGCTCACCAGGGTGGCGGCGGCGGGCCCGAGCCCGGCGACGATCTGGGTCAGCCACCTGACCGAGGCCGAGCTCGCCGCGCTGACGGCCCGGCACCCGGACGTCAGCCTGCGCGCCAGGGTGGGCACCCGGCTCTGGCTCGGCGACCGTGCCGCGGCGCAGGCAAAGGGCACCGTGCTCGCCGTGCACCGGCTGGCGAGGGGTCAGCGGTACGGGTACCGCCAGCACAAGGCGCCGCGCGCGGGCCACCTGATCGTCGTCGGCGGAGGTACCGCGCACGGGGTCGCCCTGTCCGCGCCGAGCCCGGCCGGCAGCATCGGGCAGCGGGCCAAGATCGTGGCGACCGGGGGGCTTGAGGCGCTCGGCCGCTCGCTGTCCCCGTTCCACGTGCAGGGCGCCCAGCGCTGGTTCGCCGAGCCCCCGCACATGCAGGTCTCGATGATCTGGCTACCGGACGGGGTCGCCGTCCCCGCCGTCGGCGCCGAGCTCGACACCGACGTGCGGATGACCACCGCCAGCTTCGACCGCGTCGTCCTCGACTGAGTCGCCTGAGTCGCCTGAGGCGACTGACTCGCCCGAGTCGACTGAGTCGCCTGAGCTGCCGCCACGTCGCTGCCACCCGCCCTGGGTCATCCACGACGGCCAGCGGTCGGGCGCGCGGTCGAGCACACCCCCGCCCGGGTCGTCGGAGCCGTCGGCCCGGATCGGGTCGTACGAGGGCAGGAAGATGTCGCGGACGATGAGGCCGCAGATCCACAGGGTGGCCGCGATCCGCAGGAACGTCGCCCCGTTGTGCGTCCACTCCGGCACGTTGGCCACGTCGGGGTAGGTGAGCCCCTGCAGGTGCCACCAGACGGCCACGAAGTAGATCACCTCGGCGCCCTGCCAGATCAGCAGGTCGCGCCAGCGCGGCCGCGCCAGCGGGAACAGCGCGAGCATCCACAGCACGTACTGGGGCGAGTAGACCTTGTTGGTCATCGCGAAGGCCGCCACGGCGAGGAACGCGAGCTGACCCACCCGGGGCCGCCTCGGTGCGAAGACGGCCACCGCGGCGATGCCGAGGCACAGCAGCAGGAACGACCCGCCGGATACGACGTTGAGCGAGTCGGGCGCGATGCCCCAGCCCGACCGCGTGAGGGCGTACCAGGGCGAGCCGAAGCTCTCGCCGCGCTCGCGGGAGAAGAGGTAGAAGCGCGCCCAGCCGTGCGGGTGGGTCAGCATGATCGGCAGGTTGACGAGCAGCCAGGCGGCGAGGCCGGCGCCGAGCATCCGCCCGAAGGCGCGCAGCTGTCCCGCGCGCAGGCAGAGCAGGAACATCGGCCCGATCAGGACGAGCGGGTAGAACTTGGCCGCGACCGCCAGGCCCAGGAGTGCACCGGCGAGCGCGGGTCTTCGCCTCGCCCAGGCCAGCCCGAACGCGGCCGTCAGCGAGACCGCGAACATGTCCCAGTTGATGTACGCGGTCAGCAGCAGGCCCGGAGCGAGCGCGAACAGCGCCGCGTCCCACGGGCGCCGGCCCGCTGTCTTCGCGATCAGCACCGTCGTGGCCAGCGCGCAGGCCACCAGCATGAGCAACGTGACGTCGAAGAAGGTGCGGCTGCGGCCGATGTCGTCGCCGTCGGCGTCGATCCAGTTGGTCACCAGCGCGGCGGCCGACATGAAGCCGCCGGTGAGGACGGGGTACTCCAGGGGCGTCTCACCCGTGCCGGCGTACGGCGAGGTGTTGTCCATCAGGCCGGGGCGGCTGCGGTAGAGGAAGCCGATGTCGGAGTAGCACAGGTCCGGGTAGATGTTGTCCGTGGTCCAGGCGCTCGCCCGGCAGGGTTGCTTCTGCAGGAGCCCGAGCGCGCAGACGATGGCGGTGAGGATCAGCAGCACCGAGACCACCCGGCGAGGGTTGTGCCGGACCCGGATCCCGGCCGGCCCGCCGAGCCCCTCGCTCGCGGCGCGCACGACGAGGTCATCCCTCGACGGGAGGATCACGTCGGTCACGATCACCTCGATCCGGCGGCTCCTGGGCGACGGTCGCCAGGCCCCAGGATGCCAGCCTGCACCTGTGCAGCCTGGCCAGGCGTGAGAGGCGCGCCGGGCGCGATCGGCGGGGAGGGAATCGGCGACGTCGTCGCGGTGGGCGTCGGTGCCGGTGTCGTGGTGCCCGACGGGGTCGGCGTCGGAGAGGGACTCGGCGACCCGCTCGGCGTGGGCGTCGGGCTCAGGGTCGGGGACGGCGTGATCGTCGGGCTCGGCGAGGCGGTCGGGATCCCGGCCGGGAGCGGCGGGAAGGCCACCACTGGCATCCCCTTGACCGCAACCTTCATGTACTCGGTCCAGATCGTGGCCGGGAAGCTGCCGCCGTTGACCCGGGACAGGCCCCCGACCCCGTTCATCGACTTGCGGGTCTTGCCGTCCGGCTCGGTACGGAACAGCACCACCGAGGTCGACAGCTGCGGGGTGTACCCGACGAACCAGGCCGACAGGTTGCTGTCCGTCGTACCGGTCTTGCCGGCGACCGGCCGGCCGACCTGGCGGGCCTTGGTACCCGTACCGCTGGTCACGACCTTGGCCAGCGCGTAGTCGACCTGGGACACGATGTCCGAGGAGATCGTGCCGGTCGACTTCGGCGTCAGCTCGTAGAGCAGCCCGTTGTTGGACCCGATGATCTTGGCGATCGAGGTCGGCACGGTCTGCAGTCCACCGGCGGCGAAGGTGCCGTACGCGCTGGCCATGTCCAGAGCGGTGGGCGAGGCCACGCCCAGCGTCGCGCTCAGCACCGGGTCGATGACGACGTCGCTGGGGATGCCGGCCCGGCGCGCGGCGTCGACGACCTTGGCAGCACCGACGTCCGGCTGGTTCTCGACGTCCATGAACACGGTGTTGACCGAGTCCTCGGTGGCCTGCAGCAACGAGATCCGGCGATAGCTGCGGCCGTCCTCGTTGGGGATGGGCTTGGTCTTCGAGCCGTTGACGTCGGTGAAGACGCGCCCGCTCCTGCCGTCCCAGGTGGAGTCCAGCGTGATGCCGTTCTCCAGCGCCGCGACGAGGGTGAAGGCCTTGAAGGTCGACCCTGCCTGGGCGATGCTCTGGGTCGCGTCGTTGATGTACTGCGGGTTGCCATAGTCGGGGCCTCCGTACATCGCGACGATCCCGCCGGTCACCGGGTCGACCGAGGCCAGCCCGACGCGTACGCCGACCGAGTTCTGCTTCGGGCGGTAGTCCCGGACCGCGGCGATGGCCGCCGCCTCGGCCGACTTACTGAACGTGGTCACGATGCGCAGGCCCCGGCGGTTGATGTCGTCGTCGGAGTAGCCCCGGCTGGCGAGCTCGGCCTGCACGTACGCGGTGAGGTAGCCCTGCGGACCAGCCGCGACGGTGCTGCGGGACTGGAACTTCCTCGGGAAGACCTGCGCCGCGCGGTCGGCCGGCGTCATCCAGCCCTGCGAGACCTCGCCGTCCAGGACGAAGTTCCAGCGGGCCGTGAGCTTGTCGAGGTGGGTGGTCGGGGAGTAGCCGCCGGGGGACCGGATGACCGAGGCAAGGACCGCTGCCTGCGACGGGGTGAGCGCGCTGGCCGTCGTCCCGAAGTATGCCCGCGCCGCAGCCTGGACGCCGTAGGCGCCGCGGCCGAAGTAGATGGTGTTGAGGTAGTCGGTGAGGATCTCGTCCTTGGACAGTGCCTGGTCGATCTTGATGGAGACGATGAACTCGTTGACCTTGCGGCTGATCGTGCGGTCCTGGGTCAGGTAGTAGTTCTTGACCAGCTGCTGGGTGATCGTCGACCCGCCCTGGAGCGAGCCGCCGGCCAGGTCGTTCCAG
This sequence comes from Sporichthyaceae bacterium, assembly GCA_031394045.1. GTDB lineage: Bacteria > Actinomycetota > Actinomycetes > Prado026 > Prado026 > JANYIP01. The sequence continues at coordinate 8,175 of JANMWN010000092.1, forward strand.
GCGGCCCGCGCGATGCCCGTCACCGAGATGCCACCCTCGTCGTAGAACTTGCGGTCCTCGGCCGCCATCACGGCGTACCGGAGCGTCTGCGGGATCTGGTCGAACGGGACGATCGTCCGGTTGGCCTCGCCGAACCGGCCCAGCTCGGACTTGCCGTCGGAGTAGTACAGGATCGTGCTCTGCGCGAGCGCCTCGTCGTTGGGCTTGGGTACGTCGATCACGGCGTACAGCACGACGAAGGTCGCCACCACCGCGAACGTGCCGAGGACGAAGGCCAGCAGCCACTGCCGCCACGAGGGCAGGAAGTGCCGCACGCCGGTCTTCCCGCGACGCGGGTAGTCGATCCTCAAGGGTTCACTCTCTGTAGGGGAGATGTGGGTCAGTCGTCGTCCTCGACGGTCCGCTGCCGCCTCGGTGGCTTGCGCGGGACCCCATCTCCCAGGACGTACGAGGATGTCAGGTGGTTCCGCTCGCAGCCCTGGCAGACCTCGACGACGTACACCCGGAACTCGCCCTGCTCGCGCGCCATCTGCGCCAGCTGCTCGGGCGACTTGATCCTTCCGGAGTACTGGCCGAGCTCGTCGCCGAACACGTAGCTGAGGTCGACGACCTCCTCGCGGCGGCAGACGGGGCAGCGCCGACCCGTGCGTTGACCGTGAAACTTGGCTGCCCGCAACAGGTATGGGTCCGCGTCGCACACATCGGTCGGGCTCGCACCACCGGTGAACAACGCCTCGAGGGTGGCCCGGCGCGCGAGCGTGTAGTCGACGTACGAACGCTGCGACCACATGCATCGAGGGTATGAGAACGGCGCGGGGCGAGCCCAGCCGAGTGGCGTGGATCACGCCGCTCGACCCCGTCTGGACACGCGCGCTTTACCTGCAGTTTGCTTCGGCGCGGGTCAGACCTTATGGTCTGGATGTATCGAGTCGATACATCGAGTCGGAACACTCGAACGGGCTAACGAGGGGAGGGCGTCATGAGCAGGAAGAGCGATGTGCTCGAGCTCGCCGTCCTCGGCCTGCTGCACCAGTCTCCCCTGCACGGCTACGAGCTGCGCAAGCGCCTCAACTCGGTGCTCGGCTCGTTTCGCGCCTTCTCGTACGGCTCGCTGTACCCCTGCCTGAAGGACCTGCTGCACCGCGGCTGGATCGCCGAAGAGTTGCCTTCCGGGCCCGCAGGGCGTCGCTCCAAGATCGTCTACAAGCTGACCGCCGACGGCAAGGAGCACTTCCAGGAGCTGCTCGCCGACTCGGGGCCGGCGGCCTGGGACGACGAGAACTTCGGCGTGCACCTTGCCTTCTTCGGCCAGACCGACGCCGACGTACGCATGCGCATCCTCGAGGGGCGTCGCAGCCGGCTCGAGGAGCGGGTCGACACGTTGCGGCAGTCGGTGGCAAGGACCCGCGAGCGGGTCGACGCGTACACCCTCGAGCTGCAGAAGCACGGCCTCGAGTCGGTCGAGCGTGAGGTTCGTTGGCTCAACGAGCTGATCTCAACAGAGCGGCAGGGCATCGCGCCCGGTGCCGAGAGTGTTCACAGTGTTCACCCGGACAAGGAGTAGTTCTATGGGTTCCATTCGCGTAGCCATCGTGGGCGTCGGGAACTGCGCCTCGTCGCTGGTCCAGGGCATCGAGTACTACCAGGACGCCGACCCCGCAGGCAAGGTGCCGGGTCTGATGCACGTGGAGTTCGGGCCGTACCACGTCCGCGACGTGGAGTTCGTGGCCGCGTTCGATGTCGACGCCAAGAAGGTCGGCCAGGACCTCGCGCACGCCATCACGGCTAGCGAGAACAACACCATCAAGATCTGCGACGTGCCGCCGACCGGGATCATGGTCCAGCGTGGCCACACCCTCGACGGCCTCGGCAAGTACTACCGCGAGATGGTCACCGAGTCGGACGACACCCCCGTCGACGTGGTCGCCGCCCTGCGCGAGTCCCGCGTCGACGTCCTGGTCTGCTACCTGCCGGTCGGATCCGAGCAGGCCGCGAAGTTCTACGCCCAGTGCGCGATCGACGCCGGAGTCGCCTTCGTCAACGCGCTCCCGGTCTTCATCGCCGGCACCAAGGAGTGGGCCGACAAGTTCACCGCGGCCGGCGTCCCGATCATCGGCGACGACATCAAGTCCCAGATCGGCGCGACCATCACCCACCGCGTCCTCGCCAAGCTGTTCGAGGACCGCGGGGTCACCGTCGACCGGACGTACCAGCTCAACGTCGGCGGCAACATGGACTTCATGAACATGCTCGAGCGCGAGCGCCTGGAGTCCAAGAAGATCTCCAAGACGCAGTCGGTCACCTCGCAGCTGCAGGAGCCGATCGCGGCGCGCAACGTGCACATCGGCCCGTCCGACTACGTGGCCTGGCTGGACGACCGCAAGTGGGCGTTCGTCCGCCTCGAGGGCCGCAACTTCGGCGACGTCCCGCTGAGCCTGGAGTACAAGCTCGAGGTCTGGGACTCCCCGAACTCGGCGGGCATCATCATCGACGCGATCCGGGCGGCCAAGATCGCGCTCGACCGCGGCATCGGCGGCCCGATCCTGTCGGCGTCCTCGTACTTCATGAAGTCGCCGCCGGTCCAGTACAGCGACGACGAGGCGCGCAACGCCGTCGAGGCCTTCATCGCCGGCGAGTAGCTGACGCTGCCAGTCTCGTTGGGAGAGTCCACGCCCCCAGGGGCACAAGCGCGCAAGACGCCCGGGAGCCCTCAGCATGAGCCAGTCGGGTCTGTCGGCTGCCCCCCAGGTGGTCGTGCTCGGTGACGCCAACCCCGACCTGGTGCTCAGCGGCGACGTCGTCCCGCGGTTCGGCCAAGCCGAGCAGCTGCTCGACGAGGCGCTGCTCACCCTGGGCGGCTCGGCGGCGATCGTGGCCTGCGGGCTGGCTCGCCTCGGCGTTCCCGTGGCCCTGGTCGCGGTGGTCGGTGACGACGTGTTCGGTCGGTTCGTGCGCACCCGGCTGGACGAGGCCGGGGTCGACACCCGCTGGATCGGTACGAGCAAGGATCTGGCCACCGGGATCAGCGTGGTCCTCGGCGGCGGCGACCGCGCCATCCTGACCTACCCCGGGACCATCGGCGCGCTCACCCCGGACGACGTCGACGAGCAGCTGCTGGCCGGGGCACGACACCTCCACGTCGCCTCGTACTTCCTGCAGCCGGACCTGGTCGGCGGCCTGCCCGAGATCCTGGCCGCGGCCCGCGCCGGCGGCGCCACGACGTCGCTGGACACCAACTGGGACCCCGCTGAGCTGTGGGCCGGGGTCGGGCCGCTGCTGCCCCTGGTAGACCTGCTGCTGCCGAACTCGGCCGAGCTGTTCGCCCTGGCCGCCACCGGGGGCGACCCGTCCGACCCGAGGGCGCAGGACGCCGCCGCCGGGATGCTCGGGAAGGCCGGCACCAGCATCGCGCTCAAGGCGGGGGCCGAGGGCGGCGTGCTCTGGACGGCCGGCGGGGAACGCCTCACCAGCAAGGGCCTCGTGGTCGACGTCGTCGACACCACGGGCGCGGGGGACTCGTTCAACGCCGGCTACCTAAGCGCGCTGATCGAGGGGCGAACACCTCAGCAGTGCCTGGACCGCGCAGTCGTCTGCGGCAGCCTCTCGACCCGCGCGGCCGGCGGCACCAGCGCCCAGCCGGACCGCGACGAGGTGGCGCTCTTCAGCCTTTGAGGCCGCTGAAGGTCATGGTCGCGACGAACTGCCGCTGCGCGGCGATGAAGCCGATGATCAGCGGCATGGTGGCGATGACGTTGCCCGCCATCAGCGTCGACCACTGGGTGCGGTGGGTGCCCTGGAACGTGGTCAGCCCGACCTGCAGGGTGAAGTTGGTGGGGTCGTTGATGGCGATCAGCGGCCAGATCAGGTCGTTCCACGAGTTCAGCAGAGTAAAGATCGCCAGGGTCGCCAGCGCCGGCTTGGCCAGCGGCAGCACGATCCGCCAGAACACCCCGAGCTGGGTGCAGCCGTCGATGCGGGCGGCCTCCTCGAGCTCGCGCGGGAGCGAGAGGAAGAACTGGCGCATCAAGAAGATCCCGAACGCCGAGGTGAGCCACGGGACCATCGCGGCCGGAAGGGTGTTGACCAGGCCGAGCTTGGAGAACATCACGTACGTCGGGATCATCAGCAGCTGCGTCGGGATCATGATCGTGCCCACGACGGCGAAGAACCCCAGGTTGCGGCCGCGGAACTTCAGCCGCGCGTACCCGTAGCCGGCCAGCGAGCACAGGACCAGGTGCGAGATCACCGAGACCGTGGCTACGGCGAAGGTGTTGATGATCCACCGCCAGACCAGGTTCTCGGCGAAGAAGCCGGTGTAGCCACCGAGGGTGAACGTCGTCGGGATGAACTTCGGCGGGAAGGTGTTGATGTCGGCATCGTTCATGAACGACGTCAGCACCATCTGCACAAGGGGAATCGCGAAGACCAGCGCGACGGGCATCAGCAGCAGGTGCCAGGGGCTGAACGGCATCCGGCGCTTGTGCTCGACCGGGCCGGTTCGCGCGATGGGGGCGGGCCCGACCTCGACGGGGGTGCGGCCACCGAGGATCGATGTCATCTCAGAACGCCTCGATCTTGGTCCGGCGCGAGTACCAGACCATGAACAGCGTGACGACCATGGTGACGGCGAACAGGCCGTACGACAGGGCCGCGCCGTAGCCGAACCGGGACTCCTGGAAAGCCACCTTGTAGATGTAGTAGACCAGCGTCTCGGTGGCCCCGACCGGCCCGCCCTTGGTGGTGGTGAACACCAGGTCGAACAGCTGCAGCGCGGTGATGGTCTGCCAGACCGCGGTGAACACGGTCACCGGCGCGAGCTCGGGCATCGTCACGTACCGGAAGATCTGCCGCCGGTTGGCACCATCGATCATCGCCGCCTCGACGATGTCGATCGGGATGTCCTGCAGGGCGGCCAGGTAGACGACCACGGTGAATCCGACCTGACCCCACAACGCAATGACGACCAGCACGAGCATCGCCTGGGTGGGGGACTCGAGGAACTCGAACTGTGGCAGGTGCGCGCGGCGCAGCAGGTCGTTGGCGATCCCGTAGTTCGGCTCGAAGACGAAGCTCGCCAGGATCCCGGTCGCCGCGGCGGACGCCACGAACGGCACGAAGATCGCGGTCCGGTAGAAGCCCACGAAGCGGATCCGCTGGTTCAGGGCGATCGCCAGCAGGACACCGAGGAAGATCGAGATCGGGACGAACAGTGCGGTGAAGAACAACGTGTTCTTCGCGGCTGCCAGCACCCCGGGGTCGTTCATCATGGTCTGGTAGTTCTTGAAGCCGATGTCCTTCGCCGGCCGGAGCAGGTCCCAGCGGGTCCGCGAGATGAAGAACGCCCAGACGGCCGGGAAGATCGACAGCCCCACCACGATCAAGGTCGCAGGGCCCACGAAGCCCCAGCCGCTCAGGTCGCCGAACATCCCGCGGCGACGCTTGGCCCGCTTGCGCAGCTGGGCATCGGCCTCGAGCCGGTCCGGCTCCTGCCGCGGGGGAGCGCTCAGCGTCGTCGTCATCGGCTCACCCTCCCAAAGCGTCGGCCGAAGCGGCAGCCGCTACGTCAAGAGCATCCTTGGACGACTCGACTCCCTGCAGCACCTTGGCGATCTGCTCGCCGACGGCGCGGGACATCGCGTCGTACCCGGGCACAGTGGGGCGCGGCTGCTTGGCGTTGGCCAGGTTGTCGACGAACGCCGGGCCGCCCGGGTAGTCCTTGACGAACTGGGCGAAGGCCGCCGTCGTCTTCTCCGACGCCCGCAGGGGCAGGTTGCCCAGCCCGACGTTCCACACCGCGTCCTGGTCGGGCTGCGTCAGCCACTGGGTGAAGTCGAAGGCCGCGTGCGCCCGGTTCCCGTCATGGTGGTCGAACAGCGCCCACACGTCCGTACCCGAGATCGTCTGGTGGTCGCCGTCGAAACCCGGCAGGCGGACGACGCCGTACGCGAGCTTGCGCTGGCCGAAGTCGTACAGGTTCCAGGGTCCGGAGATCTGCATCGCGATCCGGCCGTCGAGGAAGAGCGGGCCGTACTTCTCTCCGGTCTGGTCCAGGTACATGGACTTGTCGTCGACTGCCATGGCGCGCAGGAAGTCCAGCGACTGGACGCCCGCGTCGGAGTTGAACGCGGCCGACTTGCCGTCATCGGACAGGATCGTGCCGCCCTTCTGCCACAGCAGGGGCCACAGGTGCCAGGTGGTGTCCTCGTTGCCGGCCACCGAGTACGCGGTGCCGAAGATCTTCTTCGCCGGGTTGGTCAGCTTCTTGGCCGCGGCCCGGAAGTCGTCCCAGGACCAGTCGTCCGTCGGGTACGCCACGCCGGCGTCGTCGAAGACCTTCTTGTTGTAGATCAACGCGAGGTTGCCCACGATCGCGGGGACGGCGAAGACCTTGCCGTCCACGGTCGCCGTCTTGCGCGAGGCCTCGGGCAGCTCGTCCCAGCCGACCTTCGGGTCCTTGACCCACTCGCTGACGTCCAGACCGTGGCCGCTGCCGGCGAGCTCGCCGGCCCAGCTCCCATAGATGTACGAGACGTCGGGGAACGTGTCGCTGACGAAGCCCGCGGCGATCTTCTGCTTCAGGTCGTCGGTGTTGCCGGCGCCGGCGGTCACCTTGACGGTGACGTTCGGGTGCAGCTTCGTGTACGCCGCGGCGAGGTCAGCCATCACCTTGGCGGCGTCGGCCGACTGCCCGTGCCAGACCGTGATCGTCACCGGTGCGGTCGCGTCGAAGGTGGGCGCCGCCCCGGTCGTGCCACCAGTGCCGCCGGGGACCTGGGCGCCCGACCCGCCCGCCGCTGGTGAGCTCGCCGACGTGCAGGCGGCGAGCAGCCCGACGGCCGTGACGACGGCGAGCAGCCGAGCGGTCGGCGGGCGCATCGACGAACCCACTACTGGTCGAGCGCGGCAGCGGACTGCTGGGCGGCCTGGTCGAGCGCGTCCTTGGCGCTCATCGTCCCCTGCAGCACCTTGGAGACCGCCTCGCCGACGTACTTGGACATCTCGGTGTAGCCCGGGACGGTCGGCCGGGGCTGCTTGGCGTTCTTCAGGTTCTCGAAGAACGGGATCGCACCGGGCGCGTAGTCCTTGGACCACTGGGTGAACGCCGCGGTCGACTGCTCCGAGGTACGCAGCGGGAGGTTGCCGTAGGCGAGGTTCCAGCGCGCGTCCACGTCCTTGGAGGTCAGCCAGAGCAGGAAGTTGGTCGTGGCCGCCGCCTGGTTGAGGTTCTTGTGGTCGAAGGCCACCCAGACGTCGGGGCCTGAGATCGTCTGGTGGTCACCGTTGTAGCCCGGCATCTGCGTGACGCCGTAGCTGACCTTGCGGTCCTTGAGGTCGTAAAGGTTCCACGGCCCGGAGATGATCATCGCGATCCGGCCGTCGAAGAACAGCGGGGCGTACTTCTCGTCGGTCTGGTCGAGGTACATCGACTTGTCGTCGACCGCCATCGCCCGCAGGAACTCCAGCGAGGCGACGCCCTCGTCGGAGTTGAACTTCGCCGACTTGCCGTCGTCGGAGAGGATCTTGCCGCCGCGCTGCCACAGCAGCGGCCACAGGTGCCAGGTGGTGTCCTCGCCGCCGGAGACCGACCAGCCGGTGCCGAAGATCTTCTTGTCGGGGTTGGTCAGCTTCTTGGCCGCGGCCCGGAAGTCGTCCCAGGACCAGTCGTTCGTCGGGTATGCCACGCCGGCCGCGTCGAAGACCTTCTTGTTGTAGATCAGGCCAAGGTTGTCGACGAGCGCAGGGATGCCGATCACCTTGCCGTCGACCGTGGCGGTCGCTGTCGCGGCCGGCGGGAACTCCGACCAGGCGACCGCGGGGTCGGCCACGGCGGTCTTCAGGTCCAGCGTGTGACCGCTGCGGCCGAGGTCGGTGGCCCACGAGCCGAAGGCGTACGAGATGTCCGGGTACGTGTCGCTGACGAAGCCTGCGGCGATCTTCTGCTTCAGGTCGTCAGTCGTCGAGGCACCGGGGGACACCTTGATGGTGATGTTCGGGTGCGCGGCCGTGTACTCCTTGGCCAGCTTCTCCAGGATCGTCTCGGCCTCCGCGGACTGACCAGTCCACCACGTGAGCGCCACCGGGGCCTTCGCGTCGACCGTGCCGGTCGGCGTCGTCGCCGGGTCGCTGGCGCCGCTGCCGCTGGAGCAGGCGGCCAGCACCAGCGCCGCGACCGCGAGCGACGCAGACGCTGTGGTGCGACGGGCGTGCGTGGGCTGACGGAGCTGCTTCATCGGGGCATCCCGTTCGTCGAAGGATCGGTCGTACCTGGGGTGGAGCCGGAGGCCGCGAGGATCACGGAGCGGGTCAGCCCGCGCGGGTGGTCGGGATCCAGGCCGCGCTGGGCGGCGAGGGCGACGGCCAGCCGCTGGGCCTGGACGAGCTGGGCGAGCGGGTCGAGCGCGGAGGTCAGGACGGTGGCACCGGTGCCACGTACGGCGTCGACGAGACCGGTCGGCGGTGGACCGAACACCCAGACCAGCGAGCGCGGCCCCGCGACGGCGATCGGGCCGTGCCGGTAGTCCATCGCCGGGTACGACTCCGACCAGGCCTGCGCGGCCTCCCGGACCTTCAGCGCCGCCTCGTGGGCCAGGCCGACGGCCCAGCTGCTGCCGAGGAAGACGAAGTGCTCGAAGTCCGCGGGGTCCACGGGCAACGGGGCGTCGACCGCCAGCTGGCCGTCCGAGAGGACCGGGGTCACGTCCTCGCCGAGCGCGGCCCGGACCAGCACGAGGAAGGTGGTCGGGAACCGCGTCTGCACCACGCTGCCCTCGTCGGCGTGCGACAGGACCAGCCGGTCGTCCACCAGGGCGTCGACCGGCTCGCCCGTGACGGCCGTGACCGCAACCGTCCTGGTCCCGGCGGGCAGGCCGCGGACGGCGTCCAGGATCTCGGTCGTCGTCCCGGAGCGGGTGATGGCGATGACGCGGTCGTAGCGGCGGGTGGGTACCTCGGAGCCGAAGGCGGCGTCGGTCTCACCGAAGCCGGCGCGCTCGCGGAGCGACGCGTAGGCCATGGCCACGAAGGCCGAGGTCCCGCAGCCCAGCGCGAGGACCCGGTCGCCGCGGGCGGCCAGCAGCCGCTCCGCCTCCTCGACCTGGTCGAGGGACTTGGCCCAGACGGACGGCTGGCTGGAGATCTCGCGCTCTGTCACGTTCATGATGGCGTGAGTATGCTCATATCTGAGCGAATTATGGGAGAGCCTCCGCCAATTCGAACATTTGAGGTGAGCGTTTTCATGAGCGATCTGGACGATCTGCGTCCTGGATTCCGTGCTGCCGTGTCGGAGCAGCTGGCGGCGCTGGTCGCCCTGCCCCTGCGCGACTACGCCCCACGGGCGCAGATCAGGCGGCCGCTGACCGATGTGCCCCGCGCGGCCGTACCCGCGGTCGACGTGCACAACCATGTCGGCCGCTGGCTCAGCGAGGACGGCACCTGGCTGGCCCCCGACGTGACCGAGCTGCTCGACCTGATGGACGAGCTCAACGTCGCGGCGCTGGTCAACCTCGACGGGCGCTGGGGCCGCGAGCTGGACGAGAACCTGGCGCGGTACGACGCGGCGTACCCGGGGCGGTTCGCCACGTTCGCCCACCTGGACTGGACGTTGCTCGCGGCGGACCGGCCGACCGACGCGCTGGTCGCGTCGCTCGAGGCCTCCGCCGCGGCGGGTGCGCGCGGGGTGAAGGTCTGGAAGGACCTGGGCCTCCAGGTCGTCGACGGGGACGGGCGGCGGGTGCTGCCCGACGACGAGCGGCTCACGGACGTGTTCGTGGCAGCTGGTGAGCTCGGGCTGCCGATCCTGGTTCATACCGCCGACCCCGTCGCGTTCTTCACCCCCCTGGACCGGCACAACGAGCGGCTGGAGGAGCTCGCCGAGATGCCGGCGTGGTGGTTCGGCGGGCCCGAGCACCCGACCTTCGACCGGTTGATGGCGGCGCTCGAGTCGATGGTGGCCGGCGCCCCCGGCACGACGTTCATCGGTGCGCACGTCGGCTGCGCGGCCGAGGACCTCGACTGGGTTCGCAGGATGATGGACGAGCACGCGAACTTCCACGTCGACCTCGGCGGGCGGCTGGCCGAGATCGGGCGGCAGCCTCGGCGGTTCCGGCAGCTCGTGCTCGACCATCCGGACCGGGTGCTGTTCGGCACCGACTCGTTCCCCCCGGACCGCGACGCGTACCTCACGTACTTCCAGTTCCTCGAGACCGCCGACGAGTGCTTCCCGTACGAGCGCAGCAGCCCCACACCGCCGTCCGGCCGCTGGGACATCTGCGCCGCGGACCTTCCGCCGGACGCGCTGGCCGCCGTCTACCGCGACAACGCCCACCGCCTGATCCGGTTCTAGGTTGGTGCTAGATGGGACACGTCAAGAACTAAGACGCAGCAACGACACCGGCCCTCGGGGGCTCGGCCTTTGGCGATGACGTGTCGGTTGTTGTTGCCCCAACAACCACGATCGACACGTCCTTGGCTCAGCCCCGGGCTAGTTCGGGCGGCCGGCCAGGACAGCGAGCTGAGCCGCGACAACAGCAGCCATTGCGTCGCGGCCGGGTGCCAGGTACTTGCGCGGGTCGACGACGGCGGGCTGGGCGGCGAGCCTGGCGCGTACCTCGGCGGTGAAGGCGATGTTGAGCGCAGTCCCGATGTTGACCTTGACCATGCCTGCGGCGACCGCGGCCCGCAGCTCATCGTCGGGGACCCCCGAGGACCCGTGCAGCACGAGCGGGACGGGCAGCGCCGCCCGCAGTCGCGCGACGAGAGCGAGGTCCAGCGCGGCGGTCCGGTCGATCATCGCGTGCGAGCTGCCGACCGCGACGGCGAGGGCGTCCACCCCGGTGACCGCGACATAGGCGGCGGCCTCGTCGGGGTCGGTGCGTACGCCCGGAGCGTGCGCACCGTCCTTGCCCCCGACCGCCCCGAGCTCGGCCTCCACCCAGAGACCGTGCGCATGACCCCACTCCGCGGCGGCGCGGGTCGCGGAGACGTTGTCGGCGTACGCCAGCAGGGATGCGTCGTACATCACCGAGCTGAAGCCGTGCAGGTCCGCCTGGTGCAGCAGGTCGTCGTCCTGCACGTGGTCCAGGTGCAGGGCGACCCGCGCCGACGAGGCGTACGCGACCGCGAGGCAGCCAGCGGCCAGGGGTCCGAGCCGGCCACCGTGGAACCTCACCGCGTTCTCGCTCACCTGCACGATGACCGGCAGCCCCGCGGCCTCCGCGCCGGCGGCGATGGCCTCCGCGTGCTCGAGGGTGATCGCGTTGAAGGCCCCGACGGCGCGGCCGGCCGCCTGGGCCTGTGCGACCAGCTCCACGGTCGTGGCCAGCGGCATCAGAGGGTGACCGGTGCTCGCAGCGCCTCGGGCAGCAGGTCGCCGTGCGCGGCGGTCATCGCGTCGCACAGATCCCAGATCTGGTCGACGGTCAGGCTTGCCGCGGCATTCGGGTCGATCATCGCGGCGTTGCGTACCAGCCTGGCGTCACCGGTCACCGCGGCCAGCACGGTGAGCTCGCCGACGCTGACGAACGAGCGGTTCAGCGCCGCGCACTGCAGCGGGAGGGCCCCCACGTGGATCGGGTGCACGCCCATCTCGTCGACCGCGCACGGCACCTCGACGGCATAGTCCTGCGGCAGGTTGGTGATCAGACCGGTGTTCCGGACGTTGCCGAAGATGGTCCGCTTGGTCCCCGTCTCCATGGAGTGGATGACCTGCGGGGCGTACTCGGTTGAGTCGCGGTCGATGGTGAGCGGCTCGCCGGCCAGCAGACCGGCGCGGGTCGCGCTGTACTCGGCCAGGTTCTCCTCGCTGATGCGTACGTAGTCGCCGACCGGGATGCGCAGCCGCTCCACCTCGGTGTCGTGGTGGAGGTAGAACGGCAGGTACTCGGAGGAGTGCTCGCTGGTCTCGGTCGGGTAGTAGCCCAGCCGTCGGTACATGTCCACGCGGACCCGGCGACGCAGTTCGGGATCTGCCGCGATCCGCACGTCCAGCAACGGGTACAGGCTCCGGCCCTCGCGCTCCCACCGCAGCACCCACGCCTGGTGGTTGACCCCGGCGGACCAGTACGAGACCTCCTCGAACGGGACCTCGATCACCTCGCACAGGCCACGGATGGTCCAGTAGACGGAGTGGCACAGCCCCACGACCTTGAGCCGCGGCGCCACCGATGCGAGGTACGCCACGTTCATCGCCATCGGGTTGGTGTAGTTGAGCAACCAGGCGTCCGGGCAGATCTCCAGCATGTCGGCGGCGATCCCCGCCAGGACCGGGAAGGTCCGCAGCCCACGGAAGATCCCGCCGACGCCGATGGTGTCGCCGATCGTCTGCCGCAACCCGAACGAAGCGGGAACCTCGATGTCGGTGACGGTGGACGCGTGCATGCCGACCTGGATCGAGTTGATGACGTAGTCGGCACCCTCGAGCGCTCGCCTCCGGTCCAGCGAGGTGACGATCACCGGCTTGGCGCCGAGCGCCGCCGCCGTCGCGTGCGCGATGGCCTCGGCGGTCTCCAGCCGTTCGGCGTCGATGTCGTGCAGGACGATGGTCGAGCCGGCCAGCTCCGGGAAGCCGAGGATGTCGCCGAGCAGCTCGCGAGTGAACACGACACTGCCTGCGCCGAGAAAAGTGATCGTAGCCATGTCGGAAGTGTCGTGTTTCCCGGTCAAACGTGCAAGAACAGACGCAATACTCGCGCGAAGTGGACTATCCTGCGTGCACGTTCACCCCGGCCGAGAGGTTGCCATGGCTCGCGTCTCGCTGCGCCGCGCCGACCGGGTCTCGGCCATCCTCGAGCGGCTGGCCGCCGAGAACTCGCTGAACGCAACCGAGCTGGCTGGCGAGTTCGGCGTCTCCGCAGCAACGCTGCGCCGCGACCTGCAGATGCTCGAGGACCAGAAGCTGCTGACCCGTACGCACGGCGGCGCGCTCGCCCAAGCCGTCGCGTACGAGCTGCCGGTGCGCTACCGCGGCGGTCAGAACCGTGAGCAGAAGCGCCGGATCGCGACCAGGGCGGCCGCACTGCTGCCCCGGGGCCCGCTGACGCTCGGCCTCACCGGCGGGACGACCACCAGCGAGGTCGCCAGGATCATCGCCGACCGGGTCGACCTCACCGTCATCACCAACGCGCTCAACATCGCCACCGAGCTCGCGCTGCGCCCGCGGGTCAAGATCATCATGACCGGGGGCGTGACCCGCTCGCAGTCGTACGAGCTGGTGGGACCGCTGGCCGAGCAGACGCTGCAAGGGCTGAACATCGAGGTCGCCGTCGTCGGTGTGGACGGCATCGGCGCCGAGGGCGGCCTGACCACCCACGACGAGGTGGAGGCTCACACCAACGCCACGATGATCCGGCGCGCAGCTCGGGTGATCGTGGTCGCCGACGGGTCCAAGGTCGGTCGGGTGCTGCTCGCCCGGATCTGCCCGATCGCGGCGGTGACCGAGCTGGTGACCGACGCGACCGCCGACGAGGCAGCGCTCGAGGCCCTTCGCCGGGCCGGCATCACCGTCCACGTCATCGACGCCTGACCGGCCGGATCGTGGGCGGCGGGGCCTAGCCTTGCCCGCGTGCCCGCCGACTCGGACCTGCGCTCGGTCCTCTCGGGCGCCGGCTTCCGGCGGCTGCTGGCCACCCGGCTGCTGAGCCAGCTCGCCGACGGGGTGCTCCAGGCCGGCCTCGCGTCATACGTCCTGTTCTCGCCGGAGAAGCAGGCGACGGGCACGCGGATCGCCGTCTCGTTCGCGGTGCTGCTGCTGCCGTACTCCGTGGTGGGGCCGTTCGCGGGCGTGCTGATCGACCGCTGGCGCAGGCGGCAGATCCTGGTGGTCGCCAACCTGGTGCGGGCGACCCTGCTGGTCCCCCTCGCGCTGCTCGTCGTCGGTGGCAACGACGGAGTGCTCTTCGTGGTCCTCGCGCTCGGCAGCCTGGGGGTGAACCGGTTCTTCCTGTCCGCGCTGTCCGCGGCGCTGCCGCACGTCGTCCAGCCGGGCCGGCTCGTCACCGCCAACGCTCTGGCCACCACGTCCGGGACGGTCGCGGCGGCGTCCGGCGCCGGTCTAGGCCTGCTGGCCCGGGTGCTCGCCGGCAGCGGCAACGGCGAGGCGGCGGCCATCGTCGGCGCAGCCGCTGGCCTCTACCTGCTGTCGGCCCTGCTCGCGACCCGGCTCGGCCGCGACCAGCTCGGCCCTGACGGCGTACCCGTACGCGTCACCGGCCGGTGGGCCGACGAGCTGGCCAGGGTCGGCTCTGGCGTCCGCTACCTCTACCACCGCCGGGTGGCCTGGAACGCGCTGGCGGCGCTCGGCGTCTTCCGGGTGGCGTTCGGCGTCATGACGGTGGTGATCGTGCTGCTCCAGCGGATCACCTTCCACCCGTCCACGGACGCCGACGCGGGGCTGCGCGGGGTCGCGGTGACCTTCGTCGCCGTCGCAGTCGGGGTACCGGTCGGCGCGGCGCTGACTCCTGCGGCCGTCAGGCGGTGGGGGGCCGGCTGGTGGGTGCCCGCGCTGATGGTCACGGCCGGGGTCGCGCTGCTGATCCTCGGCCTGCCGTTCCGCCCGGCCCCGCTGGTGGTCGCCGGGTTCGTCTTCGGCCTGACCGCGCAGGGGGTCAAGGTCAGCGTCGACGCGACGGTGCAGAGGACGGTCGACGACGCCCACCGTGGCTTCGTCTTCGCGCTCTACGACGTGCTCTTCAACGTGGCCTTCGTGGCGGCCGCGAGCGTTGCCGCCGCTGTGCTGCCGGCCGGCGGCCGCTCCGTACCGGTGATCGTGGCGACCTCGCTCGCACTGATCGCCGGCGGTACCTGGTACTGGCGGGTCACCCCCCGCGGCTGACACCTCTCGTGTCCGGGCCAGGCAGCGTCGGGGCGCTAGCTGACCCGGACACGAGACCGGCCCTACCGAGCGCGGTAGAGCGCAGCGCCTGCCGCAACAGTGACCAAGGGGGTTCCGAGAAACGTTGCGATCAACCAGGTCACCCTGATCCGGCGGACCACACCAGGATGCCGGCGCGGGTGGGGCTCAGTACCCGCCGCCGTCCGCCCGGTCGACCGCGGACACGTCGGCTACCGGGATCAGGGTCTCGGTCACTGGGTTCACCAGCCCGAGCACCGATCCCCTCGCTTCCACCCGGGTGCTCAACATGTCAACGAAGAAGGTGATTCCGAGACCGAAGAGAAGGCAGCTCGTGAGCGTCTCTCCGAGTCCAGGCTCGGGTGAAGTGCCCTCGAGATATACGAATCCGACCAGCATCGCGACCGAACCAGCTGCGATCAGGCGCATCGCGGCGCCGCCCCACCCGAGGATGACGCGGGACCCGGCTGGCGACACCGGTGAAAGCCCCGCCGTGGCGCCATCGGGGTCGGCGGCGGGCCCCGTTGTCACTTACACATGATGGCGCCGGCGTCCTCATCTGCGCACGCGTCTCGGGTCCGGGCCACGCTGCGTCGGGGCGCTCGCTCACCCGGACACGAGGCACCAGCTCCAGCCCGTACGCCGACGTCTAGGTCTGGGCGGCCCACCAGGTGCGCAGCTCGGCCTCGGCGACGGCGGGGTCCAGCGGCCCCGCGTCCAGGCGCAGCTCGAGCAGGAACCGGTACGCCCGGCCGACAACCGGCCCAGGCGGTACGCCGAGGATCGCCATGATCGCCTCGCCGTCGAGGTCGGGGCGCACTGCGGCCAGCCCCTCCTCGACCTCGAGCCGGGCGATGCGGGCCTCGAGGTCGTCGATCTGCGCCGCGAGCTCCGCGGCCCGGCGCTTGTTGCGGGTGGTGCAGTCGGCGCGGGTCAGCCGGACCAGCCGCGGCAGCAGCGGCCCCGCGTCACGGACGAACCGGCGCACCGCGGAGTCGGTCCACTCCCCGGTGCCGTACCCGTGGAAGCGCAGGTGCAGCTCGACCAGCCGGCAGACGTCGTCCGTGAGGTCGTTGCTGAAGCGCAGCGCCTGCATCCGCTTGCGGGTGATCTTGGCGCCGACCACCTCGTGGTGGTGGAAGCTCACCCCACCACCCTCCTCGAACCGGCGGGTACGCGGCTTGCCCACGTCGTGCATGAGCGAGCCGAACCGCAGCACGAAGTCCGGGCGCGGGACCGGCCCGTCAGCGTCGGTCTCGAGGTCGATGGCCTGCTTGAGGACGGTGAGCGTGTGCTCGTACACGTCCTTGTGCCGGTGGTGCTCGTCGATCTCGAGCCGCAGCAGCGGCAGCTCGGGCAGCACCTGCGTGGCCAGGCCGGTGTCGACCAGCAGCCCCAGCCCGGCCCGGGGACCCTGGGCGCAGATCAGCTTGACCAGCTCGGCCTGGACCCGCTCGGCCGACACGATGTCGATCCGCTCGGCCATGTCGGTCATCGCCGCCACCACGTCGGGGTCGACGGTGAAGCCCAGCTGGGCGGCGAACCTGGCCGCCCGGAGCATCCGCAGCGGGTCGTCGGAGAACGACTCCTGCGGCGTCGCCGGCGTGCGCAGGACTCGCCGTTGGAGGTCGACGAGGCCACCGTGCGGGTCGACGAAAGCGTGCCCCGGCAACGAGACCGCCATCGCGTTGACGGTGAAGTCCCGACGCAGCAGGTCACCCTCCAGCGTGTGGCCGTACGTCACCGCGGGCTTGCGCGAGGTGCGGTCGTACGCGTCAGAGCGGTAGGTCGTGATCTCGAGCCGGAAGCCGTCCTTCTGGGCCCCGACGGTGCCGAACTCGATCCCGATCTCCCACACCGCGTCGGCCCAGCCACCGAGCAGCGCGAGGATCTCCGGCGGCCGCGCCGAGGTCGTGAAGTCCAGGTCCTCGAGCCGGTCCAGCCGGCCCATGAGGGCGTCCCTGACGGTGCCCCCGACCAGGGCGATCTGGTGCCCGGCGGCTGCGAACCGGGTGCCTACCTCGTCGACAACCGGGGGCAGCGGTGCAGGAGCGGCGGACACGCGGCAAAGGGTACGGCTCGTACGATCAACCGGTGCAACGCCCCACACCGCCGAGCCGCCCTTGGCTCCCCACGGTGGACGAGACGTCTGCCGGAGGCCTGGTCGTCGACCACCGGGGCAGCGGCGCGTGCGGAGCCGTCATCGCCAGGCGCAGCCGACGCGGCCAGCTCGAGTGGGTCCTGCCCAAGGGGCACCTGGAAGGTGGCGAGACCTCCGAGGTTGCGGCGGTGCGAGAGGTCGAGGAGGAGACCGGGATCCTCGGGCAGGTCGTCGGCCGGCTCGGCGCCGTCGACTACTGGTTCGTCGCGCAGGAGCAGCGCATCCACAAGACCGTCCACCACTACCTGCTCGAGCGGGTCAGCGGCGAGCTCTCCGACGCCGATGTCGAGGTCGTCGAGGTCGCCTGGGTCCCCCTCGCGGAGGTGGCCACCCGGCTGGCGTACACCGACGAGCGCGCGCTCGCGATCCGCGCGGTCGACCTGCTGGGCGAGGGTCGATGAGGGGTCGCTCCCTGGCCGCCGGGCTAGCGCTCGGCCTGGCCGTGGCCGCGAGCGCAGGACTGGGGGCACCAAAGGCGGGGGCCGCGGGCACCTTGCGTACAGCCACCTCCACGGTCGACCCGGTCTCGGTCGGCGTCACCGCGATCGCCCCGTTGGTGCTCACCGCGGACGGCACCCTCCAGATCAGCGGCGTACTGCGCAACAACGGGACCACCCAGCTGGACAAGGTGGTGATCCAGCTCCGGGTGGCGGACCAGCCCGCCGGCAGCCGCAGCGAGCTGGACGCGTCGGCCGCGAGCACCGCGCCCCCGCCCGGCTCGGTCCCGTCAGGCGCGCTGATCACCGAGCCGGACCCGCTGGTCGCTGGGGGCACCTTGCCCTGGACCCTGAGCGTGACCGCGAGGACTCTCGGGCTGAGCACGCCGGGTGTGTACCCCCTGGCGATCGAGGTCAGGGCCGACAACCCGACCACCGGAGGGCGTACGAGGTACGGCACCGCCCGCACGTTCCTCCCGTGGGACCTCGGCACCGCCCGGCCGACCCGGGTCGCGGTGGTCTGGCCGGTGCTCGGCACCCCCTCGCGCGGCCCCGACGGCAAGTCGTTGGGGGCCGGGCTGGAGAACGAGCTGCACGGCCGGCTCGGCAGCCTGCTCAGTGCCGCCGGCGGCACTCACCTGACCTGGCTGCTGGACGGCGACACCCTGGAGAGCGTGCGCCAGCTGGCTGACAGCACCATCGTCAAACCCACGCCAACCGGCACGCAGACCGGCACGCCGACCGCGAGTGCGGGCGCCTCCACCGGGGGCTCGGGGTCCAGCGGTGATTCCGGCGGCACCGGTGGCACGGGTGACACCGCCGGCGCGGCTGCTGCCAAGGCCTGGCTGACCGCGCTGGCCGCCGCCACGGCAACCGGGCAGGTGCTGGCCGTTCCCTTCGCCGACCCGGACCTGGTCGCGAGCGTCCGCGCCGGGCGGACCTCCGACCTGGGGGTCGCCACGACCCTCGGCGCCCAGGTCGTCGGTCAGGCCCTCGCAAGCACGCCGAGCGTCGGCAGCACGCCCGCCGAGGCCGACGTCGCCTGGCCCGCCGACGGCACCGCCGACAGCCGGACCCTGACCGCACTGGCCGGTCTCGGCAGCGCCGCGGTGATCCTGTCCGACCAGCTCGCCGCACCGGTACGCGCCATCACGACGTACACGCCGTCCGGGGTCGGCCCGCTCACGGGGACCAGGCTCACCGCCATCGTCGCGGACAACCTCCTGTCGACCCTGATCGCGACACCCACGGCGCAGCAGGGCGGCGCGGCCCTTGCCCGGCAACGGTTCCTGGCCGAGATCGCCATGATCACCGCCGAGCTCCCGAGCGCCCAGCGCTCCCTCGTCATCGTCCCGCCGCGCCGCTGGACCCCCGACGCCACGTACGTCAAGGGTGTGCTCGACGCCCTCGGCCAGGTGCCCTGGGCGAAGCCGGCCACGATTGCCGAGCTCCGCACCACTGCGGCCGACGGCCCAGCCCGGCAGCGCCCGACGTACCCGACCGCCGTCCAGCAGCGCGAGGTCAGCGGACGACAGCTCGACAGCGTGCGCGCCGCCGCCGCGGGGCTCGACTCACTCAGCGCCGTGGTCGCCGACCCCACCTCGCTCCGCGACACCTACGAGCGCGCGATCCTGCGGTCCGAGTCCACGGTCTGGCGTACGCAGCGTGCGGCCGGGCTGGTCTACGCGCACTCGGTCGAGACCGCGATCGACGACCTCGTCTCGGCCGTCCACGTCGTGCAGTCCGGCGGGCTCACCCTCGCCGGGCGCAGCGGCAAGATCCCGGTCACGGTCGAGAACCGGCTGAGCCAGGCCGTCACGATGAACCTGTCGGTCGCCGCCGACCCGGCCGTCCGGCTGACCCTCACCCAGCCGGGGCAGGAGGTGATCCCCCCGGGCCAGAGCCGAACCTTCGAGGTGCCCGCCGAGGCCACCACTAACGGCAGCGTCCAGCTGATCGTCCAGCTGGTCGCGCCCGACGGGAAGCCCTACGGTTCGGCCGTGACCTTCCCCGTGCAGATCACCGGGCTCGGCGCGGTGGCCCAGCTGGTGGTCGGCGGGGCGTTCGTGCTGCTGGCTGTGGCCCTGGTCGTCCGGGTGGCGCGCGCGGTCCGACGCGGGCGCCGGCCGGGGTCCGAGGCCTCGGTCCGCGAGCGGGTCCGATGAGCGGCACCGACAGCACAGGCGGCGCAGACACAGCGGGCAGCACAGCGCCCGGGACCGACGACGGCGTCCTTCGGCACAGCTCGGTGATGGCAGCGGGCACCATCGTCTCGCGCCTGACCGGGGTGCTCCGGACGACCGCGCTGGCCGCAGCCCTCGGCAGCCTGGGGGTGCTCGCCGACGCGTACAACACGGCCAACACGCTGCCCAACATCATCTACATCCTGCTCGTCGGTGGGGCGCTGAACGCGGTCTTCATCCCCCAGCTGGTCGGCCACATGAAGGACGACAAGGACGGCGGCACCGCGTACGCCGACCGGCTGCTGACGCTCTGCGCGATGACCCTGCTCGGCATCACGGTGGTCGCCGTCGCCGCGGCGCCGTGGATCGCGCGGCTCTACGCAGGGGCGAGCTACACCCCCCGTCAGATCGAGGTGCTGACCGCCTTCGCTTACCTCTGCCTGCCGCAGATCCTGTTCTACGGTCTGTACGCGCTGTACTCGCAGGTGCTGAACGCGCGCGGCCACTTCGCCGCGCCGATGTTCGCGCCGGTGATCAACAACGTCGTCGTCATCGTCGGCTGCGGCATCTTCCTGACCGTCGCGCACGAGCCGAGCATCTCGACCATCACCGGCGGACAGATCGCCTTGCTGGGTACGGCGACGACGCTCGGCGTAGTGGTGCAGGCCTCGGTGCTCACCCCCTTCATGGCGCGCTCCGGCTACCGGTTCCGGCCCAGGTTCGACCTGCGCGGCCAGGGCCTCGGCAAGGCCGCCGGGCTGGCGAAGTGGACGATCTTCTTCGTGCTGGTCAACCAGGTGTCCTACCTGATCGTGACCAGGCTGGCCAACAACGCGGGCGCCGTCGCCGAGAGCCACGGAGTGCGCGGGGCCGGCAGCACCGCCTATGCCAACGCGCACCTGATGTTCATCCTCCCGCACTCGATCGTCACAGTCTCGGTGATCACCGCGCTGATGCCGCGGATGAGCCGGGCGGCGCACGCCGGCGACCTCGCGGCCGTCCGGCACGACCTCGCGCGCGGCATGCGGCTGGTCGCGGCCGCGATGATCCCGGCGACCGTGCTGCTGATCCTGCTCGGTCCACGCATCGCGCAGCTGCTCCTCGGCTACGGCAACACCTCCGACCCCGGCGCGCGGCTGGTCGGAACGGTGCTGCAGGGGTTCGCCGTCGGCGGGCTCGCGTACTCGGTCTACTACGTACTGCTGCGCGGCTTCTTCGCGCTCGAGGACACGCGTACGCCCGCGCTGGTCAACATCTTCTTGAACATCGTCAACGTCGGGGTGGGCTACACGCTGTTCCGGCTGCTCCCCGCGGACCACGCCGTAGTCGGCCTCGCGGTGGGCTACGCCGTGGCGTACATCGCGACGACCGTCGTGTTCTGGCAGATCCTGCGACCACGGGTCGGCGGTCTCGACACGTACGTCACGATCCGTACGTTCGTACGCCTCGGGGTGGCCGGTGTCGTGTCGGGCCTGCTCGGGTACGCCCTCGTGGCCGCGCTCGCGCACGTCACCGGCTCGGGCAAGGTGGGGGCGCTGGTCGTGGTCGTCGCCGTGGGCACGCTGGTCCCGGTCACGTTCGTGCTGGTGGCGCGCCGCCTCCGGGTGGCCGAGATGACCGAGGTCGTCAACCTGGTGACGGGTCGCCTGCGCAGGGGCTGACCTCAAGACCACCGGTCAGAACGCCGACTTGTGTCGTATGGCCGGTGACTGCGTACGGAGCCGCGAACGTGGCTTCTTCGCCGTCGGCTGGCTGGTCAAGATCGTCATCGGGTTCGCCCTCATCGGGGTGCTGGCCGCAGACGCCATCTCGCTGGCGCTCGGGCACCTGCACGCGCAGGACTCGGCGAGCGACGCAGCGACCGCGGCCCAGGCCGCCTACGGACCCACCAACGACTTCCTCGCCGCGCGCACGGCGGCCGAGAAGTCCGCCGCAGCCAACGAGGTGACACTCGCCGACTTCCAGGTGACCGGCGGCACCATGAAGGTGACGATCACGCTGCAGGCCCGCACCTTCCTGGTGCGGCACCTGCCGGGCACCGCCTCGCTGGTGGTCCCTACGGCGATTCTGTCCGTCCCGGCTGCAGCCGCCTCGTGACCAGCCGTCGTACGGCCGGCCTGGTCGCCGCCCTGGCCGTCCTGGTCAGTGCGGTCGGGGGTGTCGCGGCAGGACCGGGGGGCACCGCGCTGGCCGACCCCTCGATCGCCTCGGCGACCGCGCAGGCCAAGACGCTGGCCAGCCAGGTCGACGCGCTCCAGCTCCAGGTCGAGATCGCCACCGAGGACTACAACGCGGTCCAGGAGAAGCTCGCCGCGGTCGTCACCAGCTATCTCGCCGCGTCCCAGGACGTCGGCACCCTGGGCCAGGTCGCCGAGACCGAGCGCGCGCAGAACGTGGCCCGCATCCAGGCGCTGTACAAGTCCGGCGGCCAGCTCGGCCTGTTCGCACAGATCCTGGACGGCGGCGACATCAGCGAGGTGCTCCAGCGGTACGTCGCCATCAACCACGTCCTGGCCGCCGACGCGTACGCGATCGGGCAGACCTCCGACCGCATCCGGCAGGCCTCGACCACCGCCGACACGCTGAACGCCCTGGCCGACAAGCGCACCGAGCTGCAGTCGCAGGCCCAGCTCGCGCAGGCTCGCATCGTCGGCCTGCTCTCCGAGCGGCAGGCGCAGCTCGCGGGCGCCAACGCGCTGGTCCGGCAGCTGATCGCCGACGCGCAGGCCAAGGCCGATGCGGCAGCGGCTGCCGCTGCCGCGGGCGCGCTCGGCACCGACCCGTTCCCCCCGACCGTGCTGCCCCCCGGCACGCCGGCCGCCATCGGCACCGCCATCGCGGCCGCTCGTACCCATCTCGGCGACCCGTACCAGTGGGGCTCCACGGGCCCCTCGACCTGGGACTGCTCGGGGCTGACCCAGTGGGCGTACGCCCAGGCCGGCGTCAGCCTGCCGCGCACCTCGCGCGAGCAGTGGTTCAGCGGTACGCACCCTGCGCTGAGCGAGCTGCTGCCCGGTGACCTGCTCTTCTGGGCCACCGATCCGGTCGACCCGGCGAGCATCCACCACGTCGCGCTCTACCTCGGCGGCGGCTACATGATCGAGGCACCGCACACCGGCGCGTTCGTGCAGATCGTGCCGGTCTACCTCGACGGCTACTACGGCGCGACCCGCGTGGTCGCCGCGTCGACCGGAACCGTGTTCTCCGGCGGGACGGGCAGCCAGCCGTAGGCTGTTGGACCGTGCGTACCCTGGCCGACCGCTACCGCCTCGAGGACTGCGTCCTCGACGGTCCGCACTGGTCGTACTGGCGAGGCTACGACGGCGTGCTCCGGCGCGCGGTGGGCATCCTGGTGCTCGTCCCCGACCACGAGCTCGGCACCCTCGAGACGGACGTGCTGGCCGCGGCTCGCGCGTCGGCAGGAGCCGAGGACGCCCGGGTGCTGCGCGTGCTGGACGTCCTGTCCGACGACGAGGGCACCTGCCTGGTGATCGAGTGGTTGACCGCGGAGTCGCTCGAGGAGCTGCTGGCCGACGGACCGCTGCCCGACGTCGAGGCCTGGCGGGTGACCCTGGAGGTGGCGCAGGCGCTGGCTTCGGTGCAGGCCCAGGGGCTCGGTCATGGTGCGCTGGCTCCGCACTGGGTGCTGCGCGGCGAGGACGGCCGGGTCCGGCTGCTCGGGCTCGGATTCGTCGCGGCCCTGGCCGACCCGGTCGGTACGACTGTCACCCCAGGCTCCGCGGGCACGCCGACCGCGCCTGGACTGGACGGGCCGGCCACGGACGCGGCCGGCCTGGGTGCGCTGCTCTACGCGGCGCTGACCGGGCGCTGGCCCGGCGCACCCGGGCGGTCGGCGCTCGCCCCTGCCCCGCGGCAGTCCGGCCACCCCGTCCGCCCCCGGATGGTCCGTGCGGGCGTACCCGCCGCCCTCGACGACGTGGCGGCACGGGCGCTCGGGCTGCCGGGTCGCGGCGAGCCGCTGCGCTCGCCCGCGGCCGTAGCCGCAGCGCTGGAGCTGGCCGGCGAGCGGATGAAGGGGTTCGACCGCGGGGAGCCAGAGGACCGTTCCGACGGTGCCGAAGGTGCCCGGGGTGTCGATGGCCGAGCCATGCTGGCCGGAGCCGCTGGTCGCCGCCGGGGCAGTCGTCGACCTCGCTCGGTGCCACTGGTCGCGGCCGCCGCCGTGCTTGCCGTGCTCGCGGTGCCGTCGTACCTGGGCGTACGTTCCCTCGGAGGCCCGAGCAAGGGCAGCGGCACCGCGTCGCAGACGGGCACCCAGCTGACCCAGCCGACGCCAACTGTCAACGGCAGCCAGCCACCGCTCGGGATCAGCATCCCGATCGTGTCGGCGCGCGACTTCGACCCGGACGGCAACGGCAGCGAGAACCCCGCGCAGGCACCGCTGGCCATCGACGGCGACCTGACCACGGCGTGGCACACGGTGACGTACTACAAGCGGGCCAACCTCGGTGGCCTCAAGCCAGGCGTCGGGCTGCTGCTCGACCTCGGCCGGGAGCAGCGGGTCGCGACGGTCAGCGTGCACCTGGTGGGCCTGTCCACGTCGCTGCAGCTGCTGGCCTCCAAGACGTTGTCCGCCGCGTTCGACGACTACCTTCCCCTCGCCCGGGTCGACGACGCGGGCAGCTTCGCCACCCTGCGCCCTGCCGCGCCGGCCACCGCGCGCTACCTGCTCATCTGGCTGACCTCGCTGCCGCCGGCCGGCAACAACTTCCAGGGCGGGATCTTCGAGGTCGAGGTCACCCGCAGCTGAGTGACGGGCATCCGGGGCGCACGACCAGGCATCCGGGGCGCACGGCGGGGCACCCAAGAGGCGCGAGGCACCGCCCGTACGCTGCAGGGCATGTCCGACGACGAGCAGGCGGGTGCGCCCCCGCTCGACGACAAGGCGCTGCTCTCGGCCCACCTGGCCGGCGACGGCGACGCGTTCGGCGAGCTCGTCCGCCGGCATCGCGACCGGTTGTGGGCGGTGGCGCTGCGGACGCTCGGCAACCCCGACGACGCCGCGGACGCGGTGCAGAACGCGCTGGTCTCGGCGTACCGCGGCGCGGCGTCCTACCGCGGCGACGCGGCCGTCACGACCTGGCTGCACCGTATCGTCGTCAACGCTTGCCTGGACCTGCTGCGGCGGCAGAAGGTACGCCCGACCGACCCGCTCCCCGACGACGAGAGCCGGCACCCGGCCGACCCCGTCGACAGCATCGGCGCCCGCGACACGGCCATCGTGGTCGAGCAGGCGCTCGCGACCCTGCCACCCGAGCAGCGCGCGGCCATCGTGCTGGTCGACATCCAGGGCTACCCCGTCGAGGATGCCGCCCGGATGCTGGACTGCCCCGTGGGTACGGTCAAGAGCCGCTGCTCCCGGGGACGGGCCCGGCTGCTGCCACAGCTCCAGCACCTGCGGAACCCGGAGGGGGATCCGGCCGTCCCATCCGAGACGACAGTGCCAGCTGTGCCGGCTGTGCCCACTGATCCACCAGCGCCGGAGGGAGGCGACCAGCCATGACCCAGCACCACGACCCCGTGCACCCCGACGCGGGTGACATCGGTGACATCGCTGACATCCGTGATATCGAGACCCTCACGGCCAACGACGACGCGTACGTCTCCGCGCTGCTGGCCGGGCTCCCGGCCGTGGTGATGCCGGCCGACGTCGCGGCCCGGCTCGACGCCGCACTCGCCGAGGCAGTACTCACCGGGCTGACCAACCCTGAGGCCGACGTCCCGGCGGCGGCTGCCGCGACCGTGGTCCCCATCACGTCCGCGCGGTCCCGCTGGCGCGACCCGCGGATCCTCAAGGTGGCCGCAGCGGTCGTGCTCGTGCTCGGTGGCGGTGGGGTAGCAGTCAAGGTGATCAGCGGTGGCAGCACCGGCGAGACCAGCACCGCCGCATCGGCCGGCGGGGCCGCGCGCGCCGCCGAGAAGCTCAGCCTGAACAGCGCCCACGCGTACACCTCCGACACGCTGGCCACCGACATCCGCTCCCTGGTGGCGGGCTCGCTGCCCAAGGCGGCGGTGACGACGGCTCCGCAGGGCTCGGCGGCCGGCGAGACACCCAAGCCGGTCGGGACGAGCCCTGGGCTCAGTTCGTCTCCCGGCTCCGGCGCGACGGTGACCAAGCAGCTGCTGGACCTGACCGCTAGCGTCGACACTCTCGCGCCGTGCATCGCCGCGCTCGAGGTGGAGATCGCGGCGGTCACCCCGTACGCCATCGATGCCGGGACCTACGACGGTCGGCCCGCCCTGATCGTGGTGCTGCCGAACAAGGAGGACCCCAAGGTCTACGACGTCTTCGTGGTCGGGGCCAAGTGCGGGCAGGGGAACGACGCCGACTTCATCGCCTACCGACGGGTACCGCGCAGCTGATCTGGAATGCCCGGCATCTAGGATTCGTTGAGCAGTCGAGCAGCCCACCGAACCGTAGGTACGCAGGGGAAGGTCCATCGTGAGCGAGGCGAGCGCGGCGAACGACCTGCGTGAGGTCATCATCATCGGGTCCGGCCCAGCCGGCTACACCGCTGCGGTCTACGCCGCGAGGGCGAACCTGCGCCCCCTCGTCTTCGAGGGCTCGGTGACCGCAGGCGGGGCGCTGATGAACACCACCGACGTCGAGAACTTCCCGGGCTTCCCCAACGGCATCATGGGGCCGGACCTGATGGACAACCTGCGCCAGCAGGCCGAGCGGTTCGGCGCCGAGCTGATCGCCGACGACATCACCGAGGTCGACCTGACCGGCGACGTCAAGGTCGTCACGGACGGCTCCGGCGGTGTCCACCACGCCCGTACCGTCATCATCGCCACCGGGTCGAAGTACCGCGAGATCGGGCTGCCGAACGAGAAGCGGCTCTCCGGCCACGGCGTCTCCTGGTGCGCGACCTGCGACGGGTTCTTCTTCCGCGACCAGGACATCGCCGTCGTCGGCGGCGGTGACTCGGCGCTCGAGGAGGCCACCTTCCTGACCCGTTTCGGCAAGTCGGTGACCCTGGTGCATCGTCGCGACTCGCTGCGGGCCTCCAAGATCATGCAGGACCGGGCCTTCGCCAACGACAAGATCTCGTTCGCCTGGAACAGCGAGGTCGTCGACGTCCTCGGCGGCGACCGGATGACCGGCCTGCGCGTACGCGACACCAAGACCGGGCAGGAGCGCGACCTCGCGACCACCGGGTTGTTCGTCGCCATCGGTCATGACCCGCGCAGCGACATCCTCGTCGGCCAGGTCGACCTCGACGACGAGGGGTACGTAATCGTCGAGCACCCGAGCACCCGGACCAACCTGGCCGGGGTGTTCGCCTGCGGAGACGTCGTCGACCACCACTACCGGCAGGCCGTCACCGCAGCCGGCACCGGCTGCGCCGCCGCGCTCGACGCCGAGCGCTACCTCGCTGATGTCGCGGCAGCCCAGCCCGCCGAGGCCGTCCCGGCGCACAGCTGACCCTTACCGCCCGTTCGCATCAACTCTCGACAAGCGCAAGGAAGGAACCTCCCGTGGGAGTCAACACCGCACCGGTGACCGACGCGTCGTGGGACGCCGACGTCCTCAAGAGTGACAAGCCCGTCCTGGTCGACTTCTGGGCGGAGTGGTGTGGCCCCTGCCGCGCCGTCGCCCCGATCCTCGAGGAGATCGCGGCCGAGAACCTCGACAAGCTGACGATCGTCAAGCTCAACGTCGACGAGAACCCGCGCACGTCGGCCTCGTACGGCATCACCTCGATCCCGACGATGGGCGTCTTCAAGGGCGGCGAGCTCGTCAAGCAGATCGTCGGCGCCAAGCCCAAGGCCGCACTGCTCAAGGACCTGGCCGACTTCCTGGCCTGACCTGCTCGATCCCCCTCCCGGGGCGCGCCGCGGCTACCATTCCGTTTCGAGCCAGATCAGGAGCGAGCCGGGACCGGCGGGCCGACGGGAGAGGAGGGCGAGCAGCAGATGTCCTTCCCCCTCTACCGGCTGGGTGACCGTGGGCCGGCCGTGGCCGAGATCCGGGCCCGGCTGGCCACGCTCGGGCTCCTGCCTGGTGGCGTGGACGAGCTGCGCGCCTCGTCCTTCGACACCGCCGCCTTCGACGAGGCGGTCGATGCGGCCGTACGTGGCTTCCAGCAGGCGCGCGGTTCCAGCGTCGACGGCATCGTGGGTCCCCAGACCTGGCGACTGCTCGACGACGCGCGCTGGCGGCTCGGCGACCGCGTGCTGTGGTTCGCGCCCAGCCACCTGCTCAGCGGGGACGACGTCGCCGAGCTGCAGCAGCGCCTGCTGGGGCTCGGCTTCGACACCGGCCGCGCGGACGGCATCTTCGGGCGGGACACCGAGGCGGCCTTGCACGAGTTCCAGCGCAACGTGGGGATCCGGCCTGACGGCACGTGCGGCCCGGCGACCTTCAAGGCGCTCGCCCGGCTGACGCGTACGGTCGGCGGCGGGACCCCGTCAGCGCTGCGCGAGGCCGAGGCGATCCGCCGCAGCGGCCCCACCCTGGCCGGCAAGGTCGTCGTCATCGACCCAGGCCACGGGGGCGCCGACCTGGGCAACACCGGGCACGGGCTGGTCGAGGCCGACCTCGCCCAGGACCTCGCCGCCCGGGTCGAGGGTCGGCTGACCGCCACCGGCGTCACGGCGTACCTCAGCCGTGGCCGCCTCGCCGCGGACGAGCCGCCACCAGACGAATCGGCCCGCGCCGCGACCGCCAACTCCCTCGGCGCCGACCTGCTCATCTCGCTGCACATGGACACCTGCCCGTCGGCGGCGGCGAACGGCGCGGCGACGTACTTCTTCGGCCACCGCGAGCTCGGCACCCGCTCGGCGGTGGGGGCGCGCTTCGCCGACCTGCTCCAGCGCGAGCTCACCGCGCGTACCGACCTGCTCGACTGCGGGACGCACGAGAAGACCTGGGACCTGCTGCGCCGTACCCGGATGCCCGCGGTACGCCTCGAGCTGGGTTACCTCACCCACCCGGGCGACGCCGCCCGACTGGCTGACCCCGGGTTCCGTGACGTCGTGGCCGAGGCGGTCGTCGCCGCG
Source organism: Sporichthyaceae bacterium (assembly GCA_031394045.1). Lineage (GTDB taxonomy): Bacteria > Actinomycetota > Actinomycetes > Prado026 > Prado026 > JANYIP01. The sequence goes on from JANMWN010000092.1 coordinate 36,828, forward strand.
GTGCAGCGGCTCTACCTGCCACCCGACGAGGACGCGCCGACCGGCAGCATCCGGCTGCCCGACCTCGTCGGCGGCTGACCGCAGCCGACCGCCCCGCCGGGCGCCGGTCAGCGCTCGCTGGACGAGACCGCCTGCCGGGCTCCCGCGGGGAACGGGTGGACCACGCCCACCAGCCGTCCCCAGGCCTCCCAGGCTCCCTCGGCGTCCTTGCGCCAGGTGAGCGCCGCCCGCAGGTCCAGCCGAAGCCGTGGATGCCGAGAATGGTCACGCACAGTGACGAAGCCGACCGCCTCGAGGAAGCCGACCGGCAGCACGCAGCCGGATTCCTGCGCGCCGTACGCCTCGATCGCCTTGACCCCCCGTTTGAGCAGGTCCTTGGCGGTCGTCTGGACCAGCACCCGGCCGAGCCCGGCGCCGCGGAAGTCCGGCTCCACCCGCAGGGTCATCAGCAGCACCGCGTCCGAACTGACCGGTGCGGTGGGGAAGGCGGCGGCCCTCGGGACGTACGCCGGTGGGGCATACAGGGCTAACCCGGCCGGCCGGTCGTCGACGTAGGCGACCAGGCCGCACGGTCCCCAACCGGCGGTGGTCTTGGCCACCCAGGCCCGCTTGGCCACGGCAGCGGGCGCCGGCTCGTCGCTCGCGTACCGGTTTCCCGGCCCGAGCTCCCAGAACGCGCACGAGGCACACGGGTCGAGCAGGTCGGGCAGGGTCTCGGTCGTGAGGGGCACGATCCGCCGGGCCATGGTCCGGCCCGCTCAGACGGTCTCGCGCCGGACGGCGCGGTGGTCGGCCGACGGCAAGGGGGCCCGGTAGCCGGAGCTGCCGGCCACGTTCGTACGCGGCCGCATCAGCTCGGCAGCGAACGCGGCGGCGGCGCCCACCAGCAGGGCCAGCAGCGCCCAGCGAACCAGCTTCAACCGCCACCTCCGGGGGGTCGCGCCGCAGGGCCGGTGCGGAGTACGGCACCCTGGACACCAGCGGACACTAGGCACTCTAGGCCGGACGGCGGCCGGCGTGCGCAGAGCGGGACGAAAGATCGGGCGGAGGTCGGCGAAGTGAGTGAGATGGCGCGCGGCTCACGGCTGGACCCCTTCATCGACCTGTACGCCGAGCGGGCCCGCACGATGATCGCCTCGGAGATCCGGGCACTGTTCTCGGTGGCCTCGCGGCCCGAGGTCGTGTCGCTCGCCGGCGGCATGCCGTACGTCTCCGCGCTGCCGCTCGACCTGGTCGCCGACACCTTCCACAAGCTGATCGCCACCCGGGGGGCAGCGGCCCTGCAGTACGGCTCCGGCCAAGGCGCCGTCACGCTTCGGGAGCAGATCGCGGCACTGATGATGCCGCCGGTCGGGGTGACTGCGCACCCCGACGACGTCGTCGTGACCGTCGGGTCGCAGCAGGCGCTGGACCTCGTGACGCGCATCCTCTGCGACCCGGGTGACGTCATCGTCGCGGAGGCCCCGTCGTACGTCGGGGCGCTGTCGGTGTTCGCCGCGTACCAGACCCGTGTCGTGCACGTCGCGATGGACGAGCAGGGCCTGGTGCCCGAGGCTCTGCGAGAGACGCTGACCAGGCTGGCCGGCGAGGGCCGCAGGCCCAAGTTCCTCTACACGGTCCCGTCCTTCCACAACCCGGCCGGTGTCACGCAGGGGCCCGCCCGCCGGCTCGAGGTTCTCGCGCTGTGCCAGTCGTTCGGCGTACCCGTGCTCGAGGACGACCCTTATGCCCTGCTCGGGTTCGACGGGGTGGTCCCCCGTGCGCTGCGCGCGGACGACGGCCAGGGGGTGCTCTACCTCGGCTCGTTCTCCAAGACCTTCGCCTCGGGGCTGCGCGTCGGCTGGGTGGTCGCACCCCATGGCGTACGCGAGAAGCTGGTCCTGGCCGCCGAGGCCTCCGTCCTCTGCCCGTCCGAGCTGAGCCAGCTGGCGGTGTCGGCGTACCTGGCCGAGCAGCCCTGGTGGGACCAGGTCAAGGTGTTCCGCGAGCTGTACCGCGAGCGCCGGGACGCCCTGCTCGACGCCATGGCCGCGCAGCTGCCCGCGGGCACGACGTGGACCGTGCCCGAGGGCGGCTTCTACTCCTGGGTCACCCTGCCCGAGGGCCTGGACGCGACCACGATGCTGCCGCGCGCGGTCACCGCGCGGGTGGCGTACGTGCCGGGCACCGCGTTCTACGCAGGCGACGCGAAGTCGCTCGGTCGCAGCACCATGCGGCTGTCGTACTGCTACCCGGAGCCGGACCGGATCCGCGAGGGGGTCCGCCGGTTGGCTTCGGTCATCGAAGGAGAGCTGGAGCTGATGGCCACGTTCGGCTCTGGCGGTACCCGACCTGACGGCGCCGATGGTGGGTCGGGCGGTGCACCGTCCACGCACGGCGGCTCCCCCTCCGACGTACCCGGGCCGGCGACCGCGTGAGCGCCCGCGTGGTCGTCCTCGCCGGCGGCCTCTCGCACGAGCGGGACGTATCGCTGCGATCGGGCCGAAGGGTCGCAGAAGCGTTGCGCAGCACTGGGATCGAGGTCTCCCTGGCCGACGTCGACGCGGCGCTGCTCCCGGCTCTGGCGGCGGATCCGCCGACCGTCGTCATCCCGCTGCTGCACGGCGCGACCGGCGAAGACGGCGCGCTCCGGGACGTGCTGGCGATGCTCGCGCTTCCGTACGTCGGCTCGGGACCGGACGCGTGCCGGGTGGCCTTCGACAAACCCAGCGCCAAGTCCGCCGTGTCCGCCGCAGGTCTGGCCACACCGGCGTCGGTGGTGCTGCCGCAGACGACGTTCCGCGAGCTTGGGGCAACGGCGGTGATGGGCGCGCTGATCGACACCCTCGGGCTGCCCCTGATGGTCAAGCCGGCTCGCGGCGGCTCCTCGCTCGGCGCGGCTGTGGTGCGTACGACCGCCGAGCTGCCCGCCGCGATGGTGGGGTGCTTCTCGTACGGCGACACGGCGTTGGTCGAGCAGTTCGTGGCCGGCACCGAGGTGGCGGTGTCCGTGATCGAGACCGAGGGTGGCGTGCTCCCCCTGCCTCTGGTGGAGATCGTGCCCGATGGCGGGTTCTACGACTACTCCGCGCGCTACACCGCGGGCGCGACCGAGTTCTTCGCGCCGGCCCGGCTCAGCGTCGAGGTGGCCGCGGCCTGCGCGGCGATGGCAGTCAACGCGCACCAGGTGCTGCACCTGCGCGACCTGTCGCGTACTGACCTGATCGTCGACCACACCGGTGCGCCCTGGTTCTTGGAGGTCAACGTGGCGCCCGGGATGACCGAGACCTCGCTCTTCCCCCAGGCCGCTGAGGCCGCGGGTCTGGACCTCGGGACGCTGTGGCACGGCCTGGTCGACCGGGCGGTGGCGCGAAACCGGCACAGCCAGAGCTGACGGCCGGTCGTAGCAATCAGTCGGTTTGTCGACTCAGCGCCTTGATATCAGGGCCTGTCGCTGCCGCGGCTCAGCTGTGCGGGTCCGGCTCGATCTGGGCCAGGATCCGGTGCAAGTCCTCGAGCGAGCCGAACTCGATGGTGATCTTGCCCTTGGTCCGGCCGACGTCGAGGCGCACCCGGGTCTCGAACCGGTCGGAGAGCCGAGCCGCGATCTCGGTCAGGCCCGGTGCGGTGGGCCTTCTTGTCCTGGTATGCGGCTTTCGTTCTTGATCGGATTCGTCACCGAGAGTGACGATCTCCTCGACTGCCCGGACCGACAGCCCTTCGGCCACGATCCGGTGCGCGAGCCGGTCCTGCGCTTCCGGGCTGGCCATCCCGAGCAGTGCCCTGGCGTGGCCCGCCGAGAGCACCCCGGCCGCAACCCTGCGCTGAACGGCCGTCGGGAGCTTGAGCAGGCGCAGCGTGTTGGAGATCTGCGGCCGGGAGCGACCGATCCGGTGGGCCAGCTCCTCGTGGGTACAACCGAAGTCCTGCAGCAGCTGGTCGTACGCCGCAGCCTCCTCGAGCGCGTTCAGCTGACTGCGGTGCAGGTTCTCCAGCAGGGCATCGCGGAGCAGGTCCTCGTCGCCGGTCTCGCGCACGATCGCCGGGATCGCCTCGAGCCCGGCCATCTTGGCCGCGCGCCAGCGGCGCTCACCCATCACCAGCTCGTAACCGCCGGGGCCGACCGGGCGCACGACCACCGGCTGCAGCAGCCCGATCTCGCGGATCGAGTGGACCAGCTCGGCCAGCGCCTCCTCGTCGAACGCCGTCCGCGGCTGCCGCGGGTTGGGCGCGATCGCGTCGATCGGGATCTCGGCGAAGTGCGCGGACAGCACCGGGCCACCGTCGGGGCCGGTCACCGGCTCGATCAGGCTGGGCCGCCGGTCATCGGCCGCCGGCTCGGACGGGATCAGCGCACCGAGCCCACGACCCAACCCGCCACGACGTACGTTCACGGGCTTCTCCTGCCTCATCCGGACGGCTCGACCTGGCGAGCGAGCTCTCGGGCAGCCTCGAAGTAGCAGAGGGCACCGCTGGAACCCGGATCGTAGGTCATCACGGTCTGACCGTAGCTGGGCGCCTCGCTCACCCGGACCGACCGGGGGATCAGCGTCTTGAGCACCTGCTCCCCGAAGTGCGAGCGCACCTCATCGGCGACCTGCGCGGCCAGCCGGGTCCGGGCGTCGTACATCGTGAGCAAGATCGTCGAGATGTGCAGGCGCGGGTTGAGGTGGGCCTTGACCAGCTCCACGTTGCGGACCAGCTGACCGAGCCCCTCGAGGGCGTAGTACTCGCACTGGATCGGGATGAAGACCTCTTCGGCCGCGACCATTGCGTTCACGGTCAGCAGGCCGAGCGAGGGTGGGCAGTCGATCAGGATGTAGTCGAGCCGAGCGCCTTCCGGGTCGTACGCCTCAAGTGCCCGCAGCAGGCGGGACTCCCGAGCGACCAGTGAGACCAGCTCGATCTCCGCGCCGGCCAGATCGATCGTCGCCGGCGCCGCGAACAGGCCGGGGATCCCGGGGACCGGCTGCACGACCGATGCCAGCGCGGCTCCCTCGACCAGAACCTCGTAGATGCTCGGGGTACCAGCCGGGTGGGGGATCCCGAGCGCAGTCGAGGCATTGCCCTGCGGATCGAGGTCGAGCACGAGAACCTGCAGGCCGTGCAGCGCGAGCGCCGCGGCAATGTTGACGGTCGTCGTGGTCTTTCCGACTCCGCCCTTCTGGTTCGCCACGGTCAGTACCCGGGTCCGGTCCGGCCGGGGAAGGTCGCCGGCACTGCCATTCATGACCTGAACGGCCGTGGCCGCCGCGCGGGCGATCGGGGTGTCGTCGCTCGCCGTGGGCTCCTCCTCGTCTGTTTCACGTGAAACAACGAGCTCCAGCACGCGGGTGGGCTGTTCCGCCTGCTCTGGGCCTGACCCACTCACAGCCGACCACCCTTCTTTCGGTTCCGGACCGGGCGAATCTTGGCCGCCGGATCCCGCACGACACGGACGACAGTCGTCGGCGGATCGACCACGCCTGCTCCCACAGTCAGCACCTCGCAGTCACGGCCGCCCACCCTCCGGATTGCAGCGGCGTGCTCGACCAGCTCGTCCGTCGCGCTCGCGCCCTTCAACGCAAGCAGGACACCGCCCGGCCGAAGCAACGGCAGGCACCAGCCGGCCAACCGGTGCATCGGTGCCACCGCCCGCGCCGTCACCACGTCCGCGCCAGCACCAACCCGGTCCTCAGCGCGCTGCCGTACGACGGTCACGTTGGGCAGACCTAGTTCCACGCGCACCTCGTCGAGGAAGACCGACCGTCGCAGCAGCGGCTCCACCAGCGTGATCTTCAGGTCGGGACGGCACAGGGCGAGCACGATACCGGGCAGCCCGGCCCCGCTGCCGACATCATCCACAGCCGCCCCCACGGGGATCAGCTCGGCGATCACCGCGCAGTTGAGCAGGTGGCGCTCCCACAACCGGGGGACCTCACGCGGACCGATCAGGCCGCGTTCCACTCCGTCATCGGCGAGCAGCCCTGCGTACGCAGCCATCCGGTCGATCCCGGCGCCGAAGAACTCCACCGCTGCCGCCGATGGAGCGGGCGCCAGCACCGTTTCACGTGAAACGTGAACCTCGGTCACGCCGGGCGAACCACCACGTACCGCATCGGCTCCACGCCCTCGGACTCACTGACGAGGCCAGCTGCGGCGACCGCGTCGTGCACGATCTTGCGCTCAAAGGGGGTCATCGCGGGCAGCGAGACCGGCTCGCTTGAGCTCTTCGCCTTCTCGGCTGCCTCGGTGCCGATCACGGTCAGCTCGACCCGGCGGCGGGCCCGGTGGCCTTCGATGTCGAGCATCAGCCGGCTGCGCTCGCCGGTCTCGCGGAGCACGGCAAGCCTGGTGAGCTCCTGCAAGGCGTCCAGCACCTCGCCGTTGCGCCCGACCAGATGTCCGAGGTCACCGCCGGCGATGGACACCGCGGCCCGGTCGCCCTCGACGTCCATGTCGATGTCCCCATCGAGGTCGGCGATGTCCAGCAGGCCCTCGAGGTAGTCCGCGGCGATGTCGCCCTCCTGCACCAGGTGGGCGTTCGGCCCGGTGCGGCGGGCGTCACCGGAGTCGGCAGCGTCACCGGAGTCGGCGCGCGCGCTCTCAACCGGTCCCGAGCTGTCAGTCAGGTCTGCGCTGTCAGCTGGGGCGGCTTCAGCGCTCTCGGACGTGTCGTCGGGAGCGGTCGCGTCCAGGACGGCGGGCTGGGTCGATTCGGTCAAGGGTGGCTCCCAGGCTAGGGGCACGGCGGGCGTGCGGGTGGACCCGGTGCGGCGCTGGCGCGCCCCCGGGCCGCGGGTCAGGTGGAGTTCTTCGGTGGCCCGGTGCGCTTGGCCCGCGGCTCACGCTTGGGCTGCTGACGTACCGGCTTGGGCTCGGGGATCGGCGCCTTCTCCAGCGAGACGGCGGGGTCGGCCGCGGCCTTCGCGGCCGTTCGTTCGGCATTGCGTTTGTCCAGGGCTTCGGCCGCTGCGCTTCCAGGGGTGGGGTTGCGCCGGATCACGTAGAACTGCTGCCCCATGGTCCACAGGTTGGTGGTCAGCCAGTAGATCAGGACGCCGATCGGGAAGTTGATGCCGAAGACGGCGAACATTGCCGGGAAGACGTACAGCAGGATCTTCTGCTGCTGCATCATCGGGTTGGCCTGGCCGAGCGGCTGGTTCTTGACCATCAGCTGACGCTGGGTGGTGAAGGTCGTGGCCGTCATCAGCAGGATCATCACCGCCGCGACGATGCGCGTGGTCGTCGAGCCCTCGTTGTGGATGAAGCTGTGCGAGATCGGCGCACCGAAGACGGTCGCGGCCCGAGCCTGGTTGACCGTGGCCTGGTCAAGCACCCCGACGACCGAGCCCATGGCGATGTACGACAGCACGTGGAAGAGCGCGAAGAAGAACGGCGACTGGACCAGGATCGGCAGGCAGCTCGAGAGCGGGTTGGTGCCCGTCTCCTTGTACAGCTTCATCATCTCTTCGGACTGCTTCTGGCGGTCGTTCTTGTACTTGGTCTGGATCGCCTTCATCTGCGGCTGAAGTACTTGGAGACCCCGCTGGGCCTTGATCTGCTTGACGAACAGCGGGATCAGCGCGATCCGGATCACCACCACGAGCATCACGATCGACAGCGCCCAGGCGGCGCCGCTCGCCGGGTCGAAGATGTGGCTCCAGGCCTTGTGGAAGAACAGCAGTACCCAGGAGACCGCGTTGTAGAGCGGGTTGAGCAGGGTGTTGAGCGGTCCCACGGTCAGACTCCAGTCAGCGGGTTCGATGCAGCGGTCTTGGGGTCGGCCGACCGGCGCTGCCCGCGCGCGGGCGGGTAGTCAACGCCCCCGGCGGTCCACGGGTGGCAGCGACCGAGCCGGCGAGCCGCCAGCCAGCTGCCACGGAGCGGGCCGTGGGTGGTGATGGCCTCGGCGGCGTACTGCGAGCACGACGGGTAGTAGCGGCAGGACGAGACGGTCCACGGCGAGATCAGCCGCTGGTAGCCACGGATGGCCAGCACCAGGAGCGCGGCGCCTGCGCGGCTGACCCAGCTCAACCTCGCCCTGAGGGTCATGGTCGAGCCTGAGGGGCGGAGTGGGACGGTCGGGCAGTGTGTGCACCGTGCGCAACATGTGCAACGTGCGCGAGGCATCCGTCCAGGTCGGCGGCCAGCTGTGCAGAGGAAGCCGTGGCGGCCGGGGGGAGCGCACGCACGACCAGGACAGTGCCGGCAGGCAAGGAGGCGAGCCGGTCGCGGACCAGGGCACGCAGGCGGCGGGTCACGGTGTTGCGGACCACGGCACCTCCCACGGCCTTGCTGACGACGAACCCAGCCCTCGGGACGTCTCCCGCGGGTTCCACCTGAAGGTGGACGACCAACTGCGAACCGGCGCTGCGTCGTCCGCGGCGCACTGCCGCGCTGAAGTCAGCGCTACGTCGCACGCGGTTCCGGCTGGCCAGCACGATCTGTCCGATCGAGGTCGGTCAGGCGGAGAGCTCCGAGCGGCCCTTGCGGCGACGCGCGGAGAGGATGGAGCGGCCCGCACGGGTCCGCATCCGCAGCCGAAAACCGTGCGTCTTGGCCCGGCGCCGGTTGTTCGGCTGGAAGGTGCGCTTGCTCACGAGGATGCTCCAAGAGGGAAGATGGGTCGTCGACGTCTGGACTGGAGTCGACCACCACGGACGCCTGCGGCGCGACGACGGTCGCGGGCACGCGACAACCGCCGATACCTCGGCAGTCCCTAAGGTACGGGCGCCCCCGCCGACGGGTCAAACGAAGGCGGACGACCCAGGACAGACGGCAGCAACCACAACCCCACCGCGTCGGCTCGCGCAGTCAGCGCGCAGTCAAAGCACAGCAACGCAGAAGACGCGAACACACCAGACTGCACGACCCCGGACGGGTGTACGGTGCGACACGCCGCACTCGCTCGGCGCGCACGTTTTGCCGCACCGAACCCCCGTGCACAGGCTGTGGACGACGGTGTGGACGATTGGTACATCTACGACCGAGGAGACCCAAGCCGGTGCCTGAGCTGACCGAAGACCAGGCCGCTGACCAGCTGGTGCTCGTCTGGAGCCGAACCCTCGCGGGACTGGCCGACGGCACCCTCTCACCCCAGCACCGGGCGTTCCTGCGGCTGACCCGGCCGATGGCGGTGGTCGGCGACACGGTCTTGATCGCAGCACCCAACGACTTCGCGCGGGACGTCATCGAGAACCGGCTGCGTACGGTGCTGACCGCAGCGCTGGCCGGCGAGCTCGGCAGCGACGTGCAGATCGCCGTCACGGTCGACCCCAGCGTCGTCGGCAGCACGTCCCCGCTGGACGACCTGACCGACGAGGTGGCCGATGGCACCTTCGCCGCCGACCTCGACGCCGCCTCCGGCCCGTTGCCCCCCGACCCGTTCGTCCCGACGCCGACCCGGCCGGGCTCGGGCCAGCAGGGTGCCAGGCGCGCGGTCGAGCCCAGTCGGCTCAACCCCAAGTACAACTTCGACACCTTCGTCATCGGGTCGAGCAACCGGTTCGCGCACGCAGCCGCCGTCGCTGTCGCCGAGGCGCCGGCCAAGGCGTACAACCCGCTCTTCATCTATGGCGAGTCCGGGCTCGGCAAGACCCACCTGCTGCACGCGATCGGGCACTACGCCCGCAACCTCTACAGCGGCGCACGGGTGCGGTACGTGAGCTCGGAGGAGTTCACCAACGAGTTCATCAACTCGATCCGCGACGACAAGGCCTCGATGTTCCAGAGCCGCTACCGCGAGGTCGACGTCCTCTTGGTCGACGACATCCAGTTCCTGCAGGGCAAGGTCCAGACGCAGGAGGAGTTCTTCCACACCTTCAACACCTTGCACAACGCCAACAAGCAGATCGTGATCACCTCGGACAAGCCGCCCAAGATGCTGGGCGAGTTCGAGGAGCGGATGCGGTCGCGGTTCGAGTGGGGCCTGATCACCGACGTCCAGCCGCCCGACATCGAGACGCGGATCGCAATCCTGCGCAAGAAGGCGGCCCAGGAGCGACTGTCGGCGCCGCCCGAGGTCCTGGAGTACATCGGCAGCAAGATCTCGACCAACATCCGCGAGCTCGAGGGCGCGCTGATCCGGGTCACCGCCTTCGCCAGCCTCAACCGGCAGCCGGTCGACCTGGCGCTGGCCGAGGTGGTGCTCAAGGACCTGATCACCGACTCAACCGGGCCCGAGATCACCAGCGCGACGATCATGGCCCAGACCGCCGCGTACTTCGGGCTGTCGATGGAGGACCTGTGCGGGGCCTCGCGGTCGCGGGTGCTGGTCACCGCACGCCAGATCGCGATGTACCTGTGCCGCGAGCTGACCGACCTCTCGCTGCCCAAGATCGGTCAGCAGTTCGGCGGGCGGGACCACACGACGGTGATGCACGCGGACCGCAAGATCCGGCACCTGATGGCCGAGCGACGCAGCGTCTACAACCAGGTCACCGAGCTCACCAACCGGATCAAGTCCCAGACCCGGTCCTGACCCCTGCGCTCAGCACGCACGCACGCGCTCCGCGACGGGTATCTCGCGTCGGGTGACCCTGCGTACACACCCTGTGGACAACCCTGTGGATCTGTGGATTTCGCCTGTTACGTCCCCCACCTGGCCCGTGCACCTGTGGACAGCCGCGTGACAACCTGTGGACAGCCGGTGGACAAGATCGGCGCCCTGCTGACAACGTGCCGGTCGTCCACCGCCGGCACCAGCGCGTCCACCGGTTCTGCACACCCGCTGTGGACCACGCCACGCCTGCCGACCTGCCCCGACGTCGGTTGTCCCCACTGTCCACGGTGCCTATGACTGACCCGAGAACAAAGCCGAAGAGTCGAGAATCCTCAACGTATGGGCTGGTGCTGCCTGTGCGCGCCGGAGGTCATAGGGTGACGCTCGGCTCGCACGATCGGTCGATCCGGTCGGCGCGCCATGATCTGATGTGCGCGCCAGCACCCGCTCGACGACAACAGCCAGCTGACCAAACGAGGAGGCCCCGTGCGATTCCGGGTCGAGCGCGACGTTCTCGCCGAAGCCGTGGCCTGGACGGCCAGGAGCCTGCCGGCCCGTCCGCCCGTACCCGTGCTGGCCGGCCTCCTGCTCGAGGCCGGTCCGGACGGGCTGAGCCTGTCCGGTTTCGACTACGAGGTCTCCGCTCGCGTCACGATCGCCGCTGACGTCATCGAGCCGGGCCGGGCGCTGGTCTCGGGCCGCCTGCTGGCCGACATCTCGCGCAGCCTGCCGGCCAGGCCGGTCGAGATCAGCACCGACGGGCCCAAGGTCCAGCTCGTCTGCGGCAGCGCCCGCTTCTCGCTGCTGACGCTGCCGGTCGAGGACTACCCGACGCTGCCGGAGATGCCGGGAGTCACCGGCACCTTGTCCAGCGCACTGTTCGCGGCCGCCGTCGCGCAGGTGGCCATCGCGGCCGGCCGCGACGACACGCTGCCCGTGCTCACCGGGATCCGGGTCGAGATCGAGGGCGACACCGTGACGCTGGCGGCTACCGACCGGTACCGGCTCGCCGTCCGCGAGCTCAGCTGGCGCCCGGAGCAGACCGGCCTCGACGCCATCGCGCTGGTCCCGGCCCGGACGCTCGCCGAGACGGCGAAGTCGATGGCAGGGGCCGAGTCCGTCTCGATCGCCCTGGCCAGCGGTGCCTCCGGCGAGGGTCTGATGGGCTTCGACGGCTCGGGCCGGCGCACCACCACCCGGCTGCTCGAGGGCGAGTTCCCGAAATATCGCGCGCTGCTCCCGTCCGAGGCGCTCACTGTCGCCGACGTCGACACGGCGTCCTTGGTCGAGGCGGTCAAGCGGGTCGCGCTGGTCGCCGAGCGCAACACCCCAGTCCGGCTGACCTTCTCCGCCGGCGAGCTGCAGCTGGACGCCGGTACCGGAGACGAGGCACAGGCGTCCGAGGCCCTGGCCTGTGCTCTCGACGGCGAGCCGCTGAGCATCGCGTTCAACCCGCAGTTCCTGCTCGACGGGCTCGGCGCCGTCGACTCGGCCGTGGCGCGCCTGTCGTTCACGACGTCCAACAAGCCGGCGGTGCTCACCGGGGGGGCCGGCGAGGGTGCGGCTGACTCGGCGGCGTCCAAGGGCGGGCTCGGCGGCGTTGGCGGCGCCTACCGTTACCTGCTCATGCCGGTCCGTCTCTCCGGCTGAGGCCGGGGCTCGAGCAGCGCGTGTACGTCGCCCATCTCTCGCTGGCCGACTTCCGCTCCTACGCAGGGGTGGAGCTGCCGCTGGAGCCCGGGGTGACCGCCCTGGTCGGTCCCAACGGCGAGGGCAAGACCAACCTGGTCGAGGCGATCGGCTACGTCGCGACGCTCGGCAGCCACCGCGTCGCCACCGACGCGCCCCTGGTCCGCTTCGGCGCCGAGCGGGCCATCGTCCGGGTGAGCGTGGTCCGTGACGACCGGCCCACCCTGGTCGAGCTCGAGCTGACCCCCGGCCGGGCCAACCGGGCCCGGATCAACCGGTCGCCGATACCGCGGGCGCGCGAAGTCCTCGGCCTCCTGCGCACCGTGCTCTTCGCGCCCGAGGACCTGGCCGTCGTCAAGGGCGACCCGTCCGAGCGCCGGCGTTTCCTCGACGACCTGCTGGTGGCGCGTACGCCACGACTGGCCGGCGTACGCGCTGACTACGACCGGGTCCTGAAGCAGCGCAACGCGCTGCTCAAGTCAGCCGGCGCGGCGATGCGGTCCCGCGGGGCCGGCGCGGACCTGTCGACCCTCGACGTCTGGGACACCCACCTGGCCACCGCGGGGGCCGAGCTGCTGTCCGCCCGGCTGGACCTGGTGGACCTGCTCCGCCCGCTCGTGGCCACCGCATACGCGTCAGTGGCGCGAGGGTCGGCGGCGATCGCGCTCGACTACGTCTCGAGCATCGGCCCCGAGACCCCGCTCGTACCGGACCGCGAGGCGCTCGCCGAAGCGCTTCTCGCGGCGCTGAGCGAGTCGCGGCGGCGCGAGCTCGAGCGCGGGATCTCGCTGGTGGGACCGCACCGCGACGACCTGGTGCTGCGGCTCGGGCCGATGCCGGCCAAGGGGTACGCCAGCCACGGCGAGTCCTGGTCGTACGCCCTGGCCCTGCGGCTGGCGTCCTACGACCTGCTCACCAGCGACGGCGGCGAGCCGGTGCTCATCCTCGACGACGTGTTCGCCGAGCTCGACGTCGACCGGCGCGAGCGGCTGGCCGAGCTGGTTGCGCCCGCCGAGCAGGTTCTCGTCACGGCCGCGGTGGCGCAAGATGTCCCTGCGGCCCTGCGAGGGGCCCGTGTCGACGTCATGGCCGGGGAGGTGCACCGTGTCGCGTGACCCTGCTGCCGGCGCTGCCGGCGCTGCCGGACTCGGTCCCGACGAGCTCGCTGCCGACGCACAGTCCCCTCATCCAGCAGAACCAGCGCACCCTCCCGCGCCGTCCGGCATCGACCTGGCCCGCACCCTGCTTGCGCAGGCCCGCGCCGACGCCAAGGCCAAGGGCGCCCGCGTGGGCGAGCGCAAGGCCGTCCGCCGCGGGGACATCTCCGGCCAGCACCGCAGTGGAGCCCATCCCGACGATCGTGACCCGCAACCCCTCGGCCGTACCGTCGAGCGGCTCGTGGCCGAGCGGGGCTGGGAGACCGAGGCGGCCGTCGGCGGGGTGATCGGCCGGTGGGACCTGATCGTGGGCACCGAGGTCGCGGCGCACTGCGTCCCGGAGACCTATGCCGACGCCGTCCTGGTCGTCCGCGCCGACTCCACCGCCTGGGCCACCCAGGTCCGGCTCCTGGCCCCCGCGCTGGTGGCGCGGCTCAACGCCGAGTGCGGGGACGGCTCGGTGACCCGCGTCCAGGTGCTCGGGCCGGGCCGGCCGTCCTGGCGCAAGGGTCCCCTGCACGTACGCGGCCGCGGCCCGCGCGACACCTACGGCTGACCCGGGAGCCGAGGGCGGCGGGCCCCGCTGGCCGCTAAGAGGTCCCGTGCGTGTGGGGGGACATGGCCTGGGGGGAGTTCGGGCACCACGTTCGTCCACAGCGGCCCTCCTGGGCCGTTTCTGACGCCGCGCGCGGGTAGGATGAAGGTCTTCCACCGACAGGAGCCCCGCCCCGTGTCGTATGACGCCACGTCGATCACCGTGCTCGAAGGTCTCGACGCCGTACGCAAGCGCCCAGGCATGTACATCGGCTCCACGGGTGAGCGCGGACTCCACCACCTGGTCCAGGAGGTGGTCGACAACTCGGTCGACGAGGCACTGGCCGGCTACTGCGACCTGATCTCGGTGACGATCTTGGCCGACGGTGCCGTCCGGGTGACCGACAACGGGCGGGGGATCCCCGTCGACCTGATGGCCGGGGAGAACAAGCCGGCCGTCGAGGTCGTCCTGACCGTCCTGCACGCCGGCGGCAAGTTCGGCGGCAGCGCCAGCGGCTACTCCGTGTCCGGCGGCCTGCACGGCGTCGGTGTCTCGGTCGTCAACGCGTTGTCCAAGCGGCTCGAGGTCGAGATCCGCCGCGACGGTGCCCTGTGGACCCAGACGTACGCCTACGGGGTCCCGACCGCGCCCCTCGTCAAGGGCCCGGCAACCACCGAGACGGGCACCCAGATCACGTTCTGGGCCGATGACGCGATCTTCGAGACCACCGACTACGACTTCGAGACCCTGTCGCGACGCATGCAGGAGATGGCGTTCCTCAACAAGGGTCTGTCGATCTCCCTGCGCGACGAGCGCGCCGACCACGTCGACGAGGACGGCGAGCCGCGCTCGGTCGTCTACCAGTACCAGGATGGCATCGTCGACTTCGTCAAGCACCTCAACGCCGCAAAGGGCGAGGCGCACCGGCACATCATCAGCTTCGAGTCCGAGGACACCGAGGCGCGGCTCTCGCTCGAGGTCGCGATGCAGTGGAACACCGGCTTCTCCGAGTCGGTCTACACCTTCGCCAACACCATCAACACCCACGAGGGCGGCACCCACGAGGAGGGCTTCCGGTCGGCGCTGACCTCGCTGGTCAACAAGTTCTGCCGCGAGTGGGGTGTGCTCAAGGAGAAGGAGCCGAACCTCACCGGCGAGGACTGCCGCGAGGGCCTGACCGCGATCATCTCCATCAAGCTCGGCGAGCCGCAGTTCGAGGGGCAGACCAAGACCAAGCTCGGCAACACCGAGGCCAAGACGTTCGTGCAGAAGGTCTGCAACGACCAGCTGGGCGCCTGGTTCGAGCAGAACCCGGCCGAGGGCAAGGAGATCGCCCGCAAGGCGGTCGCCGCCGCCAGCGCGCGCACCGCGGCCCGCAAGGCGCGTGACCTGGCCCGTGGCCGCAAGGGGCTGCTCGAGTCCGGGGGCCTGCCGGGCAAGCTCGCCGACTGCCAGTGGACCGACCCCGTCAAGTGCGAGCTGTACATCGTGGAGGGTGACTCGGCCGGCGGCTCGGCCAAGGGCGGCCGCGACTCGCGCTTCCAGGCGATCCTGCCCATCCGCGGCAAGATCCTCAACGTCGAGAAGGCCCGCATCGACAAGGTGCTGCAGAACAACGAGGTGCAGGCCCTGATCTCGGCGCTCGGCACGGGCATCCACGACGAGTTCGACCTGGCTCGCCTGCGCTATCACAAGATCATCCTGATGGCAGACGCAGACGTCGACGGCCAGCACATCCGTACCCTCCTGCTCACGTTCCTGTTCCGGTTCATGCGCCCGCTGGTCGAGGCCGGCAACGTCTACCTCGCCCAGCCGCCGCTGTACAAGATCAAGTGGCCAGGCAAGGAGCCGGTGCAGTACGCGTTCTCCGACCGTGAGCGCGACGGGCTGATCCGGATCGGCGTCGAGGCCGGCAAGCGGCTGCCCAAGGACGACGGCATCCAGCGCTTCAAGGGCCTCGGCGAGATGCCGGCCAAGGAGCTGTGGGAGACCACGATGGACCCCGACGCGCGGGTGCTGCTGAAGGTCACCCTCGACGACGCGGCCGCGGCCGACGACCTCTTCTCGGTGCTGATGGGCGAGGACGTCGAGCAGCGCCGCTCGTTCATCCAGCGCAACGCCAAGGACGTCAGGTACTTGGACATCTGAGCCGTACGGCAGTTCCGACCGATCAGCCGTACGACGAAAGGACGTGACCGATGACTGACGACACGACGATCCTCCCTCCCCCCGGCGACGAGCCACCCGCGCCAGCGGCTGGTGGCGCGGCTGGTGGCGCGGGTGCTGGCGGTGCTGGCGGCGGTGCTGCTGGTGATGGCGGCGGCGCGGCCGGCGGCGGCACCGACCGCATCGAGCCGGTCGACATCCAGGTCGAGATGCAGCGGTCCTACCTCGACTACGCGATGAGCGTCATCGTCGGTCGCGCCCTGCCCGACGTGCGCGACGGGCTCAAGCCCGTGCACCGACGGGTGCTGTACGCGATGTACGACGGCAACTACCGCCCCGACCGCGGCTACTCCAAGTGCGCGCGCGTGGTCGGCGCCGTCATGGGCGACTACCACCCTCACGGCGACTCCTCGATCTACGACGCGCTCGTACGCCTGGCGCAGCCGTGGTCCCTGCGGTACCCGCTGATCGACGGCAACGGCAACTTCGGCTCGCCCGGCAACGACCCCGCCGCTGCGATGCGCTACACCGAGTGCCGGCTCGACCCCCTCGCCATGGAGATGATGCGCGACATCGACGAGGACACTGTCGAGTTCTCGCCCAACTACGACGGCCGGGCGCAGGAGCCCGACGTCCTGCCCAGCCGCTTCCCGAACCTGCTCGTCAACGGCTCGTCCGGCATCGCGGTCGGCATGGCCACCAGCATCCCGCCGCACAACCTGCGCGAGGTCGCCAGCGGCGTGCAGTGGTACCTCGACCACCCGCAGGCTTCGTCCGAGGAGCTGCTCGACGCGCTGCTCGAGCGGGTCAAGGGTCCGGACTTCCCGACCCGCGGGCTGATCGTGGGCCGTCGCGGCATCGACGAGGCCTACCGCACCGGCCGCGGCTCGGTGGTCATGCGCGCGGTCGTCGAGGTCGAGGAGATCAACAACCGCGCCTGCCTGGTCATCACCGAGCTGCCGTACCAGGTCAACCCTGACAACCTCGCGCTGAAGATCGCCGACCTGGTCAAGGACGGCCGCATCGGTGGCATCGCCGACGTACGCGACGAAGGCAACGAGCGCAAGGGCCAGCGCCTGGTCATCGTGCTCAAGCGCGACGCCGTGGCCAAGGTCGTGCTCAACAACCTCTACAAACACACCCAGCTGCAGGACACCTTCGGCTGCAACATGCTGGCCCTGGTCGACGGCGTCCCGCGTACGCTCCGGCTCGACGAGTTCGTGCGGCACTACGTCGTCCACCAGATCGAGGTCATCCGGCGGCGTACGGCGTTCCGGCTGCGCAAGGCCGAGGAGCGCGCCCACATCCTGCGCGGCCTGGTCAAGGCCCTCGACCAGCTCGACGCCGTCATCGCGCTCATCCGCAGCTCGCCGTCCGCCGACGAGGCGCGCGGCGGCCTGATGGCGCTGCTCGAGATCGACGACCTGCAGGCCACGGCGATCCTGGACATGCAGCTGCGCCGGCTCGCGGCGCTCGAGCGCCAGCGCATCATCGACACCCTGGCCGAGATCGAGGCCGAGATCGCCGAGCTCGAGGCGATCCTGGCCAGCGAGGAGCGCCAGCGCACCATCGTCGCTGAGGAGCTGGCGGTGCTGGTGGCCAAGTTCGGTGACGACCGGCGTACCCAGATCGTGGCGGCCGAGGGCGAGATGTCGATGGAGGACCTCATCGCCGAGGAGGACGTCGTCGTCACCATCACCCGTGGTGGCTACGCCAAGCGCACCAAGGCCGACCTCTACCGCTCGCAGCGCCGGGGTGGCAAGGGCGTGCGCGGGGCCCAGCTGCGCGAGGACGACATCGTCGAGCACTTCTTCATGACGACGACGCACGACTGGATCCTGTTCTTCACCAACATGGGTCGGGTCTATCGAGCGAAGGCGTACGAGCTGCCCGAGTCCGGGCGCGACGCCAAGGGTCAGCACGTCGCCAACCTGCTTGCGTTCCAGCCCGACGAGCGGATCGCCCAGGTTCTCGACCTGCGCAACTACGAGGTCAGTCCCTACCTGGTCCTGGCAACCAAGCACGGGTTGGTCAAGAAGACCCGGCTCACCGACTACGACTCGCCGCGCAGCGGTGGCGTGATCGCGATCAACCTGCGCGACGGCGACGAGCTGATCGCCGCGCGGCTGACAGGTGAGGCGGATGACCTTCTGATGGTCAGCCGCAAGGGGCAGTCGGTGCGCTTCACCGCCGACGACGCCACCCTGCGCCCGATGGGCCGCGCCACGTCCGGTGTCATCGGCATGCGCTTCCGCTCCGGGGACGAGCTGCTGGCCATGGACGTCGTCCGTGACTCCGCGGCCGGGCTGCTCACGGTCACCGACGGCGGGTACGCCAAGCGCACCAGTCTGGGCGCCTGGACGCCCAAGGGTCGTGGCGGACTTGGTGTCATCGCCATGCGGATCGTCGAGGACCGTGGTTCGCTGGTGGGTGCCGTGGTCGTGTCCGAGGGCGACGAGGTCATGGCGATCACCGCCGGGGGCGGCGTGATCCGTACCCCGATCAGCGCGGACGCGCTCAGGCTCACCAGCCGCGACACGATGGGTGTGCGCTTGATGAACCTGGGCGAGGGTGACACCGTCGTAGCAGTAGCCAGCAGTGCCGAACGGGTGGACGACGAAGGAGTCGGTGACGAGGTCATGGCCGAGGATGACGTCTCGCTCGCGGATCCGACCCCGACGACCCCGGCAGAGGGAGAGACCACGTGACCGCGGAGTCGACTGTGACGACCGAGCAGGGCGCGCCCGCGCAAGGGGGGCCGGACGGCTCCGACGCCGCGGACGGCGACAGCGGCCTAGGCGCTAGCAGCATGGTTGTGACGCCGGCGGCCGGAGGCACCGCTGTGCGTACGGTGCGGCGGGCCAAGGTCTCAGTGACCCGGATCGACCCCTGGTCGGTCATGAAGATCTCGTTCGCGCTCTGGGTCGCCTTGGGCATCGTGATCGTCATCGCCACCTCCATCTTGTGGTGGGTGCTGGACTCGGCCGGGGTCTTCAGCCAGGTCTCCCAGTCGATCATCAAGGTCACGGGTAGCGACACCGGAAGCGGCAACCTCAACACCACCAGCTTCCAGCTCGTGGACTTCGTCTCGTTCGGCCGGGTGATGGGGGTGACCACGGTCCTGGTGGTCATCAACACCATCCTGCTCACGGCCTTGTCGACGCTCGGGGCGTTCCTGTTCAACCTGTCCACGGGCCTCGTGGGCGGCGTCGACGTGACCCTCACCGAGACCGACTGACCCCAGGGAACGCGGTTGGGACCGGCCTTTGCGGTCCGGTACCCTGAGCCCGCGCCAGTTGCCGCACCCTGACGCACCCGGGCCTATAGCTCAGACGGTTAGAGCGCTTCCCTGATAAGGAAGAGGCCGGAGGTTCAAGTCCTCCTAGGCCCACCCAGCATTGCCGCGACAACGCCGACGTCTCGTTTGATCTCTGCCCCACAACCGTCGTCGTTGTTCGGTACTGCGCGCTAGCTGACGACGAGCAGCTCGCCGGCACGGTTGCGGAAAGCGGGGCAGACCAGATTGTGGTCGAGCAGCTGACCGGACGCGGTCTTCTGCACCCACTGC
>JANMWN010000128.1:0-11153 GCA_031394045.1 Sporichthyaceae bacterium
CGTCTTGGCCGCCCAGTCGGCACCCCCGGACGTCGTCCCGACCAGGAAGAGCAGCGCGGCCATGCCGGCGGCCAGGGCCGAGGCGACGGCTGGCAGGTCGTCCTTCTCGAGGAAAGGGGTCTTGCTGAAGAAGTACTCGTACGAGGTCTGGCACATCTGGGCGAGGTCCGCAGCCGACATGTTCGGATCGGTGTTGGGGTCGGTCTTGACGCTGTCGACGCACGACTGGGTCTGCACCGCGGCGTCGGCCTTGGCGGCGGCGATCCCGACCGCGTCCGGCCGCGCGTGGCTGGTGAACTCGCCGATCCCGACCGCCGCCACACCGGCGAACCCGAGCACCAGAAGGAAGCGGACGAAGCGGCGGGAGCGCAGCCGCAGCACCTCGGCGCGCAGCAGCGAACCCCGCTCGGTGACGGCCTCGCCCCGCATCAGCTCGCCGGTGGTCACGACGCGTCCTTGGTGAGCTCGAGGAAGACCGTCTCGAGGTCCGCGGCGATCGGGGCCAGCTCGCTGAGGTAGTGCCCGCGCTCGGCGAGCATCCGGTTGAGCTCGGCCGGGTCGTCGACACCGTGCACCCGGTACGCGTCGCCCATCGACGTGACCGTGAAGCCGGCCTGCTCCATCAGCACCCGGCCCGCCTCAGGGTCGGCCACGCGTACGCGTACGTCACCGGTCTGCCGGCTGGCGAGCACCTCGTCGACGCGACCGGAGACGATGCATCGGCCCTTGGCCAGGATGGTCACGTGGTCGCAGACCTGCTCGACCTCGCCCAGCAGGTGCGAGGACAAGAACACGGTCGTACGCCCGTCGGCACCGAGCCCGCGGATCAGCTCACGCATCTCGACCATGCCCGCGGGGTCCAGGCCGTTCGACGGCTCGTCCAGGATCAGCAACCGAGGCTTCTTGAGCAGCGCGGCGGCGATCCCGAGGCGCTGCTTCATGCCGAGGGAGTAGCCCTTGACGTGGTCGGAGGAGCGGTCCAGCAACCCCACCGTGGCCAGGACCTCGTCCACCCGCGCCGGCCCGACACCCGCGGTGATCGCCAGCAGCTCCAGGTTGCGACGGCCGGTGAACGTCGGGAAGAACAGCGGGGTCTCCACGAGGGCGCCGATGTCGCCGATCACCTCGGGCAGGGCCTGCGGAACGACCCGGTCGAAGAGCCGCAGCTCGCCAGCGTTGGCGCGCACCAGGCCGAGCAGCATCCGGATCGTCGTGGTCTTGCCCGAGCCGTTCGGACCGAGGAACCCGTGCACGCCGCCGCCCTCGACGACCAGGTCGAGCCCGTCGACGGCCTTCTCGGCGGGCTTGCCACGGCGGCGGTACGTCTTAGCCGCTCCGCGTACTTCGATCACTGGCACCGGGCGACCGTATCGCCCCGGCGGCCAGGAATCGCTCGATCACCCGCGCGACACCGTCGTCCTCGACCGATGCGGCGTGGGTCGTCACGACGGCCAGGACGTCGGGGTGCCCGCCCCCCATGGCGTACCCGGTGCCCGCCCAGGCGAGCATGTCGATGTCGTTCGGCTGGTCGCCGAAGGCGAGCACCGCGCTGGCATCGACCCCGTGCCCGGCCGCGACGCGGGCGAGGGTAGTCGCCTTGGTGACGCCCGGCGCGGACACCTCGAGCAGGCAGTCCTTGACGTTCGAGTGCGTGACAGTGACCAGGTGGCCGATCGCCGGCTGGGCCAGCGCGAGCATCGCGTCACCGCTGCTGCTCTCGTCGCGTACGAGCAGCTTGGCGACCGGCCCGGTGAGCATGGTCTCGGCGTCGGGGTACTCGATCGTCTCCGGGACAGCCCAGCGGGGGACGTACGCCGCCTCATGGAAGAAGCCGTCCGCCGTCTCGATCGCGAAGGCCACCGCAGGCATGACCGCCCGGAGCCGACGGACCGTCTCGAGGGCGAGGTCCGGCTCGAGCTCGTACCGTTCGAGCACGACGTCCCGGTGCAGGTCGTAGACGACCGCTCCGTTGGCGCAGACGGCCACGCCGTGCAGGGCGGTCAGCCCGACCACCTGGGCCATCCAGCGCGGCGGACGGCCGGTCACGAAGACGACGGGCACCCCGAGCGCCTCGACAGCGGCGATGGCCGCGACGACCCGAGGGGAGACGGTGCCGTCGTGGCGGATGATCGTTCCGTCGAGGTCGGTGGCGACGAGGTGGATCGCGGCCGTGCTCTCGTCCGTCACCGGCCCAGCCAATCACGGAAGTGCCGTCGCGCTCGGGCCGCTCCCCCGCTAACGTGCGTGCATGGCTGACGCGACGGTGAACCAGCACAAGATCATGCTCGACGAGTCCGAGATGCCGACCCAGTGGTACAACATCATCCCGGACCTGCCGGAGCCACCCCCGCCCCCGCTGCACCCCGGCACGCTGCAGCCGGTCGGGCCCGAGGACCTGATGCCGCTGTTCCCGATGGACCTGATCATGCAAGAGGTCACCAGCGACCGCTACGTCGACATCCCCGGCGAGGTGCTGGACATCTACCGCCAGTGGCGGCCGTCGCCGCTGTTCCGCGCGCACCGGCTGGAGAAGGCGCTCGGGACCCCGGCCCGGATCTACTACAAGTACGAGGGCGGCTCGCCGGCCGGCTCGCACAAGCCGAACACGGCCGTGCCGCAGGCCTTCTACAACGCAAAGGCCGGCGTGCGGAAGCTGACGACCGAGACCGGCGCCGGTCAGTGGGGCACCGCGCTCGCGTACGCCTGCGCCCTGTTCGGCCTGGAGTGCGAGGTGTGGCAGGTCGGGGCGTCGTACGACCAGAAGCCGTACCGGCGGCTGATGATCGAGACCTTCGGCGGCACCGTGCACCGCTCACCGTCGGCGCTGACGGCGGCCGGTCGGGCGCAGCTCGAGCTGAACTCTGACCACCCCGGGTCGCTCGGCATCGCGATCTCCGAGGCGGTCGAGGTGGCGGCGCAGGCCGAGGACACCAAGTACGCCCTCGGCTCGGTGCTCAACCACGTGCTGCTGCACCAGACGATCATCGGCGAGGAGGCGTTGCTGCAGCTGGCCAAGGTCGGCGAGACGCCCGACCTGCTCGTGGGCTGCACCGGCGGCGGCTCCAACTTCGCCGGGCTCTCGTTCCCGTTCCTGCGCGAGAAGATGGCCGGCCGGATGAACCCGACGATCCGCGCGGTCGAGCCCGCCTCGTGCCCGTCCTTCACCAAGGGCGTCTACGCGTACGACTTCGGCGACACCGCCGGGATGACGCCGTTGCTGAAGATGCACACCCTCGGCCACGACTTCATCCCCGACCCCATCCACGCGGGCGGGCTGCGCTACCACGGCATGGCGCCGTTGATCTCGCACATCTACGAGCTCGGGCTCATGGAGGCGATTGCGATCGGTCAGCAGGAGTGCTTCGCGGCGGGGGTGCAGTTCGCGCGTACCGAGGGCATCGTGCCGGCGCCCGAGCCGACGCACGCGCTCGCCGCGTGCGTCCGCGAAGCGTTGGCCTGCAAGGAGTCCGGGCAGGAGAAGGTGATCCTCACGGCGCTGTGCGGGCACGGGCACTTCGACCTCGCGTCGTACGAGGCGTACCTGGACGGGCGGATGACCGACGAGGTCGTCTCCGACGAGCGCTTCGCCGCGGGCCTGGCCACGATTCCCGCCGTCGGCTAGCGGGGTCCCGCGCTGCGAAGTCGGCTCGTGTCAGACCCAGCCGAGGTCATAGCCTCGGCTCGGTCTGACACGAGGCGGTCAGCCGAGGGGCTTGAGGAGGTCGAGGCCGCCGAGGTGGGGGCGCAGGGCCTCGGGCACGCGTACGGAGCCGTCCGCCTGCTGGTGGTTCTCCAGGATCGCCACGATGATCCGGGTCATCGCGCAGAGGGTGCCGTTGAGGGTGGCCAGGGGTCGCACGCCAGCCCCGTCGCGCATCCGGATCGAGAGCCGGCGCGCCTGGAACTCGGTGCAGTTGGACGTGGACGTGACCTCGCGGTAGTCGCCGTACGTCGGGATCCAGGCCTCGCAGTCGAACTTGCGCGCCGCTGAGGATCCGAGGTCTCCGGAGGCCACGTCGATGACGCGGTACGGCAGCTCGAGCCGGCCGAGGAACTCCTGCTCCCAGGCCAGCAGCCGCAGGTGCTCGGCGGCCGCGTCGTCCGGCGCGCAGTAGGAGAACATCTCGACCTTGTCGAACCAGTGCACCCGCCAGATGCCACGGGTGTCCTTGCCGTGCGAACCCGCCTCGCGACGGTACGAGGGGGAGTAGCCGGCGTACCGCATCGGCAGCACGCTCGCGTCGAGGATCTCGTCCATGTGGTACGCCGCCAGCGGGACCTCGGCGGTGCCCACGAGGTACAGGTCGTCGGCCTCGAGCCGGTAGACGTTCTCGGCGGCCTGGCCCAGGAACCCGGTGCCCTCCATCGCGGCCGGCTTGACCAGCGCCGGCGGGATCATCGGCGTGAAGCCGGCCGCCACCGCCTGCTGGATCGCAAGCTGAACCAGTGCCAGCTCAAGGAGCGCGCCGACCCCGGTGAGGTAGTAGAAGCGGGACCCCGACACCTTGGCGCCGCGCTCGACGTCGATGGCCCCGAGCAGCTGCCCGAGCTCGAGGTGGTCGCGCGGCTCGAAGCCCTCGGCCGCGAAGTCGCGCGGGGTGCCGACGGTCTGCAGCACGACGAAGTCGGCCTCTCCGCCGACGGGTGCGGCGGGGTCGATCACGTTGGACAGCGCGAGCAGCAGCGTCTCGGCCTCGGCGGCGGCGGCGGCAGCAGCGGTCTCGGCCTCGCGTACGTCGACCGCCAGGTCCTTGGCCCGAGCCAGCAGTGCTGCCTTGTCGTCGCCCTGGGCGCGAGCGACGTCCTTGCCGACGACCTTCTGCTCGGCACGCAGGGTGTCGAAGCGTGACCCGCTGGCGCGTCGGCGCTCGTCCGCGGCGACCAGGGCGTCGACGAGCGACTCGTCCTCGCCCCGCGCACGCTGGGACGCACGGACCAGGTCAGGTTGCTCGCGTACGAGGCGAAGGTCGATCACCGCACGAGCGTACCGGCGCAGGGTCAGGTACTGGCGTGCCGTACGTCCAACCGGGCCAGCACCGCGGGCAGCTCGTCCGCAGGCACCGGCCGAGACCAGTGGTAGCCCTGCGCGATGTCGCAGCCGATCGACTGCAGCCGCTCGATCACGTCCTGGTCCTCGACGCCCTCGGCGACGGCGATCAGCCCGAACTGGTGGGCCAGCTCGACGATCGCCTTGACCAGCACCTGGCCGGAGACGTCGGTCGCCAGATGGGTGACGGAGGAGCGGTCGATCTTGATGGTGCTCAACGGCATCGTGCCGAGCTGGCTCTTCGAGGTGTTGCCGATGCCGAAGTCGTCGACGGCCACGGTCATGCCGAGCTAGTCGGCGCACGACTTTCCTCACCCCAGCCCGTTCTTCCTTTTTGGCTAGGTAGGTCTGCGCGGGGTGGCGCTTGAGGAGGGCAGGCGTACGAGAAGATCAGGAACGGCCGTCGCGGATCCGGGCCAGCCAGGCTCCGGCCTCGCTGTACTCGGCGTCGGACACCCCGCGGCGGAGCGCGGGCTGCACCCCGTCGGCACGAGGGTAGGACCCGAGGAAACGCACGTCGGCGCAGATCCGGTGCAGGCCGATCAGCGCCTCACCGACCCGGGCCTCGTCGATGTGGCCCTCGGCGTCGACCGAGAAGAAGTAGTCGCCGATACCGCCGCCGGTGGGGCGGGACTCGATCCGGGTCAGGTTGATCCCGCGGACGGCGAACTCGGTGAGGATCTCGAGCAGGGCGCCCGGGTGGTCCTTGCCGATGACCAGGACCAAGGAGGTCTTGTCCGAGCCGGTCGCAGGTTCCGGGGACACCGGCCGCGACACGAGGACGAACCGGGTCTCGGCGCCGGCCACGTCGTGGACGGGCTCGGCGAGCACCTCGAGGCCGTAGACCTCGGCGGCGAACGCGCCCGCGAGCGCCGCGTCGAAGCGCCCCTCGGACACCAGCCGGGCCGCGTCGGCGTTCGAGGCCGCCGCCACCCACTCCGCGTCCGGCAGGTTCTGCTGCAGCCAGTGCCGGCACTGCGGCTGGGCGTGCGGGTGGCTGGCCACGGTCGCGATGTCGGCCAGGGTGCTGCCGGGTCGGCCGAGCAGGGCGAACGCCACGGGCAGGTGCGTCTCGCGACGGATCACCAGAGGCGAGCCGAAGGCCAGCTCGTCGAGGGTCGCGGCCACCGAGCCCTCGACCGAGTTCTCCAGCGGAACCATCGCCCCGACGGCGCGGCCGGAACGAACGGCGTCCAGGGTGCCCGCGACGCTGGCGCAGGGGACCAGCAGCGCGTCGTCGGACCACCCGGCATGGCCCAGGCAGTCGAGCAGGGCGGCCTCGGTGAACGTCCCCGCCGGGCCGAGGTACGCGTACTCGTCGCTCATGAGAGGTCGACCTCCGGCGTGGCGAGCGCCTTGGGCTGGACCGACATCGGCAGCGACGACTTCGGCTGGTCCTCGCGCGGCGCCCTGCCTGGCTTGTCCCCCTTGCTGAGCCGGACCTGCTTGCCGGTCCGAGGGGGCGACGCGGCATGACCGCGCAGGGCCCAGTTGACGACCTGCTCCTCCTCGGGGGACAGCTTGGCCTCGGAGGAGCCGTGCTTGACCCCCTTGGCGTACGTGCGGGTCTCGCTCCGGCCGTTTATCGAGCTGAAGACCAGGCCGTCGCCGGAGTCGTCGAGCATGGCCACCGAGAACGAAAGCCGGCCACCCATGTCCCCGAAGGCGTCGTAGCGGACGACGGCCACATGCCGGATCGCGTCCGCGAGGTCGGTACGTACGTCCTCGAGGCCGGCGGTGACGGTGTCGACCTCGACGCGCAGCGCCTCGACCTGCCGACTGGTCCGGGCGGCCGCATCGACGAACGAGACCTCACCGTCGGTGCCCTGAAGCACGGAGTAGGAGCGGCGCAGGCGGTGCAGCCTGATCTGGGCGGCGATGCCGAGCACCAGTCCGACGACTGCGACGGCGGCAGCCGACACCGCGACGATGCTGGTGGCGGAGGGGGTCAGCGACACGTCGCCAGCGTATCCGCCCGCGAAGGTGCCGCCGTCGGGACCGGCAGCACCTCCACCGCAGCGGCCGTTAAGGTCCGACCATGGCGCAGGACGAGACCACGCGAGCCGAAGAAAGCACAGGGAGCACAGGGAGCACAGGGAGCACTGGGAGCACCGAGAGCGGCGCGGGCTACCGCGACCTCGGCTACGCCCGCGTCGACACCCACCGCGCCGAGCGCACCGGCGACCCCGAGGTCGTCTACGGCGCGGGCAAGACCCCCCAGCAGACGGTCGGGCTGCTGCGGGCGCTGTCGGAGGCGCACCCGGACCGGGCCGTGCTCGCCACGCGGCTGCCGGACGAGTCCCTCGTGGCGGTACGGGCTGCGTTCCCCGCCGCGGTCATCGACGAGGTCGCGCGCGCCGCCACCCTCGGCCCGCTGCCGGAGCCACGGGGGACGGTCTGCGTCGTGGCGGCGGGGACGTCCGACGCCCCGGTGGCAGCAGAGGCGGCGTTCACCGTGCGGGTGTTCGGGGCGGGCGTCAGCAGGGTCGACGACGTGGGGGTGGCCGGCATCCACCGGCTGCTCGCCGTGCGCGACCAGCTCGACGACGCCGACGCCCTGATCGTCATCGCCGGCATGGAGGGGGCGCTGCCCTCGGTGGTCGGCGGGCTGGTCGGGGTGCCCCTGGTCGCGGTGCCCACGTCGGTCGGGTACGGCACGTCGTACGGCGGTCTCGCGGCACTGCTGGCCATGCTCAACTCGTGCGCCCCCGGCGTCGTGGTGGTCAACATCGATAACGGGTTCGGTGCAGGCGTCTTCGCCGCCCGGGTTGCTCGCCGGGCCGGTGGGTCGTGACGGTCGCCTGGTTCCAGTGCCTCGCAGGGGCCAGCGGCGACATGCTGCTCGGCGCGCTGCTCGATGCCGGTGCACCCCTCGCCGAGGTGCAGGCAGCTGTCGACGCGGTTGGCACCGAACGGGTCATGATCGAGACCGAGGAGGTGCTGCGGCAAGGGCTGGCGGCCACCAAGGCCCACGTGCGGGTACCTCCGTCGACCGTCGTCCGTACCTGGGCCAACATCCGGTTGCTGCTGGAGTCTGCCGACCTCGCCGAGCCGGTACGTACCCGTGCCCTCGACGTGTTCGGACGGCTCGCGGCGGCCGAGGCGGAGGTGCACCGGACGACGCCCGAGCAGGTGCACTTCCACGAGGTCGGGGCGCTCGACGCGGTCGCCGACGTGGTCGGCACCTGTGCCGCCCTGCACGCGCTCGGCGTCACCTCGGCGGTGAGCACCGCGGTTGCGGTGGGGAGCGGCATGGTGCGCGCGTCGCACGGCCTCCTACCGGTCCCGGGGCCGGCCGTGCTGTCCTTGCTCGCGGCGGTGGGCGCGCCGATCTATTCGGGCGACGCACCGCACGAGATGTGCACCCCGACCGGGGCGGCGCTGCTCGCGTCGACGGTGTCGGCGTGGGGCCCGATGCCGCTGGGTGTCGTCGTGGCCAGTGGGTACGGGGCCGGCAGCCGCGACCTTGATGAGGTACCCAATGTGCTGCGCGTGGTGCTGCTGGACGCGGTCAGTCCCGACAGCGTGGCCAACAGCGTGGCCGACAGCGCCCCGGACAGCTCGGCTGACCCCACCGGTGCAGGCACCCAGCGCGTGCTCGAGACCAACGTCGACGATCTCGACCCACGGCTGTGGCCAGGCGTGCTCGACGCGCTGCTCGCCGCGGGGGCCGCAGATGCCTGGCTGACCCCGATCCTGATGAAGAAGGGGCGGCCCGCGTACACGCTGTCGGTGCTCGCGCCCGCGTCGTCGTTGGCCGACGTACGTCGCGTCGTGTTCACCGAGACGTCCGCAATCGGGCTGCGGGAGCACGACGTACACAAACGTGCGTTGGAACGCGCGTGGGTCACCGTGCCGGTAGGAGAATCCACCGTGCGCATCAAGACGGCCAGCCTGGACGGCGTCATCGTCAACGCCCAGCCCGAGTACGACGACGTCGTCGCTGCGGCCCAGGCCAGCGGCCGACCGGTCAAGGCCGTACTCGCCGATGCGTTGGCCGCCGCGTACACGGAAGGACTGCTGCCGTGATCGTCGTGCACGTGCTGGCCGCGCTGGCCGGGCTGTTCGTCATCGTGGGTACCACGTCCAGCGTGCTGCGCAACCTGGTCGTCCCCCGCCGGCTCCGCTCGGGACTGACCCGGCGGATCTCGCGGGTCGTGGCGATGCCGTTCCGTTTCGTCGCCGACCGCAGCACGGTCTATGCCACCCGCGACAAGATCCTGGCCTGGTCGGCGCCCCTGACGATCATCGTCGTGCTGGTCTCATGGCTGCTGCTCTACCTCCTCGGGTACGGGCTGCTGATCTATGCCGTCGGTGACCTGGCGTTGACCGCGGCGTTGCGCGAGGCCGGCTCGAGCGTGCTGACGCTCGGCTTCGCGTCGACCGACCGCGCGCGGCTCACCGTCGTCGACTTCGCGGCGGCCATGACCGGGCCGATCGTCATCGGCTTGCAGATCGGGTATCTGCCCGCGCTGTACGCCGCGTACAACCGGCGCGAGGCCGAGGTCACGCTGCTCGACTCGCGCGCCGGGGAGCCCAACTGGGGGCCCGAGATCCTCGCCCGGCACTCGTCGGTCTCGTCGCTGGACAACCTGGCCGAGCTCTACCGCGGCTGGGAGCACTGGTCCGCGGATGTCTCCGAGAGCCACTCCAACTACCCGGTGCTGATCTACTTCCGGTCGCAGGAGCCGTCGCGGAACTGGCTGATCGGGCTGCTGTCGGTCATGGACTCCGCGGCGCTGCAGCTCTCGCTCAACCCGTCGATGCGCCAGGGCGAGGCGCGGATGGCGGTGCGGATGGGCTTCGTCTGCGTACGCGCGCTGGCCAAGACGACGGGCATCGCCTACGAGGAGGACCCCGACCCCGACACCCCGATCCAGCTGACGTACGACGAGTTCCTGCTGGGCATCGCCCGGCTGGAACGCGGGGGCTTCCCGATGGAGCGGACGCCGGAGGAGGCCTGGCCGCACTTTCGCGGCTGGCGGGTCAACTACGAGGCGATCACCTACCAGCTGGCGTCGATGATCGACGCGGTACCCGCGCTCTGGAGCGGCCCGCGCCGAGGCGCAGCGGCACCGGTCGCCCCGCACACGCCCATCAACCGGCAGCCAGGCGGTGGCAGCGCTCCGCTGTCGAAGTGGTCCTGATGCCGGGGCAGTCCTGATGCCGCTCGCGTTCGACCTGGGTGTTGCGGCCACGACGTTCGCCGCGATCTTCCCGGCGGAGCTGCCGGACAAGACGCTGGTGGCCACGCTCGTGCTGTCGGCCCGGTACCGGCCGCTGCCCGTTTGGGTGGGGGTGGCGCTGGCGTTCTTCGTGCAGTGCCTGGTGGCGGTGGCGTTGGGCGGGGTGCTGACGCTGCTGCCTCGGCTGCCGGTGCTGCTCGTGGTGGCGGCACTGTTCGGTTTCGGGTCCTGGCTGATGTTCCGGGGGGCTGCGCACGCGTCGGAGGAGCTGGCCGAGGAGGAGCGCGCGGTTACCGAGGTCGCCGCGGCGCATGGGCCGCGGCGGGTAGTGCTCACGAGCTTCCTGGTGCTGTTCGCGGCCGAGTGGGGAGACCTGTCGCAGCTGCTCACCGCTGGTCTGGTGGCCCGTTCGTCCAGCCCCCTCAGCGTGTTCGTCGGGTCCTGGCTCGCGCTGTGCACCGTTGCAGCGATCGCGGTGCTGGTCGGCAACCAGCTGGCCCGCCGGCTGCCGTTCACCCTGATCCGCCGCATCGCGGGCACCCTGTTCGCCGTGCTCGCCGTCATCACCCTCGTCGAGGCGATCCGCCCCGTCGGTTGACGCTTCCCACCCAGGTAGGTGTCGATTCTTGTTGCTCCGGCAGCAACGATCGACACGACCTCAGCCGACCAGGACGGCGCGGGCCTCCTTGACCGGGACCAGCAGCGGCGCGGTCTGGGTGATGTCCGGGCCGGTCACCTCGAACGGGCCCGCACCATCGACCCAGAACTGACCCACCCAGGTCGCTGTTACCCGTACCTGACAGTCCGCCTGCGCCAGGTACGTGTGCGCGACGCTGGTGTCCGGCCAGCCCCCGCCCGGCACCGTGAACACCCCGCTGGTCCCGTCGCCGAAGTCCCACCGCCAGCTCGCCCGCGCCTCC